>JAFAWA010000280.1 GCA_019242155.1 Terriglobia bacterium | reverse complement strand
ATGGACGATCTGATTGTTCGCATCCAGAACCGGGGCGGCGGCCACACCGAAAAAACTGAACGTGCCCCCGAAGTTCTCGGGAGAAGCGCTCGTAAGCGCATCGCGTCTTATGCGCACGCCGAACCGGATCGTATGCGTCTTGTGAGTGACGGTCGTAAAGTTGGTTAACTCGAAATGATCAATGTCGGTGTACGACCTTCCTATCTCGGCGCCCCCGCCGGTAAACGCGCTCGCGACCAATGTTGTGGGAACGGTGTTATCGCCGTTCTGGAAAGTATTCGTATGGGCGAACTGGAATCTGGTCTCGTTCACAGCCTGCGCGCTAAGGACCGCGGTCTCGGTCAACTGGCCGTTGTGTTCCGTGGTGCCGCTCGCGTAGGCCCGGCTCGGAAGACTGAACTGGCCTATGCCGGCATCGTCCTGAGTGGAAGTAACGTACTGGTAGCGCGCCACCAGTGTGTGATTGGGAGTCAACTGATAATCCAAACGAGGATTCACGTAGGTATTGCGAAAGGGCGCGAGAACCGCCTGATCTAAAGGAGCGATTAGCAGAGTCGTGGGATCGACCGTCGTCGCATGAATGGTCGCGTTATTCGTAATATTGCGCTGGTCGACGTTGATAAAGAACGAAGCGCGTTTCCCCAAGGGTCCGCTCAGGGTGGCGCCGAACATGGTGTTCGAGTAATCCGGCTTGTTGCCGACGTAGGGATTACGGGAATTGAAGATGCCATTGCCGTCATTGATGTAGGCTGCACCGTGAAACTTGTCGGTGCCGGGCTTAGTGAGAATCTCTATGCGGCCCATCCCCAGTTTGTCGTACTCCGCCGAGAACGGGTTTTGATTGATGCGGATTTCGCGAATCGATTCTTTGGGCGGCATGATGCCGCTGCTGAAACCGTCCACGAACATTTGAGCGCCGCTCGGACCGGCGGCCGGTCCCGCTAATGCCTCCAGTGCGTCTTTGAGATCATCGGGATCGTCGGGAAGAGCCTCGAGGTCCTGACCGCGAAGCACCAGCGCGGTGGCGTTGGCATCCGGCTCGACGCTTACCGCGGGGGCGCCTTCACTTTGCACGGTAAGGACCTGCTTTTCGGAAGAGAGCAGCAGTTGCAGAGGAACCTGCGCCGTAGCGCCGGGGTCCACCGTAACAGCGCGGTTTAGAGGGGTAAACCCGGGGAATGCCACCCGAACCGTATACTGGCCGGCGGGAAGGCCCGAAAAACTAAAACTGCCGTCAATCTGAGTGCCTGCGGTTTTGGTGGCAGCAGCGCCCGCAATGCTGACATTGGCGCCGGGAATGACGGCGCCGGTGTTATCAGTGAGAACGCCTCGCACCGCTCCTGTATTGGGCTGAGCCTGAGCATACGGTAGAGCCCCCACCATCGCGAGCAGAGCCACACCGTAGATTCGCAAGCACAGCATGAATTCGAGTTCCGCCTCCTCATCATCTTGAACGGAAACTCGATTGTAGAACGCAAAGATTCGTAAATTGCCCGAGATGGGTACTACTGAGCTTCGGCCAGATCACCGCCGCCGAGACTCCAACCGCCGATCAGGTCCTGCACCAGATTGGCTCCGGCGCTAATGATGGGCTCGATGCCGGAGACGATAGTGATGGCGATCAGATGCGAAGCATCAGGCTGCGGGCTGCCCATTAGAATCACTGCGCTGCCGGGCTTTAAATCGGCAACATGAATGGCGGGCAGCCGCTCGAGAATCTGGCTGAGGTCGCCTGCACCGGCGCGCAGGCCTCCGGCAGGGCCGCCTCGACCGCCGCCGGCCGGGGCTGGACCGGCTTGACCAGCGGGTACCAGACGCTGCGCCAAGAGCGCGGCAAGCTGCTCGGGAATCCGCCGGGCATTCGACTTCGGTGTGACTTGCACGGTCACAGCCCTACGGCCCAGCAGGTCCGCGAGTTTGATTTCTCCGGTTTCGGCATTTACGGAGGAGACGGTTCCAGCTACGCGGGAGAAGCTTCCGGAGACCACGCGCTCCGCATTGACAGTGAGGGCTTCCTCATTCCTGTTTCCCAGGACACTGATCTGGTCGCCCACTTTGATTTCCGGAAACGCGCTCTCTTTGGAGTCGCCGTACTTAGCCGAATCTATGGCATAACGCCGGAATTCCGTCATGGGTGTGGAATTCACTTTGTATTTCTTGTCCCCCACAGTTATTGTCATGGTCTTATCCGCCGGGTCGATGGCCGCGACCACTCCCGATACACTGCGTTTCTGCCATTCCTGCTGCTCCCGCTCCTGCTTTTGCGCGATATCCGCTTTGTTCATGATGACCACGGTGCGCGCTTCGACTTTATCGGCGGATTTCGATCCCACGGCGAGCAACCGGTCACCGGTGCCGATATCTGCAAAGGTGATGCGCGTAGCCTTCTTGAGATCAGTTTCTCCGGGAGGAACTCGCAGAACGGATGCTTTTTCGCCCACGGTGATTGTCACGGGCGAGCCTTTATCCTGCTTGAGCACGATGTCCCGGTGTTCTGTATCGACTGATGTGACTTCGCCGATGTAGCGGTCGTTGGGCGCTGCTGCCGCGCCCGCGGGAGGCGCGGTTTGCGCCAAGGCCGAACCGGTTACGACAGATGCCAACAGCAGGGCTATATGTGAGAGAGCTTTCATGACGTTTCTCCTGTCCCGGGCATTACTCAGATGGGCGCACAACGCCAAGGACTAGGTTACATCGGTAAGGGAGGGATGATTGAAAATCGAGGAGGAGGCTGGTTGGCCGCGTAGGATCCAAGGCCGCTACGCGGCTCCCATCGTAGAGTCCGTAAGCGCTTAGCGGAGGTCTTTCTTGGGCTCGTCGGACTTCTTTTTCTTGCCCTTCTTCTTCTTGGTATCGTCGTCGCTCTTGGGCTGGTCCTGCGCGAAGGTCACGGCGATGCTAGTGAACGCGAGCGCCATGCCCAGCATCAGGGTCATCAATTTCTTCATTGCGTTTCTCCTTTGGATATACGACTGTTACGTCGTCTTGGGGCTATGGTAACGGTTCCCACATGAACTGTGCCTTAAGCCAGGATTAAAATCGCTTCATGTCGTCCGGTCACACCCGATTTCGCGCGGTCAAAGCAGGATATCCGCTGTCTTTTCATCAGGGGAGTGATTTCAGCCGGTGCTGGTAATAATTCCGGCTGATACATTGAGTCGCATATGGAAAAGCCTGAAATCGCGCGGCGGTTGGCACAAGAGTCAGGAGTAAGCGCGGGCGAAGCGGCAGATCGTTTGGACCGTATTGTTTACCAAGTGCTACAAAAAGTGAATCACGGGGAGGAGGCGCGCTGGCCTGGCCTGGGCGTATTTCTTAGGGGCGCCGACGGCCGCATCCGGTTCGAAAAAACGGGGTCCTGGCAGGATGAATGAAATCTCTTCGGCTCAGGATTTGGCGCAAATCGTGATCCGTTCCCTAGCGCGAGGCCACGCCGTCGAAATTGACGGCTTGGGCGTGTTTTATCCGGACGGCGCATTGGGTTGCCGTTTCGAACCCAGCCAGCCGCGAGTATTCATTGCTTACGTGAAAGAGGACCAGCAAGCGGCGGAGTGGATCTATCAGGCTCTCGAAACCAATGGCTTCGAGCCCTGGATGGACGTTCGTAAACTCCTGCCGGGCCAGAACTGGCCGCGCGCGATTGAGACAGCGATTGAAAGTTCCGATTTCTTTGTAGCCTGTTATTCGCACCGGTCGGTAAATAAACGCGGTGGATTTCAGGCGGAAATCCGGTATGCATTGGACTGCGCCAAGCGAGTCCCGCTCGAAGAGATCTTTATTGTTCCTGTCCGGCTGGACTCTTGCCGTGTCCCAAAAGCGGTGCAGCGCGAGCTACAGTATATCGATCTGTTTCCGGACGGGGAGCGCGGCCTCGAACGTCTGATGAGCACGTTGCGGCGGCGAAAGGCGTAAGCGGCATGGAGACCGACTGCGAACAGAACCACTGCGCCAACGCCTCATCTGAAATGCGACGGCGGCTCATAATCCAATCGCGCTGCTGCTTGGCGTCAGCGAGGCAACGCGCCAGACGCCAGAATGCCGCGAGCGAGCGCGGCTCGTACACGATGCAGCCGCCGATCACTAACAGGTCGCGAACGGTCATGGGCAGCCAGTATTTGCGCCAAAGACCGGGAGTTAGGTTTTTGATTCGCAGCAGAAAACGATTCTTAACCGAATGCATGTTGATGACGGCAGAAACGGACCCTCGATTATCGGGCGAAACCGTACGTACGTGGTATCCGATTGCCGAGGGCGTATAAATCGTTCGCCAGCCGAGCAACTGCGCGCGCCAAGCCACATCGGCATCTTCACGATATGCGAAGAAATTCGCGTCAAAGAACTGGCCGTGAATCGAAATGTTCTCGATCATCTGGCGCGAATACAGCGCGGCCGCGGCGCTCGCGCCGAAGACGTACTCCGGCCGGTCGAAACGCCCGTCATCAGCGGTTCTCGACCCGCGGTCGAAGTGCCGCATCGCAGGCGTGAAATACATCCCGGTCGAATCGAGACGAGGTTCGGGAAGCGGGACGAACCCAGGGCCAATTGAAAGTAGCTTGCCGCAAACGGCGCCTACGTGCGGATCACTGCGGGCGGCTTCAATCAGGGCACGGACAAAACCGGCTTCGAGGAGCACGTCCGGGTTGAGCACGAGTGCCCACGACGCTGTAGACGTCGCGATCGCCTGATTTTGTGCGGCTGCAAAGCCCACGTTCTCGTGGTTGTATATGATCCGCACACGCGAGCGGTAGTGATAGAGAATGTCCCTGGTGCCGTCAGCCGAAGCGTTATCCACCACCACGACGTCGAGATGTGGGTAGTCTTGGCCAAGCAGTGCGTCCAGGCATTTACGGATGTAGCGCTCGCTATTATAGGTGACGATCGAGACGCAGACGGTCGGGTCGGGCATCCGGTCCAAAGACCCGGAGGACCACCGGTTCCACTACACTGGAATTCGATTCTTCTAAATTTTTGCCGGGTACGGTGTAGTTGGATACATGAGCGGCCGGGTCTTACGCAATAAGGGAATGTCTGCGTACTCCATTCGCGAGGAGATGGCCGCGTCTGCGCATCGGGAAGAGCCGGCCGATCCACTACGCGACCAGGTGACACATCTATATCTCGAAGCACGCCAGGACGTTTACCGTTACCTGCTTACCTTGGGCCTGCATCCTCCGCAGGCGCAGGAGGCCGCGCAGGAGGTGTTTCTAAGGCTTTATGCGACTCTCCGCAAAGGCGAAAAGATCCAAAGCTTGCGAGGCTGGATCTTCCGGGTGGCTCACAACTATGGGCTCAAAGTACGTGAACGGCAGAGCGCCGAACTGCCGTTTGATCCCGATCTAAATTCGTTGCTGACGGCGCAGACGCCCGATCCGGAAAAACGGCTGGCGGCCAAAGAAAGATTATTGAGATTCCACCGGGCAATCGAAAACTTGTCTACACAGCAACGGCGATGCCTGTTCCTGCGCATGCAAGGATTACGATATCCCGAAATCGGCGCGGCTTTGGGTATCAGCGCATCCACTGTAGGCGAGTTTTTGCGGCGCGCGATAGAGCGGCTGCGGAGCGTGCGGGATGAGTGAGTTCGAAATGCGCCATCCCGAAAGCGAACTCTTGCTGCCGTACCTGGATGGTGAATTACCGTACGCGAAGGTACGGCAGGTCGAGCGCCACCTGAAGGCCTGCTGGCAATGCCGCAGTGAGTTGCAGAACCTGCAACTGACGGTAAGCGAGTGCGTGCGCTATAGCCAGGAAGGTTTAGGCCGTGCGCTGCCGGAACCACCCGCTCGGTGGAGCGATCTTTCCCGCGAATTCGACGGCGTCGATGCCGCTGCGCGGCCCGCCCCCCGAGCTTCCCGTTGGTACCTGCGATGGGCAGTTTTGGGCGCGGGCTCAGCAGCGCTCGTGGCGGCTAGTCTCAGCTTCCGGCTGATCGAATTTCATGCACCGGCGGCACCCACACGTGCCGCTGCAATCCCGGCCGCAAACGAACCTGCTACGCCGATCTCGAGCCCCGCACCGGTATTGAGTTCCAGAGTGCCGGCGGCAACCGGTGCAGCGCCCGGGAAGTCACAAGTTCCAGTTGAGGCCAGCCTGTCGGAGGAACTCCAGGCGGTGGCGGCGCTGCATCATGTAGGAGCCGACTTGGGCGACCCGGTAGAAGTCGGCCGGGAGCACGGGCGCGTGGTGGTTCGCGGCTCTGGAATCTCGGCGGTCCGGCAACAGCAGATCCGGGAGGCTCTATCGCCGCTGCCTAATCTTGAAGTTCAATTCGCTGCCCCTGTGGCATTACCGGCACAAGACCTCCAAGCCGAGAGTCATGAGCCTGTCGCTGCGCCGCCGCACAGTTCAAGCCCGCTCGAATCCCAATTTCCGGGCCGCAGCCAATTCGAGAATTTCAGCGCGCAGCTTCTGGAACATCAGGAAACAGCCATGTCGCGCGTATATGCTCTCAGACGCTTGGCCCTGGAGTTTCCCGCGGAAGCCGAGACGCAACTCACTCCGGAAAATCAGGCCCTGTTGCGAAGCCTCAGCCGGGAGCATCTGGACGCTCTCAGCCGGGAGTTAACATCCATCAACAGCGCCATCCGGCCGGTTTTGCCGCCGGGACGCAGTGGGGCCCCGATCCTACCCGAGCCCGTTTCGGTTTCCACATGGCAAGCGGCTGCGGAGAACTTGTACATTTCCGCGCGTCAAGAAGACACTCTCCTCGCGGGCGTGCTCGGAGCCGCCGCGGCAGTACCGGACCCGGCAAACCTTCCGCAAAAGATACTCGCGGCCCTCGCCGAAATCCGGCGCGCTGTGCAACAATGTGAACTACTTTTGACGATGTAGGCGTTTCCAATGACCCTGGGGCGGCTGGTTTCGCTCAGCGTAATTGCCGTGGTGTGCGGACCTATAGGGCTTGCCCAGTCCTCATACGCTCTCTACGGGCGAATCCTCGACCCTTCTCTGGCCAATGTCTCCGGCGCCCTAATTAGCGTAGTAAACGAAGATACCGGGTTTCGACACGTCGTCAATTCCGCGCCCGACGGCACCTATACGGCAGGTTCGCTGGGCGCAGGGTA
>JAFAWA010000170.1 GCA_019242155.1 Terriglobia bacterium | reverse complement strand
CTGCGCGCCGTTTTGCGTCATCACTGTCTCTAGCGGCTTATCCTCTCCGAAGTTCGTAATCAGGTACTCGAGCAGCGCATCGCGGTCGTCGATTTTAGCGCCCCATCCGGCCATCTTGTCGAGTTCCTTGCCCCAAGCCGCTTTGGGCAATCGCTGGGAGTTAATGAGCCGCAGGCTATGGCAAGCGACGCAATTGCGCGTCTCCTCCTTCTGGCCGCGCTCGGCAAGAGTTGGGTCGCCGGCCCAGATCATGCCGGAAAAGAGGGCGGACAGAAAAATGAGCCTTCGGTTCATGCTTTCCTCTCCAGTTTCACTCCCACGCGGTCGATCGCATTCCAAAGATACCCCGAAGGATTCCAAACGGCCACGACGGGTTGGACCCGGCCCGCCGAGTCAGTGGCGCGCGACAGAATGGAGTAGTAGCCCGGATCCTTAGGCTGCCAGTTCATCTGCCAGAGACGCCAGGCAAAGCGCAGTTTGGGCGCGGAGAGGGCCGCGTCCTGCCATCGGCTGCCGCCATCGGTCGAGACCTCGACGCGCTCGATGGCCTCCTCCCCGGCCCAAGCGAAGCCTCGAATCGTTTGCGGACCAACGGTCAACGTGGCCTGGTCCTGCGGCGACGTAATGGTCGATTTTACCGGCATGCCCTCTATCGGTTCCAAATCGGCCGCATTTGCTGCTCCGCCGGGCGAAACATTGTATTTGGGAAATTTGTAGGCCGAAGCCATGAAGAAACCGCCATGGCGGCTGGCCGCCGGGGAGAGGCGCGTCACCCATTTCACGGAATTGGAGCCGCACCACCCGGGGACAATCAGCCGCGTGGGAAATCCGTGAAGATCGGGAATGGGCCGGCCGTTCATGCGCAGCGGCAACAGTGTGGACGAATCGAGCGCTTTCTTCATGGGAAGGGAGCGAATGAAGTCAGGCGTGCCGCCTACGCCGACATCGGCGCCGTCCGATTCGAGGAATGCCGCCGCGGCCGATACTCCTGCCAGGGCCAGCACATCGGATACGCGCGGACCTTCCCATTCGGCATTACCAACCGCACCCCGCATCCATTGAATTCCCGGAAGCTGGGGCCGGAAGAAGCCGCGGCCGTTTCCGGCACACTCGAGCGTGGCAGGGACCGTGTACTGAGGAAGCTTTTGCAAATCGGCGAGCGTCAGTTCCAGCGGCTTCTGCACCAGCCCGTTTACGGTGAGCCGAAACGATGCCGGATCCATCTTCGGCCGGGGAAGGTGCTGGCGCACATAAAAAGCATCGGTTGGGGTAAGCCAGGAGTCGAAAGCCTGAACCGGCGTCTCTAAATCTTCGGGAAAATCATTATGGAGGATCAAGGGCCGCTTTCCCGGCACAGTCACGGGTACTTCCCCTTTGAGAGCGCGGGCGGCGATGGTGGTGAGAAGCCCTGCCAAGACTTCACGTCGATGGGGTGCCATATTCTTCCTTGATGAGATGCTCCGCAACCGTTCCAAGCCGCCGCCGGCTTCTGCGGCTGCTGAGCCGTAACCGGGCGTGCGCCTGCTCTTCGGATATACCATATGTGTCCTGCAGCAAAGCCTTGGCGCGGGTGATCAAGCGCCGTTCGCGGATCTGGTTTTCGAGATCGCGGACCATTTCCTCCAGGAACCTCCGGAACCGATGCGCATTGAGAACGCTCTCTACATGATGCGCCATAATGAGGCTCGCGTTGGGTTGGGGGTGGGCCAAGAACCCGCCGGCACGATCCGCGATTTTGAGATCCGCTAATTGGCTTTGCAACCGGCCGATGTGTGTCGTCAAGTCTACCAGTGCGCCGGACGCATGGGAGAGAGACCACACGGACTCAATTGTTCGAGCGAGCCGTTCGAGAACTGCTAGCGACGTTTCCGGCACAACCGGAGCGCGAAACACAAACGCCAGTATGCCCGCCTGCTCGCCTTCCACGCAGAGCCGGAACCGAGCCGTGGACAGGCCGGGCGATGCTTCCTCGGGTATCGCTAAGCCATAACCCTGCACGCGAACCGGAGCCGGGGAGTTGGATTCGCAGCAGTAGATGGCGTAGCCCTCCGCGCCCGCATCCCTCATAGCCAATAGCGCTAAAGGCGCTACACTTTCAGCCCGTTCTGGTTCCATGGCGCTGTCCAACTCTTCTCCATTATTGTTTTGCGGCGACGGACGGTTTTGGTACTTCGATTGTCACAACCTTGCCGCCCTCCGATTCGTAGTCTTCGACTCCGGCCGCGCCCGCCACCTTGAACCCTTTGCTTTCGAGCAGATCCGCCGCGCGCCCGGCGCGAGCCGCATGGTTCGACACGGTTACAATTACGCGGTCCTTCGGAATTTCCGGCAGATGCTTCTCCAACTCGCCAGCCTGAATGCTCAAATAGACCGGAAATCCGCCGTTGGATGAGACTTCGTCGGGACGGCGCACATCGATGAACAGAACCTGCTCGGGATGAGCCAGGAAGTTGTCCAACTCGGCCCTGGTGAGTTTCTTGGCTTTTGAGGGTGCCTGCTTGGGTGCTCCGGTCTGCTGTGGGTAGGCCGCCGCAGCCGCCAATAATGTAAAGAAAACGAGTTTGCGCATGGTTCCTCTTCTGAGTTGACTGTTAGAACAGATCTTCAAAGCGCGCCCGATTTGCCGCGCCCCGCGCTCTGCGGGATGAGACAGGTGTCCCCCAAACATCTGCTGTGCTGGTTGAGCTCGTTTTGCGGGCTATTTATGAGCGCAGGAAAAACACGCGCAAGCTACGCGATCGGCGTTCGCCCAAGCAATCACAAATAGCGCTCTTAACGGCCGCATCGGAGGGACCTCGTTAGCAAGGCAACTCATGGTGCCCTTGGCTGCTAATTTCGTAAAGTCTACTTACTTGATCGATAATAGGAGAGAGCCGACTTTATGTCAAGTGAACTCTTGAAGGGCGGGGTACTCGGCTTTAGTTTACTGTTTCGAGCCGGCAGATTGGGGAGGCCGGTCTGTCATGGTGCGCCCGTCCGGTAAGATCACCGAGACGAAAGTCCCGCCCGGATCGCCGGTCTGGAGTGGATGGGCGGCCACGGTCACCTTGTCACCCGGTTTGAGGAATGTCGATTTCCAGCCTGCCCGAATGAGAACGGCGGGGGAGGTCATTTCAATGTCCCAGACTTCCACGCCGCCTTTGGAATTGGGAACCTCCATCTCGATCCACGAATGCGGGTTCGCCCATTTGAAATATTTGACCGTACCGACGAGCGTTACGGTTTTATTCCGGTCAAATCCGGCCATCGAGTGGTGTGCGAAAGCGGAATTGGAGGCCCACATCCCGAACAAAAACGTGCACGCCATCAGTACATTCTTCACGCGATTTCCTGCCTTTCTGGGTCTTAAATGATTTCTCTCTAGCGAACGTTGGTCTTGGCCTGGGTACTCGGCAAGTGCTCGTTTAAATCGGGCAAGCAGGATGCCTCGGTGATGTCGGTGTCATCCATTCGCTTGAAGCGCTTGGTCATTTTCCACTCCCCTTCCCAACTCTTGGGGTCGGAGAGTGTGTAGGCGATCTCCAATGTTGCGCCTTTGTCGATCAACCGCATGCGTTCCACAATGTGCAGCGAATCGGTTGCCGGAATTCCGTTGTCCACCCAATGATGATCGTCGACGAAACCGGTAGTATCCACGACGAGCGCGTCGCCCTCCCAGTGCCCGATCGACTCGCCGTTAAAACTGCGTACGATTAAATCGGGATCGGTGTGCTGGCGGCCATCGAGGAAAATGGTACGCACGCTGTTCATAAAGCCGCTGATCATATAAATCGCCGTGGGCAGTTGGATCATGGCGATCGGCCAGACGCGAGTCATGATCACCGGCATGCCGGCTGGCCAGCACGCGCCTATATCGTCGTGGTACGCCTTTCCCTCAGCGGCAGCCTTCTTAGCCGCGGCCAGATGGGTTTGAGTGGAGGGCATGAGCTTTGCCCCTTCGGGCGGCCCGAAGCGGAACGGGTTATCCCGCCCGCCGCTGTGCTGCCAGGTTCCCGTAAGGTCGAACGGCGGTTTCGGACGCGGCTTGGCGAGATTCGCCGGCGCGAGCGCGCCCAACTGCGCCGGCTCGGCGGGTGCTTGCGGCTGAGCCATCGCAACACCTGCGAACATCACAAGGCCCAAAGCCACGCCCAGCGCGTTCCCCAACCTGAATAAGTTACTCATCGTTACGCCCCTATATCCCATCCTCAGCCTACTGCTCGTGCACCTTCATCCGCACTACGCCTTTATCGTCGACGTATTCCCGGTTGTTGTCACAGACAAACTCGACCATCTCGTAATCGGGATTGCGTTTGTACACGAGCGTATAAGTGAACGCCTTTTCGAGTACAACCGGGTCCGCAATGGTGATCTGGTCCTGCAGAATATCGGGCGATGCCAGACGAATCCGCTCGGTAATTCGCATCTGGTCGCTATGCGGCAGGCCGCGGTAGCCGGCCACCGAGCTTTTGATCCCCACGGTATCGACAACCAACGTGTCTCCATCCCAGTGGCCCACCGAGCGGCCATAATATCCAGGAGCCACATCCTCGATTTTCGACTGCGGCCGATCGAGGTAAACACGCCGTACTTCACTGAACGCCTCTGCGATCATCGTCACCTGCCGCGGCGTCTGGATGAATTCGACCGGATAACTCGCGACGGACATCATCGTGGGTACACCGTACGGCACGCATCGCACGCTTCCATTCGGCAACTGCTCCCCTCGAGCCAAGGAGGCGGCTTCGGAGGCGCGCTTGGCCTCATATGGCTTCGCGTACTCCGGTTTGAGCACAGGAGTTTCAGCCGGCGGAGGCGCGAACTTCGCATCGCCGCCGCGGCCGGCGCGGTAAGGCGCCCACACGCCGTTCAGGTCGGGTACCCGGTTTTGCGAGTCCGCCGCTCTCGCTGCGGGCATTACCGGCAACAGCGGTAACAGGCCGGCGCCGTACACCAATAGGTTTGGAAACAGTCCAGCGGTCATTTGCATACCCTTAACGTTGGCGGGGCCCATTCGTCACGACGCGGCCATCCGGTAATGTTGCCTCATTTAGAAAGCCGCCCGCCTGCCCGTTCTTCAACGGGCTGATGACAAGTGTGGTTTTGTCACCCTTCTTCAAGCTGCTGAATTTCCACCCGCTCTGTTGCAGAATGCTGGGGCTGCCCAGTTCGATACTCCAATGCTTCACTTCGCCTTTCTCATCGGGAACATCGATCTCGATGTAGGCGTGTGGGTTGGTCCACTGAAACTCGGTGACCGTGCCGACCAGCGTGACCTTCTTGTTCATATCGAACATCGCGAAGGAGTGGTGCGCCGACGCCTGCCAGGCAAGGCCCAGCATCCCCGCAATTAAGATAATCCCCGGCGCCAACCTTCGCGAAATACCCCGCGGCCGCATCAGCAAGGACCTCCTACTGAGAAAGTGCAATCGCGGCTATTTTACTACACCGCCGCCGGCAATCGGCCGTCTGTTAGGAACTCGCGGCGCTCGAACCGGCAGCCGCAGGCAGCGGTTCCAGGCTGCCCAACATGGTCGGGATCAACTCCGAAACCGTGGGATGGATGTGCATGGCGCGCTGAATTACGGTGTACGGCTTCTTTGCGTACATCACATCCAGGATCGAATGAATGACCTCGTCCCCCTCGGGACCTAGAACCGCTGCTCCGAGGATCTCATGGGTATCGGCGTCGACAATTACTTTCATGAAGCCGTGCGTCTCGCCTTTTAGCACGGCGCGTGTGACCTTCTGCATGGGCCGTTTCGCGATCAACGCGCGCCTGCCGCTCTTGCGCACTTCGGCTTCGGTAAGTCCTGCGCGGCCCAGAGCGGGATCGATATAGAGAGCATATGCTTGAATCCGGTCCGAAACGCGGCGCGGATCATTGTCCAGAAGGTTCGCGGCAGCGATTTCGAAGTCGTTATAAGAAGTGTGGGTGAATCCTCCCTTCCCGTTGCAATCGCCCAGCGCCCAGATGCCCGGAATGTTAGTGCGTAACTGATCGTCCACGGTTATATTTCCGCGTTGGTCAACGGCGACGCCGGCGGTTTCCAGTCCGAGATCATCCGTATTGGGGCGGCGGCCCACGGCGAGCAGCAGGTGCGATCCGCGGACCTCGCGTTTGCCGCCGGCACATTCCAAAGACGCAGTTATGTTGTCTCCGTCTTTTGAAAATCGGACACAATTGGCGTTGAGCTGAACCGCGACGCCCTCGCTTTCTAAGATCTCCAGAATCGCGGCGGAAACGTCCTCATCCTCACGCTGGATCAGCCGGGACCCGGTTTCGATGATCGTTACCTCACTCCCGAACCGGCGAAACATCTGCCCAAACTCGAGACCGATATAGCTGCCGCCCAGAATGATCAAGTGTGCGGGCAAAAAATCGACCGCCATCATGGAACTGTTCGTCAGATATGGAATGTCGTCTAAGCCGGGAATCCGCGGGATCGTGGCCCGTGCACCCACGTTGATGAAGATGCGTTCGCTGGTGAGCCGTTCTCCGCCGACATTCACCTCGCGTGATGATTCGAACCGTGCGTGGCCCTCATAGACGGTGCAGTTGGCCATCGTCTTCAGCCAATCTTCAACCCCTGAACTGGATTTGTGTGACGCATCATCTTTGCGCGTCTTCACCCGCTTCATATCGACGCGGACGGGGCCCGAAACGGACACGCCGAATTCCCCCCCGATCCGCGCAACATGTGCCGCAAAAGCGCTCGCCACCATCGCTTTGGTCGGAATGCAACCGGTGTTCACGCAGGTGCCGCCGAAGAGTTTGCGTTCGATCACCGCCACACGCATACCGGCGGCGGTGAGCCGGCCGGCGAGTGGAGGTCCGGCCTGCCCGGTACCGATAATGATTGCGTCGTAAGCCGTGCTCATGCGGATTCATTGTAGCGTTCTATGCAGGCGAACCAGATTTGGAGGCCGCTAGACGCGGCGCACCCGTGTACCGGCCTCTTGAAAAAGCACTTCCACCATGCCGAAGTGCTCGTTGTAAAACTCGCTCGAATATTGCCGCATGCGTTCCTCGGAAATCACCACCTCCGTAATGCCCGCCTGTACCACCGCGCGGCCGCAGTCCATGCAAGGCATGATCTCTACATAGATGGTGCAGCCTTGGGTGGCCGTGCCGGCGCGAGCCGCATTGCAAATGGCGTTGCGTTCAGCGTGCTCAATCCACAGGTATTTCGCGGGCCGTACCAGGCGCTCGGGAACGTCGTCCCGAATGCCTCGGGGAAATGAGTTGTACCCGGTAGAGCGAATCTCGTGATTCGGCCCGACGATCACACAGCCGAGCTGCGTGTTCGGGTCCTTGCTCCGGCTGGCGACCACCTTGCAAATATCGAGATAGTATTGGTCCCACGACGGAATCGGCCGCATCCACAGAATGTAACAGACCGGAAGTGGCTACTGTTGCAGTTCCTTTACGATGTCGGCCGCAACTATGCGCGCCTTGTCCAACTCCCCGGGTTCGAAACTGATCGCGCCTACCTTGGCGTGCCCTCCGCCGCCATAGCGTTCACAGATGGTCGCGAGGTTGTGCTTGGGTTCCTGTCCCGCCCAAGGATTCGAACCCACCGATATCTTGGTGCGAAAGGCGGATGGGCTTACAGACACCGTGTAAATCGACGAAGGAAAGAGGTAATAGGGTATGAACTTGTTGTACCCGTCCATATTCTTGCCGGCCAGGTCGAAGAAGACGACGCCATTTTCCTGACGGGCTCGTGCCCGAATGATTTCTATGCTGGCGAGGTGGGCCTGATACAGCGGCTCATACATCGCCTGTATTTCCGGCTCGGCAACTATGTCGGCAAGCGGGCGGTGCTGCATCCAGCGAATGATCTGTTGCACTACGTCCGATCCCCGGGCGCCTTCAATCACCAGGGTCAATTTCATGGCTGGCGCGCCCAGTTCGACGGCCGACTCCGCATTCGGATATTGCGCGCCATCGATGGTGATCGACCACTCGACCAGTTCCTCCAGATCCGGCGCCTGGAAATTATATTGAGCCCTGGCCACATCACGAATGAACGAAGCGCAAGATTTGTATTCGGGGTCGTACAGCTTGCGCCCGCTGGTATCGGCACGGAAGTGGGCGGCATCGGCGGCATTTAAGAAGGCACTCTGGTGATGATCGAACCACCAGGTCAGGCGCGGATTGCTCGAGTACTTAAAATCTACGATCGCATTCTCATCCCCGTCAAACAGCGCGGGGTCGAAACTCTGAGAAGCCTTGTGAGCCATCCCTGTGTACCGGAACTCCGCCTCGGGGTGAATGACACCGGCAATGAAGCGGGTGAAATATGCGGCTGAGGCCGCGCCATCAAAGCAGTGATCGTGGTAGAGCACCCGTTCGAGCATGCGATTATGGAAAACCTATTAGCTTGCCTGAACCGAATTGGAAAAGCAACTTTCGGAATTGGCTTTCGGAATTGGCTTTTGGAATTGGCGTTTCGGAATTACCTTTCAGAATTGTCGGCTCTCTTCTCTGTACTGCCCGCGCAAGAGTTACTAGCGGTAAAAGAGTGTAGAAGAATGAGACCGACGAATGAAGCGTTGCAGGTGTTCTACTGGACGTTCCCGTTAATTTTGGTGGTAATCGTCGCCTCGCTCCGGAATCGATGCTGCTCAAGTATATCCTCGCGCGATTGAGCAGGATCGAGGGCAACCTAAAGGATGCACGCAAGGACTTGGGAGATCAAAGAAGATCTGCTTGTGCTCGAAACCCGTGCCGGGATTGTTTATCATCCATGACCACTAAAGAACACCGCTCGAAGCACCATCGCAAGATCGCCGCCATCCGCAAGCTGATTGTCACCGGCATGCGGATGATGGGGCGCAATCGGGAGCAGATCAGAGAGAACCAGAAACAGATGAAAGAACTGGTTGCCGCCCAGAAGCTTACGGCCGCGGCTTTGCGGACACTCATCGAGACGCGCACCAACTGACAAGGGCAGGCAATGGCCGGCCTAAAACGATCCGTTGCCGAGCAACACCCTCGGGTCCTCGCTAATTCCTAAATCCTTCCCTCTTGACGTGAATCCCGAAGTACCCTATAGTCGATCTATTAAGTAGACATTCAGCCGGCGGAGAAAGCGGCCCCAAGAGTTGGCCGCGCCGGTCAGGTCGCCTAGAGCTCGACCGCCAAAACAAAAGGAGCGGTTTTGTGCGGAAACATCTTGGGTTTTTGGGCTTTTCTGCGTTCTTGATGAGTGCCGTGTGGTCGACCTCTGCTTTTGGGCAGCAGTCAAACGAGGCCGTGGTGGTCGGTTCGGTGGCAGACCCCAGCCACTCCGCCGTGAGTTCCGCGGTGGTGACTCTGACTCACTTGGCCACGGGTGCAACGACACCGGTGGTCACCGGCGAACGAGGCGAGTACCGGACGCCGCCCTTGCGCATCGGCGAGTATGCGATCACGGTGGAGGCGACAGGATTCAAACGCATCAACCAGCGCGGCCTGGTGCTCGAAATCGGTGACGTCCGCCAACTCGATTTCGTGCTGGAGGTCGGGCAGATCTCCGAGACCGTCGACGTCGAAGCGGCGGCTCCGCTTTTGCAAAGCGCGGATGCAGCGGTCGGGACGGTAATCAACAACCAGCAGATTGAAGATTTGCCGCTGAACGGCCGTGACTACCTACAACTCGCGGCTCTTTCGTCCGGTACGATCCCATCCACGAGCGCCGTGGGCATCAGCGTCGGCGGGCAGAATGGGTACGCGGTTGGCTTCCTGTTAGACGGCGTTGACAACAATAACCAGGCAATTCGGTACAGCTACGGCAACCAGAAGGAGGTTATCAAACCCTCTGTCGATGCCATCCAGGAATTTAAAGTTGCGACCAACGGGTATTCCGCCGAATTCGGCCGTTCGTCGTCGGGCGTAGTGAGCGTCTCGATCAAGTCGGGGACCAACGACATACACGGCACGGCGTACGAATTTCTGCGCAACGAAGCTCTGGATGCGAAGAACCTGTTTGCGACCTATAAGTCGCCATATAAACGAAACGACTTTGGCGCGAGCGCCGGCGCACCCATCCTGCGCAACCGGCTGTTTGTCTTCGGTGATTTTGAAGTCACTCGCGTGCGCCAAAGTGTCACGCAGGTGGATACGGTTCCCACGATCGCGGAGCGGCAAGGCATCTTCCCCGGCGCCATATATGACCCGGCTACATACAATTCAGCCACGGGTACACGGCAGCAGTTCGCGGGTAACCAGATTCCGCTGTCCCGTATGGATCCTCTGGCGCTCAAAGTTCTGAGTTGGTATCCGCTCCCGCAAACAGGCACCGCAACCAATAACTATGTGTATGCGAGCCCGCAGAATCAGGACCTGCCGCGTTGGGATCTGCGGGCGGACGAGATCCTGAGCGACCGGCAAAACCTCTTCTTTCGCTTCAGTTCGCAAACGCAGGATGCGGGTCCCGTGTCCACGCTTCCGCCCGACTCGCAAGTCAACTACTACACCAACGCAAACGCTACAGAGATTACGAGCCACGGTTTCGCCGCCGGTTATAACCGAATCTGGTCGCCCTCTCTGATCAGCTCCATTCATGTTGGATGGAACTCTCTGTTGTCGGTGTATTCGACCCCAGATAAACAGAATCTCAACGGCGTGATCGGCCTCCCGGGCGTGAGTCTGAGTTATCCGGGAGGCCTGGTGAGTCTACCCATCACCGGATTGACGGCCGTCGGCGGAGGAGGCTTGGGAAACATAGCCGGCACGCAGGCCCGCCAGTTATCGGCAGACCTCACCTGGACAAAAGCGGCCCACACCTTCAAATTCGGCGTTCAAGCTTACTGGCTGCAAACCAATTTTTTCAGCCCGCAGCAGAGCAACGGAATTTTGAGCTTCAACGGCCAATACACCAGGAATCCCGCGACTCTCACGGGCGGCAATGCGTTGGCGGATTTTCTGTTGGGCGACTCGTCGTTGGGAACGCTTTCCAATTTCGAAACAGTCGTGCAGCGGCAGCCCTTAACTGACTTCTTCGTACAGGACGATTGGAAAGTGAGCCGGCGGCTGACTCTCAACGTGGGCCTTCGGTACGAATTGAACATGCCGTTAGTCGACCGGTTCAACGCCATCGCGAACTTTGACCTGGATACGAATCCCTCGAGTCCGCGGTTGATTCCGGCGGGCTCGCAAGGAAGCGACCGGAGCGATAGGGCGCTCCAGGGCATCGACTACCTTCAGTTCGCGCCGCGTTTCGGATTCGCCTACAGTCTGCCTGATGAGAAGACAGTGGTCCGGGGCGGCTACGGAATCTTTTACTCCAATGTCACGACGCCGGGCGGCATGCAATCGCTCGAGATTAATCCGCCATACCACTTGCAGGTACAGCTTGCGACAGACCCTAACAGTCCAACCCTGGTCCTCCGACAAGGGTTTCCAGCGGGCGCGCTTTCGCTCGCAAATGCGAACAGCGTTCTATTGGTTTCCGATGATCGCAGCGGCGCTTGGCCCGTGTCGCAACAGTGGAACTTCAATCTGCAGCGTGAACTGCCGGGCGGCATCCTGGTCGAAGTCGGGTATTACGGCAACAATCTCAACCATGCGTGGAGGCAATTCGACGGCAATCCCGCTCCTCCCAAGCCAGGTAACACCAACGCCAATCGCATTTTTCAATCCACCGCCGTGCCCGGTACGCCGTATACGGTCACGTTGGCGGATGTAATTCGGATTCAGAAGGACGGCTACAGCCGCTACAACGCGCTCCAGGCGAAGGCGGAGAAGCGCTACAAGAACGGTCTGACGTTCATCGCAGCTTACTCGTACTCGAAGAGCATTGCGCTTGGGGAAAACCAGTCCGGAGGCGTTCAGATACCTTACGACTGGGCTGCCGATCGCGCGGTGTCGAGCCAGGACATGACGCATCACTTCGTCGGCAGTGCCGTCTACGCGCTGCCGTTTGGCCGGGGAAAAGTCATAGGCTCTCATTGGACCCGTGTGACTGATGCCGTTCTGGGTGGCTGGAGCGTGGGGCCGATTGTAACGGTAGATTCCGGAATTCCAGTCAACCTCACCGTGAACGGCAATCCTTCGAATACCGGCCAGGGCAGCGTAGTTGGTAACAACGACCGGCCGAACGTTACGGGCGACTGGCATCTATCAGACCCCACGGTACAGGAATGGTTCAATACGGCGGCTTTTCAAGCCAACGCCAAATACACGTTCGGTAATGCGGGACGCAACGTATTACGCGCTCCGGGAGTGATCAATCTTGACCTATCGGCCAATAAGATATTCCGCCTGACAGAGCGCGTTAGCGCGCAGTTACGGCTGGAGTCGTTCAACGCGACTAATACTCCCGCGCTCGGCGCACCGAACGCGGTCGTAGGCAGTCCGCAGTTCGGCCAGATCGCTTCGGCGGGGACGCCGCGCGATAACCAGGTCGGCCTGAAAATCCTGTTCTAAGTCACAAAGAGGAAGCTATTATGCCAAAACAAGCCACGATTCTTCTCATCACAGCAGGCGTCCTTCTGGCCGCTGCTCCGGCGTTCGCGCATCATGCATTCGCTGCCGAATATGACGCCAACGCGCCGATTGTGTTAACCGGCCACCTCACGAAAGTGGAGTGGGTGAATCCGCACGGGTGGATTTATGTCGATGTCAAAGACGAGAGCGGCAAAGTTGCGAACTGGGCGATTGAGTTCGGCAGCCCCAATGCGATGCTGCGGCGAGGACTGCGCCGCACCGATTTTCCCGAAGGCTTGGAAGTGATCGTCAAGGGCTATAAAGCCAAAAATGGCTCACTGACCGTAAACGGCACCAGCGTCAAGCTACCTGATGGACGGAACTTGCTGGTGGGATCTTCCGGAACCGGCGCGCCGGACCCGCAGTAATTCGCGAGAGAGACATGAACAGGCATTCGTATTCATTGTGGATTGCGGCTGTCGTCACAGCCGCAGTACCGGTGCTTAGCGCCCAAGCGCAGATTGCAGGAATGAGCGGAATTCCTCGCCTGCCGGACGGTAAACCGGATCTCTCCGGCTTCTGGGAGGTCATGAACACCGCGCGTCACAACATTCAGGACCATAGCGCGCAAAAGGACGTGCCCGGCGGACAGGGCGTGGTCGACGGCAACGAGATTCCCTATCAGCCCTGGGCGCTCGCAAAGAAGAAACAGAACTACGAAAACCGCGCGACGGCCGATCCCGAGGCTAAGTGCTACCTGCTAGGCATACCGAGGATCACGTACTCCGGGCATCCCTTGCAAATCCTCCAAGGCGCCGGCGCAGACAAGGTGACCATCCTTTACGAGTACGCTCATGCGGACCGCTTCATCTATATGAACGGCACCCCCCATCCTAGAGGGCCGATCGAATGGTGGATGGGGGATTCGCGCGGCCATTGGGACGGCGACACGCTGGTGGTGGATAACGTTCACTTCAATGACCAGACGTGGTTCGACCGCGCCGGCAACTTTCATAGCGACCAGTTACACGTGGTGGAGCGTTATAGCTTGGCCGATCCAGACCATATCAATTACCTCGTGACGATTGAAGATCCTAAGGTGTTCACCAAACCCTGGAACATGAGCATGATTCTTTATCGCCATAAGGAAAAGAATTTCCAGTTACTGGATTATGAGTGCTACACATTCGACACCGCGAAGTATTACCCGTAGTCGGTCAAAACGAAAGCGTCAACTAATATGAGAACTACAAAACACATCGCACCTTTGCTGGCCGCCGTCTCTATGCTCGGGCTGCTATCTACTCCTGGGTTGGCCGAATGGACTCCGAAGCATACTCCGGACGGGCAGCCGGATGTACAGGGATTCTGGTTAACGGTGGTATATGGAATGGGCTGCCTGACCAATCCAAAGGGCGAGGTCGGCTGCATCGATCCGCCGGAAGGACGAGCCGGTGGTGCGCGCAACCGGCCGCAGCCGAAGGCCGCCAGCCGCGTTATCGACATACCCGACGGCGAGGTGCCTTATCAGCCGTGGGCACGCGAGCGTCAACAGAATCTATTGAAGAACTACTTTGAGCCGACTAAGCCGGAGTTTATCGACCCGCAACAGCTTTGCTGGCCGCTGGGGCCGGTGCGGCAGCTCACCTGGCACGACGTTCAGATTCTGCAATATCCCGGCTACGTGATTTTGGCCCATGAGGGCAGCCACGTTTACCGTGTAATCCCTCTCGACGGGCATCCCCATGTCGGGCCGGATATCAAGCTGTGGATGGGGGACTCACGCGGCCATTGGGAGGGCAACACGCTGGTAGTGGATGTCACCAACCACAACGCGAAAGGCCGGCTGAGTAGAGCAGGCGATTTCTCAAGCGAGAAAGTGCACTACGTGGAGCGCTTCCAATTCCTGGACGAAAACCGCATGAAATACGAAGCGCTATTTGACGATCCTTCGGTCTATACGCGGCCCTGGACGTTTGGGTTTGAGATGAAGCGCGCCATTTTTGGCGAATCGAACCCGACCGGTGATGACGCGCATTATGAAGCCTGGGAGGAGGCATGTTATGAGGGGATGAAAGACATCGACCGCTCCCTCCGGTCGAGCGGTGAGATGAAGCCGGACGAGATCTCAAAACGAAATTGAGGGCAGCCATGCCCCGGCCGGCTCGTTATAAAGGCCCAAGCTCATCAAGGTCAAGGGCTGGACGACGCGAAGACCGTTTTCGAGACACCAGCGGAACAGCGCGGCGTTGCGGGTGGGAACCAGGATCCCGGGCCCGCCGAACGACTCGGCGGCTGCGATCAGAGCCTGAAGGTCGGTCAGAGTTTCGCCGACGGAATGGCCGAAAAAGGCGGTCTGGGTACTGTATCCGGTAACGCAACCCCAACGTTCCACAACGCGGGCTGCGCCATGCGATATGGCATCCTCGAGTTCTCCCGCGCGGTCATGGCCGTGGACGGAACGGCACACACGGTTGCACTGCTCCAGATCTTCGGTCCGCGCCGGGCGGACTTCACAGCCCGGAATCTCACGGCCGATAGGCGGGCCTTGCATGCACGAAAGCGGCTCGCGCACATCGA
>JAFAWA010000164.1 GCA_019242155.1 Terriglobia bacterium | reverse complement strand
CCGTCCCACTGGCGCGTGGCGTTTCAGTCTTATATCGAAAACCGGGATAACGCCGCCGCACTGCTGCGCGAGCACCTGGAAAAATTTCCGGCGCACAGCACTGCCGGAGCTGCTTTGTACTTTCTAGCCCGAGACGCGGAAAGAAACCAGCGATTTCCAGCCGCGGCCGCCTTCTATGCGCACATTGCAAAGAGGCTTCCCAACACGTATTACGCCGTGCTCGCGCGTGACCGCCTGAGCGTGCCCGAACTTAAGAACGCCGGGGAATCACCCGAGACCAGTGAGTTCTTGCTTTCGGTGGCACTACCCCAAGCCAAGGCCGTACCGGCGGAGGCGACCGCTGCTACCTCCGCGCGAGTGGCGCGGTCGCGGCTTTTAAGAACCGCCGGGTTGAACGATCTGGCCGATTCGGAACTGCGGTTCGGCGCGCGCACGGACGGCCAGCCTCCGCTGCTTGCCATGGAAATGGCGGGATCCGCGGACGCACCGTATCAGGGCCTGCGGGACATGAAGGCGATGAACTCGGACTACCTCAACTTACCGCTGGCCAGCGCTCCCGACAAGTTCTGGCGGCTGCTTTTTCCTATGCCGTTTCATGACGCCCTGATCGAGAGCGCACGGGCGCGCGGCCTCGATCCGTTCCTGGTCGCGGGGCTAATCCGGCAGGAGTCCGAGTTTAACCCGCAGGCGCTTTCCCGGGCTAACGCCTATGGTCTTACCCAGGTGCGTCCTGTTACGGGCCGCGAGTACGCGCGCCGGGCCGGTGTGGCCGGCTTTACCAACCGCATCCTATTTGAGCCTGCCGCCAATCTGAAGATCGGCACCACGGTGTTACGCTCGATGCTCGACCAGAACAGCGGCAGCCTGGAACAGACGCTGGCCGCCTATAATGCCGGCCCCGCGCGCGCAGCGGAATGGCGGGCCTGGAGCACTTATCGCGAGCCCGCCGAATTCGTGGAAGCGATCCCGTTTACCGAAACGCGCGAGTACGTCCAGGCGGTGCTCCGGAATGCGGATATTTATCGAAGGCTGTACAGGTAAGCGGTACCTCACCGTTTGTTTCGTTTCGTACTAGCCCTTCAGAGGCGTGCCCGTCTTCAGGTTGTATCATGAACATGGACACTGGATGTCGGAGTTCCCGGAACAGCTAGGCCTTAGTCCTGCCGCCCGGCTCTCGGCTATAGTCGAATCCTCCGAGGACGCCATAATCAGTAAAGACCTGAATGGCATTATCCAGACGTGGAACGGCGCGGCCGAACGGGTGTACGGCTATACTGCCGAAGAGGCGGTCGGCAGACCGATTTCGATCCTGCTCCCGGCGGACCGGCAGAAGGAAGAAGCGGAAATTCTGCAGCGCCTCCGCCGCGGCGAACGCGTCAAACACTTCGAGACGACACGCATCACCAAGAAGGGCGATCTGATTTATGTATCGCTGACCATCAGTCCGATCCTCGGTGAGAACGGGAAGATCCTCGGCGCGTCCCATGTGGCGCGCGATATCACGGAGCGGAGGCAGTTCGAAGCGCAGATCCGGCAGACCCAGCGCCTGCAGAGCCTCGGTGTACTGGCCGGAGGCATCGCTCACGACTTTAATAACCTGCTCACAGGGATTCTCGGCAACGCGAGCCTGATCGGTGAAATTCTGCCCCCTTCCAATCCTGTTCAGCCTTTGCTGCGTGACGTAATGTCCGCATCGCAGCGCCTGAGTGATCTGACCCGGCAGCTTTTAGCTTACGCCGGGAGGGGGCGCTTTGCGCGCCAGTCCGTCAATCTGTCTGAACTGGTACGCGAGATCAGCACTCTCATTCAGGCCTCAATTCCCAAGACGGTACAGGTCCGGCTGCAATTAGACGACTCGATTCCCACAATCGGCGCCGATCCGAGCCAAATCCAGCAGATTGTGATGAACCTCATACTTAACGGGGCCGAAGCGATTCCCGAAAACGAGTCCGGGACGGTCACGGTAACAAGTGCGGTTCACAACGTCGACGATCTGTATATCCGCTCCCTTCTTTCGACCAACGAACTGAAACCGGGCACCTACGTGTGCCTGGAGATCCACGACACCGGCAAAGGAATGGATCCGGAGACACAGGCGAAGATCTTCGATCCGTTCTTCACGACGAAGGTGACCGGACGAGGTTTGGGATTAGCAGCGGTGCTCGGGATCGTTAGCAGCCATAGCGGGGCGATCAAGGTCTATAGCCAAGCCGGGAAAGGCAGCACTTTCAAGGTCCTGCTGCCGGCCGATGCTACAACCGCTCGCAAACAGGTGAACACGCCTCTGGAGGATTTCCGCGGGACCGGGACAATCCTCGTGATCGACGACGAGGAGTTGGTGCGGAACGTGGCGAAGGCGTCGCTCGAGCTGTACGGCTATACCGTTTGCGTTGCTCCGGATGGACAAGCGGGTTTGGAGGTTTACGAGCGCCGATCCGACGAGATCCAACTGGTGATCGTCGATCTCATGATGCCGCGCCTGGGTGGAGAGGAGACTTGCCGGCGATTGCGCCACCTCCGGCCGGATCTGCGGATTGTGCTGGCGAGCGGCTATAGCGATATCGAGGCGGTTTCCAAGTTCCAGGGCAAAGACCTGGCGGGTTTCCTGAAGAAGCCGTTTACCGCAGCGCATCTGGCGCAGATTGTCAAAACTGCATTGGCTACTACAAAGCCCGAGCCCTCCGCCCAAGCCCGGTAGAAACAGAAAGGCTCCGGATAGCGGGGCCCGACAGACCGCATTTTTCCGGAGCCTATGACAGGGAGAAGGAAACTTCTGAACACCTGTCTACTATATGAGATGCACGCGGCCGAAAAAGGGTTATAGCCAGTATTGCCAGCGGCCGCCCGTAAGTACGTAGATTGCCAGGGCGCCATTTGTAACAGCGTGCGCTAACATGCAATTCGCCAGATTGCGGGTGCGGACGACCCACAGGTTGTAAATTACACCTGCCGCCAGGCCGACCTCCCAATACGGGCCGTGCTCGGAGGCGAACAGCACCGCCACTATCCAGAACGAGAAACCCTGATAGGTACCAAGCGGTATTTTGAGGAAGTCGTTGCGGATCAGCCATCGCATTAGCCATCCGCGCCAGAAGAGTTCCTCAAGAATGGGGACGAGAGCCACGCTCGAGACCACGCGAACCGCGAGGAAGAGGGGGTTGGCCTGTAATCCTGTAGGCAGCGAGCTGCCGGCCTTACCGGTAATCGCATTCTCGAATAACCAGTGGTGGCGGTAACCGAAAAGAACGTCAGGGCCGATCCAGATCAGGAAGACGGCGAGGCCGACTGCCACACTCGCAAGCGGCTGGGAAGGGCTCCCCGTGAGGTACGGCCGGGAAATCGCCAGAATCACGGCGGAGACAATAACCAGCCGCAGCGGGAAAAGCACCTGCGGAGGCAGACCCAACGGGATCATCCCGACATACAGAACGAAAGGCGCGACGTAGGCAAGGGTTGCCCGGGTCGAGGGCGCCATTTTACCGGTTCCGCCGGTTGTTGGCAGCGGGCGGACGCGCGTTCACGACGGGTACGAGCCAATTGCGCTCAGCGGCCGGCTCGGCCAGGCGCGAGCGCGCGGCCAGTTCCCGGTTCAAAGTGGAGATGAACTCCTGAATCTGGGCCTGCATTTCGCCCATCTTCTGCCGCATGTTCAGAATGATCTCAACGCCGGCCAGGTTAACGCCCAAATCGCGCGTCAGGTGAAGTATCACCTCGAGCCGTTCCAGATCTTCGTCGGTGTAGAGGCGCGTATTGCCGTCGCTGCGGGAGGGCTTGAGTAAGCCTTCCCGTTCGTACAGGCGCAGAGTCTGTGGGTGGATCTGATACTGTTCAGCCACAGAAGAGATCATGTAGGCGGCTCTGGATTTGGACTTTGCCATAAAAGATGGAGCTCTCCTGGATTAAACCTCGGTCCACATGGCGGCGCGCGGATCTTCGGGATTCAACCGCGACATCTCACGCAGCAACTCCCGGGTGCGCTCATCGCGGGGATCGGGCGCTTCGATAGCAACCTCCACGATCTGATCGCCGCGCTGATTGCTGCGGGAATTGAGAACACCCTTCTCCCGAAGACGGAAGCGCTGGCCGTTTTTGGTGCCTTGCGGGATTTTGAGCAACGTGCGGCCGTCAATAGTAGGCACTTCGATTTTGGCGCCCAGTGCGGCTTCCCACACGGCCAAGGGCACTTTGATTTCGATGTTGTCCCCCTCGCGGCGGAAGAACGGATGCTCCTCGACGTGCGTGTTTATATAAAGGTCGCCCGGAGGAGCTCCCATGGTCCCGGCATTGCCTTTTCCGGGGACGCGCAGGCGGGAACCGTTGCGCGCGCCGGGAGGGATACGTACTTCGACCGTTTCGGTGCGAGTGATGCGCCCATCGCCGCCGCAGGTGGGACAGGGATTGCCCAGCTTGCCCGTACCTCCGCAGCGCGGGCAGGTCAAATTGAACTTCATCGCTCCGGCCATTTGGCTTACATTACCGGTGCCCTTGCATTCGGGGCAGGTGGTTTCCGCATCGCCGGTGGTGCCCGATCCGTGACAGGTTTCGCAGACCTCGTATCGAGTGATATTGATGCGGGCCTGAGTTCCGCGAATAGCCTGCCAGAAGTCGATATCCATTACGTATTCGAGGTCGCTGCCCTTTTCGGGCGGGGCTTGCTGCTGCGCGTTCCGGCCGCCGAAGAATTGAGAGAAGATATCGCGGAAAGCGCCGCTCGACGCGTTGCCCGTGCGGCGGTTGCCTGCCCCCGCGCCCTGATTGGCTCCGGCTCCGGAAAAGAAATCGGAGAAATCGAAGCCGCTGAAGTCCATGTTGGGATTGGCGCCCGGTTGTGGACCGGGACCGCCCTGTCCGGCGAAACCGTTCTCCGAGTAGAAGCCGTACTGATCGTACATGGGCCGCTTTTTCGGGTCGCTCAGTACATCGTAAGCTTCCTGTACATTCTTGAAGCGCTCTTCGGCGGACTTGTCCCCGGGATTTAAATCGGGGTGGTACTTGCGCGCAAGTTTCCGGTAGGCCTTGCGGATCTCATCCGTGGTGGCTTTGCGGGGAACCCCCAAAGTTTCGTAATAGTCGTGCTTAGGAGCGGATGCCATAATTCAGGGGCCTTGGGCTGGGATCGGAGACGTCCGGCACTGACGCCGGACGCTGCTCCTGACCCCGGCATAACAACTGTGAAACCATCAGCTTCCCGCTTTCAGCCGCCGGCCCCAGTTTTACGCTGAGTTCCGGCGGCTGATCGCTCGAACCTGGTTACTTCTTATCGTCTACGTCTACGAATTCGGCGTCGACGACATTATCTTTATCTTTCTTGCCCTGGTCGCCGGGGGATCCGGAAGGACCGCCCTGTCCGTCAGACCCGGGCGCTTGACCGCCGGGCTGCGAAGCCGATTTGTACATGGCCTCGGCGAGTTTGTGACTGGCTGAGGTGAGACGGTCCACAGCCGCGTTGATGCGGGCGGGATCGTTTTCGTTGATGGCTTTTTTGGTATCTTCGATGGCCGACTCGATCTCTTTGGCTTCGGCATCGCTGATCTTGGAGCGATGTTCCTTGAGCGTCTTTTCGACGTTATAGACCATCGCATCCGCGCGGTTCTTGGCTTCAATGGTGTCGCGCTGTTTGCGGTCGTCGGCCGCGTGAGATTCGGCGTCGCGAGCCATCTTATCCACTTCGTCCTTCGAAAGCCCGGAAGAAGAGGTGATGGTGATCTTCTGCTCGTTGTTGGTGGCGCGATCCTTCGCGGTGACGTTCAGGATCCCGTTGGCGTCGATATCGAACGTCACTTCGATCTGGGGCACGCCGCGCGGGGCGGGCGGGATGTTACCGAGCTGAAACACGCCGAGCAGCCGGTTGTCGCGTGCCATGGCGCGTTCGCCCTGGTAGACCTTGATTTCGACCGAGGGCTGACTGTCGGCCGCCGTCGAAAAGACTTCGCTCTTGCGGGTGGGAATCGTGGTGTTGCGCTCGATCAGCTTGGTGAAAACGCCGCCGAGGGTTTCGATACCGAGCGAGAGCGGCGTAACGTCGAGAAGCAGCACGTCCTTGACTTCGCCGCCCAGAACGCCGCCTTGGACCGCCGCGCCGACGGCTACGACTTCATCAGGGTTAACGCCTTTGTGCGGCTCCCGGCCGAACAGCTCGCGAACCATGCTCTGAATTCGCGGCATACGGGTCTGGCCGCCGACGAGCACGACCTCATCAATCTGCTGCGGGGTCACGTTGGCGTCCGCCATAGCCTGCTTGCACGGACCAACGGAACGCTGGATGATGTCCTCCACCATGGACTCGAAGCGGGCCCGCGTGAGCTTCATCTGCAGGTGCTTCGGACCGCTCGCATCCGCCGTGATAAACGGCAGATTGATCTCGACTTCGAGCAGCGTGGAAAGCTCCATCTTGGCCTTTTCAGCCGCCTCTTTGAGGCGTTGCAGAGCCATCTGGTCGCGAGAGAGGTCGATGCCGTTCTCGTTTTTAAACTCGGAAACGATCCAGTCGATCACGCGCTGGTCGATATTGTCCCCGCCGAGGTGCGTGTCGCCGTTGGTCGACTTCACTTCTACCACGCCGTCGCCGACTTCAAGAATAGAGATGTCGAAGGTTCCGCCGCCAAAATCGTAGACCGCGATGGTCTCGTTCTTCTTCTTGTCCAGTCCATAGGCCAAGGCGGCAGCCGTCGGCTCATTGATGATGCGCATGACTTCAAGCCCGGCGATCTTGCCGGCATCTTTGGTAGCCTGGCGCTGGGCATCGTTAAAATATGCCGGAACGGTGATAACGGCCTGCGTGACCTTGCCGCCCAGGTAAGCCTCGGCGGCTTCTTTTAATTTGCCGAGGATCATGGCCGAAATCTCAGGCGGCGAATACTTCTTGCCGTTGATATCCACGCGGGCGTCGTTGTTCTCGCCCCGGGCGACCTTATAAGGGACCATTTTCATCTCTTCGGTGACTTCATCGAAGCGGCGGCCCATAAACCGCTTGATGGAAAAAACCGTGTTCTCCGGGTTGGTGATGGCCTGCCGTTTGGCTACCTGACCGACCAGCCGCTCGCCGCTCTTGGTGAATGCTACGACGGATGGAGTGGTACGGGCTCCCTCCTGGTTTGCGATGACGGTGGGTTGGCCGCCTTCCATAACGGCGACGACCGAGTTGGTAGTACCGAGGTCAATACCAATAATCTTTGCCATTGCTCTTAAAAGCCTCCGTGCTTTCGATTTACGATTGCGGGCCGCGCGCCTCCACTGGTCTGGCACCGGCACTTAGCACGTTCACATTATCAAGCTTTAGCCTATTCTTGTCAAATCTTAATTGAGTGCGAGGGGCTCAACTTACTCTCGGGAGCGGTCCAGAAGAATCTGGACTAAGCTTGGGTGACCGTCTAGCGGCCGCGCAACCCGAATCTCGAGGCCGGGATGGACCGAGGCGATCTGGCCGACTAAACGGGGTAAATCCCGTTCCAGATGGGTGCCGAGGGTCAAGAAATAGGGAATGACTAGAATGCGGTTTAATCCTTTTGCGATTAAGGCGTTAGCTGCACCTTGGAGATCGGGTCGGCCCAACTCGAGAAAGGCAGCTTCGACATAACGAAACGAACCCAAATCGGCCAGTTCCCCGGCAACGGTCCGGACGGATTGGTTGGCCGCTTCAACGCGCGATCCATGAGCGAAGATGATTAGTCCCGTCTCGGAGTTCGGCGAAACGAAGCCATTCGGTTCGGGAGACGCTGGGATCGTCATGCGCTTTTAGTGTACCCCTGGTTCCGGTACTGAAGTGGTGTCTCAAGTAGTACTTTTCCGCGAAATATGCGGAAGTGAACTTTCTAAGTACCGTGTTACAGCTAGGTGGAACGGAGGACATACGTGCACAGGTTGCTAAAGTTCTTGTGGATATCGTCATTGTTTATTCTGCCGGGGGCTGTGGCGTTCGGAGATCAGGTGACCAACGGCGGGTTTGAAACCGGAGATTTCACCGGATGGAACCTGAGTGGAAACACTAATTGCATGGGAGTGGTTCCGGCGGGGTCGAACTCCTTCATCGCGGGCGCGATCTGCGGCGGGCTTAACGGCTCGATTGTTCATTCCGGCACCTATTCGGCGTATCTGGGCCCGAATACGGAGGGGGTCCTCTCACAGACCCTGGCCACGGTGCCCGGGACTACTTACGACATCAATTTTTGGCTGGCGAGTACGAGCCTGGGTGGGGTTAACACTCCGAACGACTTTTCGGTGACGTTCGGCGGCACGACACTTGCGAGTTCGACGAATCTCTCCCCTTTCAGTTTCACGGACTTCGATTATCAGGCGGTGGCGACAGCACCTAGCACGGCATTGTCCTTCAGTGAGCGGAACGGGTTCGCCTATTTTGTCCTCGACGACGTTTCGGTAAACCCGGTGGCCGCAGCGGTTCCGGAGCCGGGAATGATGGGCGTCACGGGCATTCTGTTCGGGTTGGCGCTGGTGGCAGTATCGCGAATCAAGCGCGCGGCTCTACGCCGGGATTATGACGGCCGGGCGGGTTCGCCGGAAGCGCGTGCGAAGGATGGGGCGCGACCCTGAGAGGGGGTGTGCGACATAGAAGGGATGTTCGCGGGCGTCCTTCTGAGCCGTGACCGCAGGGAGCGATGAGCTCGCTCTGGCGTGTCCATACGGGAGAGGAACGCGGGGCAGACTGCCAGCCCGGGGTGCAAAATAGCAGAGGCACAGACGCGGAAGTAGACCGAGACCGCAGTGGTGCTGTTAAACC
>JAFAWA010000043.1 GCA_019242155.1 Terriglobia bacterium | reverse complement strand
AAGCGGCCCGCCAGGTCGTCAGTATATAGCGCGGAGCCGCTGACGTGGCCGCGCGCGCTTTCGTGCGCGATCATGCCGCCTGCTCCCGGATCTCAAACGCAAATTTTTCGATGAGGGACTTCGCCATCGCCAGGCGGTAGCCCGCCGATCCACGATGATCGGAGATAGGGCGCACGCGGGCAGTGACTGCTTCCTGTGCCCGAGCCACCGCGCCAGGGCTCCACGGCATTCCTTTGATTACCTGTTCCGCTTCGTAAGCCCGCAGAGGAATCTCGGCCACTCCGCCGTATGCGAACCGCGCCATTGAAACGCGCCCGGCGCGATTCAGATTGAGCGCCAGGCAGGCCGCGACCGTACTGATGTCATCCAGTTTTCGTTTCGACACTTTGTAAAAACGCATCAGCTCCGGCCAGGGTTTGGGCACACGAATCGAAACCAATATCTCTCCGGGCGCTAAAACCGTTTTACGGTAACCGATGAAAAAGCGTTCGAGCGGTATGGTTCGTTCGCCATCCGCACCCGCAAGGCGAACCTCGGCATCGAGCGCCAGCAGCAGGGGCGCGGCATCTCCTATAGGAGACGCGGTGGCCAGATTACCGCCCAAGGTGGCACGGTTGCGAACGAGAGGAGAGGCGAAAAGCGTTAACCATTCCCGAAACGCAGCGGGCGCGTTCCGCCACAGCGCGCCGATTTCATTCAGCGTCAAGCCCGCGCCGATCTCGACGTAATCACTTGTTTCGATCCATCGGCGGAGTTCCGGAACGCCTTCCAGGCTGACGAGGCGCGCAAATGTGCTGCCCCGCAGATTCAGATCTACAGCCAGATCCGTTCCGCCCGCGATCCAGCGGGAGTTAGGCTCCTGATGCAACGTATCGAGGCAGGCGGCCAGACTGAGCGGCCGCGAGAAGCAAGCTTTGCCGTCTGAGTAGGCGAATTCGTTTAAAGCGGGCGCGGGTTCCGCGAGCCGCCGCGAAAAACGATCGGCGGGCGCCGGCCCGAGCGCCAGTGCGGCGTCGCGAATCGGCCGGTAGCCGGTGCAACGGCAAAGATTACCCCCGAGCGCCGTTGTGTCGCAGTGCTGCCGGCGGCCCGGGCGATAATATTCTGCAAACAGGCTCATCACGAAGCCCGGCGTGCAGTAACCGCATTGCGAGCCGCCCCGCTCAGCGATGGCCTGCTGGACGGGGTGCAGTTCGCCTTCGCCTGCGAGAGGCCGCGGCTCGGCCAAAGATTCGACCGTGTAGATCTCCTGCCCGGCTGCCATGGGCAACAGCATCAGGCAGCTATTCACGGCGCGGTACTCAGTGCCCCCGCTGTTTTCCTTAACGAGCGCCACGGTGCAGGCGCCGCACTCTCCTTCGGCGCAGCCTTCTTTGGCGCCTGTGAAGCCGAGTTCCCGCAGGTGATCGAGCAGGGTCCGGTGCGTGGCGGCGCCTTGCACCCAAACAGTCTTACCGTTGAGTTTAAATGAAAATACCGAAGGACTGGGGGAGGAGGCCGGACCCATAGAGTTCACCCGCGCAGGTATAGGAACCGCGCAATAAAGACAATAGTTAAAGCATATACGAGCCAGCTTACGGAACGGTACCGGCCGCTGCACACACGCACCACCGTATAGGTGATGAAGCCGATGGCCAGCCCATTGGCGACGCTGAAGGTCAGCGGAATGGTGACCATCGTGAGAAACGCGGGGATGGCGATCAGCGGATCGTCCCAGTCCACTTCGCGAACCGCCGTCATCATGAGCGAGCCGACCACAATCAATGCCGGCGCCGTGGCAAAGGCCGGGAGCGCGCCGACAGACGGCACTACGAACAGCAATGCCAGAAAGAGAATGCCGACCACGATTGCGGTGATGCCGGTGCGCCCGCCTACAGCCACGCCCGCGCTGCTTTCGATATAGCTCGTTACAGTGGAGGTGCCGGAGCAGGAGCCGACAATGGTCGCCAAAGCGTCGGCTGTGAAGATGCGGTTAGCGCGGGGAATGCGGCCGGCGGAAGTGAGCAGGCCGGCTTTCTTGCCGATCGCGAGCAGCGCGCCGATGTTATCGAACAGGTCGACGAAAAGGAAGACGAAGGCGATTTCGAGCAGCCCCATATGGAGCACGCCCGAGAGATCCAGACGAAAAGCCGTTGCTGAAAGGTCGGAAAACCGGGTGGATTGCGGCTGCCACTGGATCTGGCCGAAGAGGAATCCCAAAAGCGTGGTACCTAAGACGCCAATGAGAATGGCCGCCCGTACGCCCCGTGCCATTAGCGCGGCCACGCCCACCAGACCGGCAATGGCCAATATCGTCTTTGGATCGCGCAGGTTTCCAATCGTGACCATGGTTGCTGCGCTCGGCGCGACGATGCCGGCGTCCCTCAGACCGAGCAAAGAAATAAACAGACCCACTCCCACTGCGACCGAGGCATACAGTTCGGCCGGTATTGACTCCAGAATCAATTGGCGCACGCCCAGCGCGGTGAGCAACAGAAATACAACGCCCGAAACGAATACGGCGCCCAAGGCCACCTGCCAGGGCACGCCCATGCCCTTGACAACTGAGTAAGTGAAATATGCGTTGAGACCCATTCCGGGAGCGAGCGCGATGGGGTAGCGGGCCAGAATGCCCATCAGTAAACTGCCGATGCCCGCCGAAAAGCATGTGGCCGCGGCAACCGCGGCGATGGGCATCCCGGTCTGGCTGAGGATCGACGGGTTCACGAACGCGATGTAGGCCATCGTAATGAACGTCGTGAACCCGGCGAGCAGTTCGGTACGCCAGGTGGCGCCGAGCGCCTCGAACTCGAAGTAACGCTCCAGGGATGCCGCAAGCCGCGAGGTGGTTCCGGACGGCGCGATGCTGGCGGAAGCAGCCATTAAACAACCAATTCTTTCACAACGCGGCCAGAGACATCGGTAAGGCGATAATCGCGTCCCGCGTGGCGGAAGGTGAGCTTGGTGTGATCGAGACCAAGCTGGTTCAGTAGAGTCGCCTGAAGATCGTGAATGTGCACCGGGTTCGAGAGGATTTTAAGGCCGTAGTCATCGGTCTGTCCGTAGACTGTCCCGGCTTTGAAACCGCCGCCCGCGACCCAAGACGAGTAAGCCGCGGAATAGTGGCGGCGGCCCTCTTCATCGGGTGAAGCGTCGGCCGGATTGCGGCCGAATTCGGTGGTCCAGACAACCAGAGTCTCCTCCAGCATGCCGCGCGCCTTGAGGTCCTTCAGCAACCCGGCAATGGGCCTGTCCGTAGCGCGGGCGCGCGGTTCATGCATGCGGATATCGAGATGGGAATCCCAGTTGGTGTACTTATCGTAGCCGCCGTCGATCAGCTCTATAAAGCGTACGCCCCGCTCGGCCAAGCGCCGTGCCGCCAGGCACATCCAGCCGAAGCCTTTATTTGCGCCCCTTTCGATGCCGTACATCTGGAGCGTAGCATCGGACTCCTTGCTGATGTCGAATACATCCGGCGCTTCCTTCTGCATGCCGTAGGCCGTCTCGAAGGTTTTGATGCGTGCCGCGAGGGTGCGATCGGCATCGTGCTGCCCGAGGTGACGTTGGTTGAAGAAGTTGATCAGCCCCAAGTCCATGTCCTGGATATCGGCATAGCCCTGACGCGTCATGTTAGGAATTGCTTCCTGGCCCGGGATGACGCGCACGCCCTGATGGAACGCCGGCAGAAAACTGGAATCCCACACGGCGCCCCCGCCATAGGGGACCTCGGGCGCGAGCACAACGTAAGACGGCAGATCGCGGTTCATGGTACCGAGACCATAGCTGACCCACGCGCCGATGCTCGGCCGCGGCTGTACAGTGGATCCGCCATGCACTTGCAGGATCGCCTGCGGATGATTCGGGATGTCGTTGTACATCGAACGAATCAGGCAGATCTCATCCATCATGGACCCGATGTTCGGAAACAGCTCGCTGACTTCGGTGCCGCACTGCGCATAACGTTTCGCGCCCCAGGGACTGCCATGGAGAAACTCTTCTTTGTATTGTTGGTGATGATCGGCGGCCAGTCTGGGCTTAGGGTCAAACGAATCCACATGGGAAACACCGCCGCTCATGTACAGGAAGATGACGCGCTTGGCTTTGGCGGGAAACATCGGAGCCTTGGGCGCGAGCGGGTCGGCTTCCGCCCCTAGCATGTCCCGCAGCATCCCCGGCAGAAGCATGGAAGCGCCGGCCAGGGAGTTGATCACGGCGCGGCGCGAAACTTTGTTCTCGTTGTTGAGCTTGAAAATCACGATCGGTCTCCGTCTATTCGATGAACATGAATTCGTTGCTGGCAAACATGGCCCTTAAAAAATCGGCAAACGCGGACTGTTCCACGGGACCGTCTTTGGCGCCGTGGGTGCGGTACGCATCAGTCACGTTCCGCAAGAAAGCCAAGGATTGATCCAATTCCGCCTGCGTGGCCGGGCGGCCATAAACGACCAAGAAGGCTTGTCGCGCCATCTCGCGCTGCTCGGGATTGCTTTTCGCGAGCAGCGCCGCGAGATTAGAGGCGCAACGGGCGGGGAACGGGGCGTTGAGGAAATAGAGAGCCTGCAGCGGCGTCAGGCTGCTCGAACGCTGTTCGGTGCTGGCATTGACGTTGGGACCGTCGAAGAGCGTAAAATACGCCGGCCTCACATCGCGCTGCACCATGGTATATACCGTGCGGCGATCGGTTTCGTATTTCGGCCAGTCCGGGACGAAGTGATTTTGGTCCTCCCAGTTCCACTCCGCTTGGGGCGGAAATGGAAACGGTCCGGCGGGACTTCGGTCGAGCAACTGCGAATCCGCGAGCAGGGTATCCCGAATCTCTTCGGCATCGAGCCGCACCCGCGAATGACGCCAAATGTAGGCATTATCCGGGTCCACCTCTTCGTTAAGCGACGAGCCGGCGGACGAAAGCCGGTAGGCGTGTGACAGCAGAATCTGTTTGTGCAGAGACTTGATGGACCAGCCGTTGTCCATGAACTGCCAAGCCAGAAAATCGAGCAGATCCTGATTTGCCGGAGGAACGCCGCGCCTGCCGAAATCGTTAGGCGTGGCTACGATCCCGCGGCCGAAATGGCCTTGCCAAATGCGGTTCACGATTACGCGGGCGGTCAAGGGGTTGTCTTTGCTTGCGATCCAATCGGCCAATTCCATTCGGCCGCTGCCCTTCGTGCTTTCCGGTAGCGGGTTCCCGCCCAGGACTCGAACAAATCCGCGGCGGACCTGGTCGCCCAGATCCTTCGGATCGCCGTAATGCTGGATGCGGACATCCTCGGGCTGCCCTTCGCTAACCGCATAGGCCGATTCTCCGAGGTCGGGCATATGCGCGAACAGGTGCATCCGACGGCCTTCCAACTGCGGGATCAGATCGTCATAAGTGCCCGGCAGTTTGAGAACGGCATCGATCGCGTTCTGGATCGGTTTTAGCTGGTCCTGAAAGATCTTGTAATCGGCGCGATTGAGCGCTTCAGGGTCGCGAAATGCAAACCCGCGCTGGAAACGGACATCGTCGTTTCCGGGTTCCGGAAAGTGCGTGCTTTGGAGCAGGCCGTACAACGCGTAGTAGTCGGCGGTGGGAATGGGGTCGAACTTGTGATCGTGGCAACGCGCGCATCCGACGGTCAACCCGAGGAAAGCCGCTCCGAGATTATCGACGGCATCGGAGATGTACGCCGGGCGGCCTTCACCGCGCACCGTGCCCGCAAGGTACCCGGTGGCGATCAGATTTTGCCAGTGCTCCGGCTCCGAAGACGCGGGCAATAGATCGCCCGCCAGTTGTTCCCGAATGAACCGATCGTACGGTTTGTCATCCTGGAAAGCTTGAATTACATAATCGCGGTACTTGTATGCCTGCGGAATCGGGTAGTCGCCGCCGCCACCGGTCGTGTCGGCGTATCGCACTACGTCCAGCCACATGCGTCCCCAACGTTCGCCGTACGCGCGGGAGGCGAGCAGACGGTCGACGAGTTTCTCATAAGCTTGCGGTGAGTCGTCGCTGAGAAACGACTGAACCTCTTCGGGGGTGGGCGGGAGCCCTGTCAGGTCGTAAGTTACGCGGCGGATCAGGGTGCGCTTGTCTGCGTCCGCTACCGGCTTCAGATGTTTTTCGTTCAGCTTGGCGAGAATAAACCGGTCGATATCGTTATATGCCCAGCGGGAGTCGGTCTTCGGTACAGACGAGTGGACGGGCGCCTGAAACGACCAGAAATCGCGCTTGATCTCCATCTTCGGTTTCGCGATGAGCGCCGCGCCTTCCGGCCAGGGGAGACCGTCACGAACCCACTGCTCCACCGCGGCGACCTCCTCAGTCTTCAGAGGTCCCGGCGGCGGCATGCGCAAAGTGGAGTCGTAGTGAATGGCCGACACCAGCAGACTAGTCTCCGGATGTCCGGGCACTACCACCGCGCCATCTTTGCCGCCTTTGAGAAGTGCTTCGCGCGAATCCAGCCGCAGCCCGCCGCTGGCCGTTTCTGTGTGGCAGGTGAAGCAATTCTTCGCAAGCAGCGGGCGAATTTTGGCTTCGAAGAACTGCTCTTGGGCGGGCGTTGGTTTGCCCGCCACGGCGGCGGCGGCCGTTTTCGGTTGCAGCGCGGCGGCTGCGGCGGGCGCGGGAGAGCGAACGCTGGAAACCGCAGGAGCGGACGGCGCGGGGGCCGGCACCGTCGATTGGTGGGCCACATCTACAATCCATTTTTCAATGGATGCGATGTCGGATTCGGCCAGCTTCTGCGCCGGCGGCATCTGAGTGAAATTGTCCTGCCGAATCGCTTTGACAACCAAGCTGGCCTTCGGGTCTCCGGGCACGATTCCCGGGCCATGGTCACCGCCTTTCAGCAGGCTCGCGTAAGAATCGAGGCGCAGACCACCCGCGTGGCCGCCATACGTGTGGCAACCGTTACAATGCTTGAAAATGACAGGACCGAATTGCTGCTGAAAAGAGGCTTCGGCCGGCGATACAGAGTCTTGCGCGAAAGACGTTGGCAGATTGGCGATGCAGATGGTAAGCCCAACCCACAACGCCCGGCTTCGAAAAGCGGACACTGATTCCTCCCCGTGAGATTCGCTGCTCTCGTCGTGGAGGCTGGTTACTTGACCGTAAATTAGTATCGAACTCGCGACATCGGTTTGTCAATCGTCGCAGGCCTATTACCGGGCGGCCGCGCTCAGTTCGGCCATCATTCCATCGAGACTGCGCAAGTTAATCGGCTTGTAGTCGAATTCCGTCACCAAGATCTTGCCAATGTCGTCTTTGGGCCTGCCGTCGTGTACCAGGCTGCTGACGCGCTTTTCGATGGCGGCCACTTTGTTCCGATGCGCCCGCAAGCCCTCGCCATTAGTGACTCTGCCGTGGCCCGGAATTACGATGTCCGGGTTCAGGGCGAGGACGGAATCGAGAGTAGCGGGCCACGCGCGTATGCTGCCGCCGCTTGTATAGTCGACTACGGGATTGGTTACGCCGCGCGTGCCGGCCAGCAGGTCGCCAAGTGCGACGGCGCGCGCCTCTGGGAAGTACACGGCCACATCGCCATCGGTATGTCCGCGGCCGTTGTAGATGACGCGTACCTGTTTGCCGCCGAGATAGACATCGGTTTCGTCGGTGAAGACAATCGGCGGCGGGCCAGGCATTTTATTTTCGGTCATGTGCTTGCGGGCGTTGGCATGCGCAATGATCTCGACTGCCGGGAGGAACTGGCTGTTGCTTCCTGTGTGATCGCCGTGATGATGCGTATTGATGACGTAGCGAATCGGTTGCGTGGTGATCGCTTTCACCGCGGCCACCACTCCCCGATAATCCTGCGCGAAGCGATCGTCCACCAGAATGACGCCTTCGGGTGTGATGTAAACCGTAACGTTACCGACGTCATTCTCGCCGTTGGTGGTCCCTTCAATCACATATAGATCATCCTGAAGCCGTTGCGGCGTGAGCGGCGCGCCGCTTTCGGTCTGCGTGTAAGCCGCCCAGCCGGCCAGGAACACAAGGCACGCCATTGCGAGCCGCACTGTGAGTGGGCGTTTGGCTCGAGATCTCATTTCGCGAGACTCCGCAGCAGGGCCATGGTGCTTGGGTAAGCGGGATTGCCGAGGCCGCTGTTTCCGGCGGCGACATCGAGCGGTGTGCGTCCGTTCTTATCTTTGGCGTCCAGCCGCGCGCCGTGCGCCGCCAGAAATTCAATCAGCCGCTCGCCGCCGCGTTCGGCGGCCGCATGGAGAGCGGTTTCCCCGCGCTCGTTTGCCTGGTTGATATCTGCCTTCAGGTCCAGACAGAGCTGCACGGTTTCGATCGCGGTGGATTCCGGAAGCTGAGTGAGTCCGTAACGCCAACCCAAACCGGCGGCAATGAGTAACGCCGTAGTGCCGTTGGCCGTGGTGATGGCGGGGTCTGCGCCGTGTTCGAGCAGCAGGCGCATTGCCGCAAGATCGCCGGTGCGGGCGGCGCGCAGAAAGGGGGTGGTCCCGTCCCGGAGGACCGCGTCGGGATCGTCCGACAATCCGCGGCCCGGCAGCGGCTCGGCCAGCCTCGCATTGGCGTTCGCCCCGCGCGCCAGCAGCATGCCTGCTACATCCAAAGCAGTCAGACGGTCATTCTCATGCGGCGCAGGCCGCGTAACCGACGCCTCGAGCGTATGCATGTCGATAGCTGTATAGAGCGGCGCGCGGCCGTAGCGGTCCGCTAGATTGGAATCCGCCCCTGCGTCGAGCAGCAAAGCAGCAACATCGTAGTGCGCGTTCATCAGCGCTGTAATGAGGGGCGTGATTCCGTCCGGCTCCGCCAGGTTAGGATCTGCGCCGGCCTTCAGTAACGCCTGAGCAGACTGCAGAGCTCCCTCGCGCGCGGCATATAAAAGCGGCGTCAAACCGCCTTTGGGACGATCCGACACAACATTGCCGTTTTTAGGCCGTTTGATCGCCTCGGGCGGCCACATTGTGGACCGCGCATTGGGATCTGCGCCGCTCTCGAGCAGCAGTCTGACCACCGCCGCACGGTTCGCAGCCGCCGCCCACATCAGGGCAGTCTGGCCGCGCCAGGTTTCGCGTGCGTCTACCTTTGCTCCATGAGCCAGCAGCACGTGAACGGCTTCGGCGTTTCCGGACTTGGATGCAGCATGCAGCGCCGCTTCGCCTTCGCCTGTGACGGCGTTCGCATTCGCGCCGGCGCTAAGCAACATCTCAATCAACGCCGCATTCCCGTTCTGCGCGGCCTCCGACAGCGGCGTAGCACCGAAGGGACTGGCTTGCTTCACATCCGCACCCGCGCGGATCAACGATTCCGCTGTTTTCACGTCGTTGGTGTGCGCTGCCCAGACCAGTGGCGGCGTACCATCCGCGCCGGAAATCACACCAGCGGCAAACAGAAATGCCGCCAGATTCGCAACTGCTTTCGTTTGCACCTCTCGCTCCTACAGACCGGCCAACGTTCCGGTGCTGTCCCCAATCCGTTCCACGCCCACGTCGAGCTTGCGGAGCACGCTCACCAGCAGGTTCGTCATCGGGGTGTGATCGGGACATTTCAGATGCCGGTCACCCGTGAGGGCGCCGGCGCCTCCACCCGCCAACAAAACAGGGAGCGGGAAATGATTATGCAGATTGCTATTGCTCATGTTGCCCCCGTAAAGGATCAGGGCGTGGTCGAGCAGCGATCCCTCGCCATCGGGCGTGTTACGCAGCCGGTCCAGGTAATAGGAGAACAGCTTCATGTGATAGGTTTGGATGCGCACTAAGGCCTCGATTTTGCCAGGTTCGTTCTGGTGGTGCGACACCGAATGGTGCGGGTCGGGCGAGCCGATTTGCGGGTACGTTCGCTGGCTCAGTTCGCGTGCCAGCATGAAGGTGCAGATGCGCGTCAGATCGGCCTGGAACGCCAGCACCTGTAGATCGAACATGAGTTTCACATGGTCTTCGAACGTTTCCGGGATTCCAAGCGGCGCCTCCGCTTCGGTACGCAGGCCCGCGCTGTTTTCCGCTTTCTGAATGCGCCGCTCCACTTCGCGAACATTATCGAGGTAACCGTCGAGTGTCTCCCGGTCGGTTGGTCCCAACCGGAGTTTGAGGCGATTGGCCTGGTGCGCCACGCCATCGAGAATGCTGCGGTCCTGCTCCACCCGCGCCTTCCGCTCCATGACGGTGCCGCCTTCGCCGAAGAAGCGCTCAAATACCACCCTTGGGTTGATCTCCATAGGCAGTGGGGTGGTTGGCGTTTTCCATGAGAGCGTATTGATGTAAGTGCAGCTGAACCCGCCGTCGCATGCGCCGATGAGGTTGGAGTGGTCTTCGGTCGCTAGCTCGAGCGATGGGAAAGAAGTGTCCTGCCCGATATGCTCTGCCGCAATCTGATCAGCCGTGATTCCCGCTCGAATATCGCCGCTCCTCTCCGCCGGACGTACTCCGCTCAGCCAGGTGGGCGGGCTTAGGGAATGCACCGCGGCATTATCCGCCGTCTTGTGTTCGAGGCCGCTCACGACGACGATCTGTCTGCGGAACGGCTCCAAAGGCTGGAGGATCGGACTCAAAGCAAACCCGGACCCGGCTTCCGCCGGTGTGAACCGCTCCATGATCATGCCGTGCGGAACGTAAACGAATCCCAGCCGCTGTTTCGCTTTGGGGGGCGCCGCAAATGCCGGGACCATGCCGTCCAAAAGCGGCAAGGCGAGCGCGGCGCCTGCTCCCCGGAGCAGCGTTCGACGCGAAAGACTCTTTCCACTTACGAACCTCATGCAGCATTTCTCCTTTCGTTCGGCTGCGAGTCGACCAGTCTGTTTCGGAACAGCGGGCTCTGAACAATTCCGAGAATTAGCGACGACCAGCTATAATCCCGGCCTGCCGAGTCGCGCACAATCCTTCGTACAGCCGGCATGTCGGTATATTCCAGGGCCCGTCCCGACGCATACGCGAGCAGCTTTTCTGTCAGGTTCTGAGGGAACAGCGTGGGACGGCTGAGCAGCGCTTCCCGCAACTGCCGCGGTCCATCGATTCGTGTGCCGTCGACGAGCACGCCCGAAGCATCGATTGCGGCCCGTGATTCCGCGCGTTCGCGCCAGGCTCCCGTCGGGTCAAAGTTTTCGAGCGAGAATCCGAGCGGGTCCATGGTGTTGTGACAGACGGCGCAGGCGGCGCTCCGCCGATGCAACTCCAGCCGTTCGCGCACGCTGCGCGGCGGCGCACCGGCCTGGTTCTCCTCGAGGGCTGGGACGCCCGGCGGAGGAGGAGGCACGGGGAGTCCCATGATATTTTCGAGCAGCCACTTGCCGCGCAACACAGGCGAAGTGCGCGTGGCGTAGGATGTGACGGTTAAGATGCTGCCCTGGCCCAGAAGGCCCCGGCGCGCGTCATCGGCAACAGGCGCGCGGCGAAAATAGCTGCCGGTTACTCCTTGAATTCCGTAGTGCCGCGCCAGCCGCTCATCGACGAATGTGTAATCGGCGCGCAGCAGATCGAGAACGCTGCGATCTTCCCGCAATGTGCTTTCGACGAACAGTTCGGTTTCGTGGCGGAAGCCCTGCCGCAAGTTGTCGTCAAAGTTCGGAAAGGTAGCGAGATCCCTTGTGATACCTGTCAGGTTGCGCAGTTGGAGCCACTGGGCGGCGAAATTGATCACCAGGGCATGCGACCGCGAGTCGGCGAGCATGCGCCGCACCTGCTGCTCGATCACCGCCGGACGGCTGAGTTGGCCGCGCGAAGCGAGATCCATCAATTCGTCGTCGGGAAGGCTACTCCACAAAAAGAACGAGAGCCGGCTCGCCAATTCGACGTCAGTCAATGGGCGAACCGAACCGGGCCGGGCATCCTGCGGGTCGATTTCGATGCGGTAGAGAAATTCCGGGCTGGCCAGTAGGAAGCGGATTCCGCTTTCGATTCCGGCTTCGAAGGGAACTTGCGTGCTAGCGCTGTTCCGCCCCGATTGATAAAAGCCCAACAGCGTCTCCAAGTCACTATCCGTAAGCGGCCGCCGATAAGCGCGGCGCGCAAGCGCTGCCAGGATGCGCTTTGCGCAGGCTACCTCGCCGGTGTGATCCGGGCGGCAGATGAAGATTTTGCGCCGGCTGGGCGTATCTCCCGGGCCGGCCGCTTGAAACGGCCCGCCGATACCGAGCGATTCGATAACGGGGACCCCGCGCTGCTCCTGGGTATCGAAATTACTTCGCGAAAACGGCTGCAGCACCCCATCGGCAAGCGCCGCTGATTTCTTGAGAAAGGTAACCCCAATCGCATGCGGCCCCGCCGGAACGGAAATTCGTGTTTCGAGGCGCGCCTGAATCTCTTTCGCCGATTCGGTGGGATTGATAGCCGCCGCATCCTCATCCGCCGGCCCTCCGAGTTTTGCGCGATGGACGGCTTCACCGTCGATCGTCAACACAAACTGGTTCTCGAAATCCAAACCCCGCACCTTCGCCGATGTGTTAATGGCCAACCTGGGCTGAAAAACGTACTCCGCATCCAGCGGAAAAGTGTGGCGGGTCAGCAGGCCGCCTCGAGTTCCAAGGGGCAAGCCCTCTATCGGACCATCCTGTCCCAGGTCTGCCCGCGCGTGATAGATGACAAATGCGGACGGTGTTGCGGGGTCACCCACCGCCATCCGGCTGATCTTACGGGACGCCGAGAGATAAGCTTCGAGCAAAGCCGGAGACATCTTCAGGGCATCGGCCATATTGTCGAAACCGTGATTGGCGTCATCGGCGGGTAGCAGCGCCGCGCTGTCGATTTCGAGCGACAGTAAGTCGCGTACGGAAGCAGCGTATTCGGCGCGATTCAGGCGGCGGGGGACGGTCCGCCCGGGGTTGGCCTGAGCCGATGCCGCGTCGATGGTGGTCTCAAGCCAGGCGGCGAAGCCATCCAACTGTGTGCGTTCAGGCCGGGGAGCGCCCAAAGGCGGCATAGCTCCTGCTCGCAGCTTTCGAATCACCTTTTCCCACTGCTCGGGGTTTTGCGCAACGTGATTTAAGGCCTGCGCTTCAAGGATCAACCTGCCGCTCCGCACGCTGCTGCTGTGGCAGCCCGCGCAATACTTGTCTACCAGCGCAGCCCACGGCTCCGAAGCATTCGCAATGCCGGCCGGCGCGAATATTGAAACCGGCAGAAGGCCGATTACCCAAACGAAGCCCATGCTGCGAAATATGCCGTATGTTGATCTCACTTGGGGTTCTCGCGCCTCTGCAGTTCGGCTCGCATCTCCATCCACATCCGGAAATACAGCCACTCGGCCGGCGGGTCCTGTTCCTGGTAGTGATCCGGCCGCAACGTTAAGTTCCCGGTCGCAAGCAAAGTCCTCCTGACCTCGGGATTCTGATCGAGTTTGGCGCGCATCGCCTCGGCGATGAGTTGATAGTGCTCCCCTTTTTCCTTGGACCAGTACCGGATGCGTTTGCCTTCAAACGTCACCCAATCGATGCCCATCTTCTTCAGGTTTTCCTCGCCTGCCGCGCCTGCGTTTTTAGCGTCCCAGGCAGTCATTTGCGCCACCTGGTCTCGCGTATGGGGCCAAGTTAGTCCCGGAAATACAGCGCGCGGATCATTCTGCCCTTCCGGGTACAGCATCATCTGCCAGAAGCCTTCGACGCTCGCGTACCGCTTTCCGCGAAGTGTAAATGGAGTGGCCGCAAAGTTGGACAGGATGCCGAGTTCGTTTCGCTTGGAAAGAATGACCTCGCCCGGCTTGGCGGCTTGCGGCAGTATCTCCCAATCCGGTTTACCGGCCTCTGGAACCGGGGTCCACCAGTGTGCGGGAAAGGTGGTTGGTACCTGGCACCAGCCTGTGCCGCAGAAGGTTACTTCAAAAAGAGCAATCGAAAGTTTCTTGGGTGGCGATAAGCGTAACCGCATAGAATTCCGTTCCCTGCAGAGGACTACCGAGGTTCAAGGACCCGCGAGAACGGAGCGGCTGTACGCTTCCTGGCGCGTAACTTACGAGTAACTCGACCACAAACGCGTGAGGTCAGAGGAATGGTAGCATCCGCCGCTCGCCGGGTCAACGTGCTTCCGGTCACTCATGTGTCCCTATATGGCCGCGGCCCGGCCCCGGTTTGTAGTTTGGTGTCTAGCTCGTTCTATTGACAAACGTGAGTTATGATCCGCATACTGAGTTTACCCGAAGCATTGACGCGGCGCTCCGCGGTAGCGGTGAGCCTGAGGTCCGTCAAATCCTCCGCGGGTAATGGATCACGGGTTTGTCCGGGATCGTTGCCGAAAAGTAATCTAACTCCACGCCGAGTCATCTCGAGACTGTCCAAAGTGGCAATGAGATAGGGGTCTCGCCACGGACAAGTTGTTTCACTAGCTTCAAGGGAGATCACAAAATGGCATTACATTCTAACTCGATCAGTATTGGTGTGTCCCGTATTACCGCGTTCTTATCAACAGTTCTACTTTTAGTCTTCTTGCTCTCCACCTCCATCGCTTCGGGCCAATCGCTCGCAGGACTCTCGGCTCTTAACGGAACAGTTCGCGACTCTTCCGACGCCCCGATCTCCGGAGCCATTGTTACTGTGTCTAACGCCAGCCTTGGAATCGAGCGCAACCTGGTCACTAATGAAAGCGGCTATTTTGTCGCGCCTTCGTTACCTCCGGCCGCCGGTTACGACGTTTCGGTCAAAAAGGACGGCTTTGCTCCGTTTTCCCGAAAAGAGATTCAACTAATCGTCGGTCAGAACATTAGCGTTCCCATTACACTCGCCTTGGCGGCACAGGCGGCAACGGTGACGGTGGAGGCAACCGCGCCGTTGATTGAGCAGACCAAAACCGGCGTAGCGCAAGCCGTGGAAAGCAAACAGATTGAAAATCTGCCTATCAATGGCCGCCGCGTGGATCAGTTTGTTCTTTTAACTCCGGGCGCGGTCACCGACGGCACGAGCGGTCTGGTCTCTTTCCGTGGTGTGCCCGGGGGAAACGCCTTCCTGCAAGACGGGAACGATGTGACGCAACAGTGGGGCCTTGATATCGCGGGCGGCGCGGTAGTGCCGTCCAGCATCAGCCAGGACGCGATCCAGGAGTTTCAGGTTCAGACTTCAGGTTATAGCGCCGAATTTGGACGCGCGGTGGGCGGCGTTATCAATACCGTGACTAAGAGCGGCACAAATCAGTACCACGGCACCGGCTACTGGTACTTCCGCAACCGGACACTCAACGCTCAGGATCCGCATGCGCCGTACAATCCGCCGGAGTGGCGTCACCAGGCGGGCGCCAGCGTAGGCGGACCGATCGTCAAAGACAAGCTCTTTTTCTTCGGAAACGTGGAGATCGAACGGCGTGATTTCCCGCTGGTCGATTCCATTGTCAACTCTCAGTTCTATGCGCCGGGCGGCGCCTACATCGGCCAGTGCGGAGCACCTGCGACTCCCGCCCAGTGCCAGGCGGCACAGGCCTATTTCGGCCGATTCTTCCAAACCGTGCCGCGCACCATCGACTCCAATCTGGGATTAGGCAAACTCGATTGGCGTCCGACTGACAAGCATGCCTTCACGGCCAGTTTCAATCTGCTGGACTTCACCTCCCCCAATGGCGACGTCAACTCAGTCGCGGCTACGGATGGCAGCGGCATCGGCGCTAACGGCAACCAATATGCCTCGACGCGTACGGCTAACTTCGCTTACACGTATATCGCCACTAATTCGGCCGTCAACGAATTTCGGTTCGGCTGGTTCAAGGACCGCCGCAGCCAGTCCGTCAATCCCGCGTTCGCGCCGCCTAATGGCCTGCTTTCGGGTTTGACTGTCCAGGGACAGGGCAATCTGGGGGTGAGCGTCAACTTGCCCAACGTGCAGCCGACCGAAGACCGGTTTCAATACACAGACAGCGTCTCCTGGACTAAAGGCGCTCATCAAGTGAAGTTCGGTTTCGATATCGCCGATCTCAGGGACACTGAGGACGCATTGTTCAATGGACCGGGCGGATACACCTACGGTGACATTACAAGTTTCGCTTTGGATCTTAGTGGAGTTACCACCGGTAAGCACTGGCAGACATTTACCGAGTCGTTCGGACCGCTGCTGACTCATGCGTCGGTTGTGAATTATGCATTCTTCGCCCAGGATCAGTGGCGTCTTACACCGAAGCTGACCTTCAACTACGGGCTGCGTTATGAGTACAGTACTTACACACAACCGCCGACGAATTCTGACTACCCGGCCACGGGCGTCTTGAATCAGCCGACTCTGAATTTTGCGCCGCGTGCCGGTCTGGCGTATGCGTTCAATCGCAACCGTACCGTAATCCGCGCCGGATACGGAATCTTCTATGCACGCCTGCCTTCCGCCAGCGTGATCCGTCTCCAGCAGCGCAACGGCGTAATTCAGAAGACCGTCACATTGAACAGCACCAGCCCCTCCGACTTGGCTGCGGGTCCGGTGTTTCCGAACCGTCTGCCTGGACTGACCGGCGCCGCGGGTCTCACCAATGTCACATTTCCGGCCGCAAACCTGGCGACGCCCTATACCGAGCAGGGCGATGTCACTGTCGAACATCAGTTAAGCAACAGCACGGCACTTACAGTGTCTTATTTGTTTAACCGCGGTTATAAGTTCATTTCGCGCGAAGACTTGAACCTGGGACCGCCGACGGGTACTGCCACTTACACCATCGATAACGCAGCCGGCCAGGCGGTAAGCACTTACACTACGGCGGCTTACTTGCGCGCCAACCGGATCGACCCGCGCTATGCGAGCATCATCTATCTCAGTAACCGGGGGCGCCTATGGTACGACGGCCTCAGCGTTTCACTCAGGCAACGGGCCTCGCGCTGGTTTACGGGCACACTGGCATACACCTGGTCGCACGCACGGGATCTGGGCCAAGGCGCAGCGGCCGATAATATCTATTTCACCGATCCGCCCAATACCACGTACAACGGTAACTACCAGGCGGAGAAAGGCAGCTCCCGCCTTGATCAACGGCAGCGGCTGGTAGTATCCGGTATTCTCACTCCACCCCGATGGAACTTCGGTTCCAAGGTGCTGAGTACCGCTCTCAACGGGTGGCAGCTTTCGCTAATCGAGACGGCGGCTACACCCCAGTACGTCGATCCCATCATGCTGGTCGGCGCTCCCTATAGCTCCGCCTTCGCTTCCAGCACAACGATTAACGGAATGGTAACGCCCTTCGGCGCACCCGGCCGTGTGCCGTTTCTGCCGCGTTCGAGCGTTGCTCTGGGCGATATCAACCGCCTGGACGGTCGCTTGACCAAGGTCTTTGCAATCCGCGAATCCATGAACCTGGCGCTGAATTTCGAGGCGTTCAACGTGTTCAACATCATCACAGCGACATCGGTGAATAGCGCTGCCTACATCGCGAACGGCAACGTGATTTCGCCGATCGCAGGGCTGGGTCTCGGGACCGCCTCCTCCGGATTCCCGGACGGCACGAACGCGCGGCGGGCCCAGGTCTCCGCCCGGTTCACCTTTTAGCGCGCCCTATGCGGCGGGTCCCCGCGACCCGCCGCCGGAACATCCCAGACGCCGTTTGCCTCAAAATGCCAGCTTGAGGGCGAATTGAATCAACCGCGGGTTATTTACCGTGTAGTTAATTACGGCGAACGTCGAAGGTGAAGCGAAGTCGGCGCCATACCCGTTACCTCCAGGAGCGCCGAATTGCGGATGATTGAATAGATTGAAACACTCAGCCCGGAAATCAAGCCTTATGCCTTCGCGCGGTAGGAAGTGTTTGATGATAGAGAAGTCCGTGTTGACAAAGTTCGGGCCTGAGAGCGGTGTACGGTTGGCATTTCCCAGTTGCCCCGCTGCGGGCTGCGAGAAACATGCCGGGTTGAACCACTCCGATATCGTCGGATTGCTCAAGGCGGGATTGCATGTCTGATTCGGGCGGATCAGGCTTTGCACATTGGTGTTGAGCAGGCCTGAGCCCGACGTATTATTACTGTCAACGACAAAAACGGGGAAGCCGGATGTAGCTTTTTCAATAACTGTCAGCTCCCATCCTCCGCCGATTGCGTTGGCAACTCCGTTCCAGTTACCTCCCCATTTCTGACCTCTTCCGAGCGGCAGCTGATAAATTACGCTGGCCGTGAAATTGTGATTCACATTGATCTGTGACAGCCCCCAATCCAGGCTTTGCCAGTTCGGCAGCGGGAAGTAAGTGGCTCCGATGATGCTTCCCAGTCCATCGCTGAAGCCGGTATCGTAGGCCCGCGAGTAAGTATAAGCGACGAGGGCGTAAATGCCGTGCCGCGCGCTTCTTGTTTCACCCTTGAGCTGGAGGGAATTGTAGTGTGCACGGCCGGCATCAAAAACACTGTCGATCTCGGAAAAGGGGAATGCCGGATACGGTATGCCGATCGCGGCTCCATTCGGGCCACAACCTAACTGGTATCCGGTAACGGTTCCGCAGGCCGTAGGTGAGGTTACGTTGATGTTATTCCCGAATACCAGAATGTGAGAAGCGCGCGATCCCGCGTAACCCGCCGTCAACACGATCTGCCCGGGCAATTCCTGTTCTACGTTGAAATTGAACTGCTGGATTCTGCCCTGTTTGAAGTCTCTATTCTGCGCGAGGAGCGTTCCTGCGAAATCGGCCGGTTTGGGAGGTGACGAGAACACCTGAAATCCCTGCGACATATTGCCGCCTGCTTCGAAAGACTCCGCATAGTAAGGCGGATTCTGCCAAAGTCCCTGTGCGCCTTGATTCCAGGAGGAATCGTGATAAATCGCATAGCCTCCGCGGACCACCGTGTTACTTTTTCCGAAAGGTTTCCAGGCGGCGCCGACGCGGGGTTCGAGCGCGGTCAGGTCCATGTTGATGCCCGCGCTCGAGCCGGCATTTTGGCCGGCGATGAGGAACTGCCCGTTAGCGGGATTGAAGTCCGACATACGATTGCCCACTTCACTCTGGGGCGTCATTAGCGCCCAAGCCAAGCCCAGATTCAAAGTCAGGTTCTTAGTGATCCGCCAGTCATCCTGAATGAAAGGCCGATAGAGTTTCCAGCGCCGCCCGGTGTTTCCGCCTCCGAACTCCTGATCGTGAAGGCCGATCGCCGTCCAGCCGGTGAGAAGGTCGGCGGCCGCATCCCCGGTAAACTGTCCCGAAACAACCCAGAAACCATTGGGGAACCCTACGGCTACAGTATTCAACTGATTAGCGCGAAGAGAGAAGCCGAACCGCAAATCGTGCTTGCCGCGTACCATGTCAAACGAATCGGAAAAGGTCCAGACATTGGTTCCGCCCACAAACGGCGTGTACCCGCGGTCGCCCAGTGACCAGTAAGGACTGGATAACTCGACCGATGTCAGACCACAGCTATTCCCTCCCAAATTTGCGTTCGGGATACCGAGCGTGGTCGAGAAACAACTGGCGTTCCCCTGTGAAGTGATGTAATCGAAGATGCGATTGAAGCCGAACGTCACCTGGTTCAAAGTGTTCGGCGCAAAGATATGAGTCTCGGAGATTACGGCGTTGCGGGCATGATTGCCGATGCTCTGATTGCTCCCGAATGCCCCCTGTTCGGCGAACCCCGGCGATCCCCCGGGCACGTAGGATTGGGCCTGATCGTAGCTGAAACGCGCGAAGAAGGTGTCTTTGACCGAGAGGTTCTCATCGATCCGGAAGTCGAACTTGCCCTCATCGAGTTTCCTGACCGGTTCATTCACGTAGTTATAGCCAAGCGCCGGGTTATTGGTGTTGGGCAGTGGATATAGATTGATTAGCTCCTGTCCGATCGGATTTATCAGACTTTTCGGAATGATGTTACCCGCAAGCGGCGCGTCGTTGGTGGAGGTCGGGTCTGTCAATTGCTGAGTGTTCGGCCGGCCGAAAGCATCATGGCTGAAGTCGCCGTTCCGCATGGCCGTGGTCGGCATTACACCTGTGAACGGAATTCCATGCCGCTGATACTTCTGTTCGTAATCGGCAAAGAAGAATACTTTGTCCTTTTTTATGGGGCCGCCGAGCGCCCCACCGAACTGGTTGAGATTAAACTTTTCAGTTGAAGTTGCGAAGAAGCTGCGTGCGTCTAAGTCGGTATTGCGCAGGAATTCGAAAACGCTACCGTGAAATTGATCAGTTCCATTTTTGGTGGTGACTAGAACGGTCGGGCCGCCTCGGGTTCCCCACTCCGCCGAGTAGTTGTAGGTGAGGACTTTGAACTCCTGGATAGCGTCAATCGAGGACAGAATCGAAATTGCGCCCGCGGTCAACTCGTTGTTGTCGTTGCCGTCAAGCAGCCAATCGGTGCTGTTTGCGCGCGATCCACCCACCGAGAGCGAAAAAGACCCACGCGCGGAAGCTTCACTGCTTGGGCCGCCATTAAAGAAACTATTCGGATTCGTTTCCTGCGTAGTGCCCGGGCTCAGCGTCGCCAACTGAACAAAGTCACGGCCATTCAAAGGCAGGTCGGTTACCTGTTGCGAGGTAATCACCTGGCCAAGCGTAGCGTCAGCGGTCTGCACCGCGACCGCGGTCCCGGCTACCTCCACCGAAGTCTGGACTGTGGCGGGGGTAAGTTTGAAATCGAGTTCGCGATGTTGATCTACTTGCAGTGTGATGCCTTTGCTTTCGGCGGTCTGGAATCCTTGAAGCTGAACTTGGATATCGTAATTGCCGACGCCTAACAAAGGGACCAGGTATTCGCCTTTGTCGTCGGACTTTACGGTTCTTGAGAGCCCTGTGGCCGGAGCCGCAATCTTCACGGTAGCTCCCGGTGCCGGCGCGCCCGCGGCGTCTGTAACAGTGCCGGAGATACTTCCCGTCGCCTGTCCGTAAAGTGAATGACAGATCAGAAACGTAGAAACAAAAAAAGACAGCCCAGTTACTACACCACCCGGGACTCGTTGCGCCATGAGTAGCCTCCTCGATTTCGGCCCTTACTGAAATAGCCTGAACCGACAAGGTTCAGTCGCGAAACGCTCAGCGGATGCAGTCAGTTTTGTTCTTTTTTAGAGGTTTGTCAAGGAGAATGAAGAGAAACGGCATATCCCAGCTCGATCGACTAACATTTACCGGCGGCGGCGAAGGCGCCGACACGAAGGCGCGCCGCATTTGACCCGCGACACTGCCGCGCGTTAACATCGCGGCATCTTGTGAAGTACGATTCCTCTTTGTATAGCCACGACCTGGCTCCGATCCCGCTAGAAAAGCGTACCTGGGGCGTTTACAACTATGCGGCCTTGTGGGTGGCGATGTCGGTGTGCATTCCCACTTATATGCTGGCTTCAGGTCTGATTGCCGGCGGTATGAATTGGTGGCAAGCGGTGGGAACAATTCTGCTCGGCAATCTCATTGTACTCGCGCCGATGGTTCTCAATGCGCACGCGGGAACTAAATACGGAATCCCGTTTCCTGTGCTCGTGCGTTCGTCTTTCGGCGTCAAAGGAGCCAACATTCCGGCCGTGCTGCGCGCGCTTGTGGCGTGTGGCTGGTTCGGCATTCAGACCTGGATCGGCGGACAGGCAATCTACTCAATGGTGCGGATCATTTGGCCCGGCGCTGCTTCTCCGGCCGTGAGCTGGATCTGTTTCTTGGCTTTTTGGCTGCTCAATATGTACGTAGTGTGGCGCGGTATTGAAATCATTAAGAAGCTGGATGCTGTCAGCGCACCGTTCATGACGGTAGTTCTTCTGCTGCTGCTTTTCTGGGTGACTTCCAAGGCAGGCGGGTTGGGACCCGTTCTGAGCCAACCCAGCAGATTTCATTCCGGCGCTGAGTTCTTTCGCTTCTTCGTTCCATCTCTCACCGGTATGGTGGGATTTTGGGCCACCGTTGCGCTGAACATTCCCGACTTCACCCGTTACGCCAAATCGCAGCGGGCGCAAATACTCGGACAGTCGCTGGGGCTTCCGCCGGCCATGACCCTCTTCTCGTTCATCGGCGTGGCAGTCACTTCGGCCTCCGCAGTGATCTTCGGAGAACAGATCTGGGATCCGGTTGTTCTGATCGGCCGCTTTCAGCAACCCGCCGTAGCGTTCGTGGCCCTGGTCGCTCTCTTGATCGCGACGCTCAACACCAATGTCGCGGCCAACGTAGTTTCGCCTTCGAACGATTTCGCCAATCTTGCGCCCCGATGGATTTCGTTCCGCACCGGCGGGATGATCACCGGCTTAGCCGGCCTGCTGATGATGCCTTGGAAGCTCATGGCCAGCGCTCAGTCCTACGTTTATGGATGGCTCGTCGGCTATTCGGCATTACTCGGCCCGGTAGCGGGAGTGATGATCGCGGATTACTACCTGGTGCGGGCGCGGCGCCTGCGCATTGACGATCTCTACATACGAGGCGGTGCATACGAATATGCCGCAGGGTTCAATCCAAAAGCGATCATCGCGCTCGTAGCCGGAGCCCTGGTTGCGCTGATCGGCCTCGTGCTTCCGCCGCTGCACTGGCTTTACGATTACGCCTGGTTTGCCGGTTTCGCCGCCTCCGCATTGTTATACGCAGGGCTGATGCAAGGCTCCGGTGAGCCCGCGGTAGTCGGCGCTTATGCCGGCGAGGAAGCGTGAGCGGCGGCCCCGAAAGTCCGCTGCTGGTTGAGCAGTTCCCGCCTCTGTCGGAACACGAGGCGTTGGTCGAAGCGAACCGCTGCGTGTACTGCTTTGACGCGCCCTGCACGCACGCCTGTCCGACGCACATCGACATTCCGGCATTCATCAAAAAGATTGCAACCGCCAACCTGACCGGCTCTGCGCGAACCATTCTCGAATCCAATCTCATGGGCGCTACTTGCGCCCGCGTTTGCCCCGTCCAGGAACTGTGCGAAGGAGCGTGCGTCCTCAATTCCGAGCACAAGCCGATCATGATTGGGCGGCTGCAACGTTACG
>JAFAWA010000374.1 GCA_019242155.1 Terriglobia bacterium | reverse complement strand
TGAATCTGGGGGATGCCAACCTGACGGCGCACCACTCCGCGAGCGGCTGGGACTTTCAGATGAACCTGGCGGCCGGGATCCCCGGATTTCGGCTGGCCGGCCAATTCCACTCTGTTACCAACGAGGCGCTGTGCTCGAGCGAACTCGACCGCGACATCACCCAGGGCAGCAAAAAAGTTAGTGACAAGACCAGCTTCGATTACCAGGCCGGCGTAGCGCATCGCGTGTCAGTCAGCGGCGGCGGCACCGGCAATCTGCCCATTACTCCAGGCTGCGCTTACGACGCATTGGCATTTTTATACCTCGCCCGGCGGGCCCTGGGCCAAGGCGCGATTGTGCCGCAGCAGCAAATCCTTTTCGGACCGCCGTATTCTGTGACTCTCCAGTACGGAGGCGCGCAGACGATTTCGGTCGAGGGCAAATCCTCCATCACGGACCGCGTGACCGTCGCGATAAAAGGCCCGTCCTCGAGCACTAGTGCTGAGATCTTCTTTGCGCGTGACGCCGCCCGCACCCCGCTTCTCGCCCGTGTGGCCGCTGCCATCGGCACCGTCTCTTTGGAGCTCGCGCATTAGTGCGATTGGCCTTCTTCTCACCGCTGCCTCCGGCGCGCAGCGGAATCGCGGATTACTCAGAGGCTTTACTGGGAACGCTTAGCAGGCTGGTCTCCGTGGAAGTGTTCTCGAGCGCGGCTGCCGCATTCGACCCTGCGCAGTTTGATACGGCCCTGTTTCACATAGGCAACAACGGTCATCACGACTTCGTCTACGAGGCGGCGTTACAGTATCCGGGTGTTGTGGTGATGCATGAATCAAACCTGCACCACCTGATCGCTGACCTCACGATCAAGCGCGGCGACTGGGAAGGCTACCTCACAGAGTGCGAATATAACGGCGGCCCCGGGGCGCGTGCCTTCGCCGAGCGCGTTCGAAGACTCGAAATCGGTCCTGACTATGAAGGCGTTGCGATGACGCGCCGTGTCCTCGAATCGGCCCGCGGATTGGTTGTACACAGCCGTTTTGTCGAGCAGGAGATGCGCGGCGCCGGATATAGCGGACCAATCGCCGTCATTCCGCACGGCGCCTGGGTTCCCGAGGGTGACCGCAATGGCTACCGCGAACGGCTGGGCCTGGACGCAAGAGTTCCCCTCATCGGAATTTTCGGGTTTTTGAAGCCCTACAAGAGAATCACCGAGTCGCTGCGCGCGTTCCGGCGCCTCATCCGCGTTCATCCCGACGCCCGCTTGATCCTCGTGGGCGAATCACACCCGGAGTTCCAGATTGCGCCCATGCTCCGGTCCATGGGGCTTTCCGCATACGCGCGCCTGCTCGAGTTTCAGCCCATCGAAGATTTCGTGGGATATCTGAGCGCCTGCGATATTGTTCTAAATCTACGTTATCCCACCGTGGGTGAAAGCTCCGGCACGCTGCTGCGCTCTTTGGGACTCGGTAAAGCCGTACTGGTCTCGGATTTGGGTTCGTTTCGCGAATTTCCGGATGACGTATGCCTCAAGGTCCCGGTCGGAGCAGGCGAGGAAGACCTCATTTTTGAGTATTTAAATCTGTTGGTTTCCCGTCCGGAGGTCGCTGCCGAACTCGGTGCTCACGCCCGCGCCTACGTGGCCCGGGAGTGTAGTTGGGATGTGGTGGCGCGGCGGTACGCGCAATTTCTAGAGTGCGTCGCGGAGGGGAGGGAATACTGCCAGGATGCGGCTGCGTCGCCTCTCGAGCCCGCCCTTGAACCGCCAAACGAACCGGCGCCGCGCGAAAAACTGGAAGGTCTTACCGAGTATCTACGCGGCTGGGCCGCGGATGATCAATCGCGCGGTTACGTCGAGACGCATCGCAGCCGTCTCGAAAGGACTCTCGAGATTACCCCGCCCGGCGGTCCCGGCGATCGCATTCTCGAAATGGGTGCGTACATGCAAATCACTCCGGCCCTCAAATCCAAGCTGGGTTACGGGGAGGTTCGCGGCTGTTATTACGGCCCGGCCGGCCGCGTCGATCACCGTACCGTAACATCGGCCGAGGGTGAGCCGTTCGAGTGCGCGATCGATCACTTCGATGCCGAGAAGGACTGCTTTCCTTACCCCGACAACCATTACGCTACGGTGCTTTGCTGCGAATTACTCGAACACCTAACCCACGATCCGATGCACATGATGGCGGAGATCCATCGAATCCTCAAGCCCGGCGGCCACCTCGTGCTGACCACTCCGAACGCTGCGAGCCTGCGTGCCATTAATGCGATTCTGGAAGGCTACCATCCCGGTTTCTTCAGCGCCTATATTCGTCCTTCGGCAGCCGGCGAAGTGGAGGCGCGCCATAGCCGGGAGTACGCTCCCAGGGAAATTCGCGATCTACTCGTGAATTCCGGGTTCGAAGTACTCCGGCTTGAAACCGGCGAATTTCGGGAAGAGCCTCACCCGGAATTTGGGTGGGTGCTTCACCTTCTGCAACAATATCGCCTGAGCACGGATTTGCGCGGAGACGGTATCTACACCGTGGGCCGTAAAATCGGACCGATTCGGGAACGCTACCCTTCGTGGCTCTACGCATGAGCGCGGTTTACCAGGCCCTCGCATCGCATTTCGATCCGGACACCCGGAAGGCGTCGATCGAGTTCGCTATCCGCAACGACTCCGCCGAGGCATGGCGGCCTGCTGAGGGCTTCTCGATCGGCTATCACCTCTTCGATGCCGACACCGGAACACTAATTCTGGACGGCCATCGCACGCTCCTCGAAAAAGATCTCAACCCCGGAGAATCTGCGCGCGTTGGTCTGGATTTCGAACTGCCGCCCGATGAAGGGCGCTACCAAGTGGTGCTGTCGCCCATGCGCGAGGGCGTGTGCTGGTTTTACGATCAGGGCTGGCCATTCCTGCTGCTCGAAGGAGAGATCCGGCATGGTAATGCGCGGCTAAGTTCCTTACGGGTGGCAACGCGCGCAACCTTGCGCAGGAAGAGCGCCTTGCGCACCGTCCTTCGCGCGTTCACATATCCGCTCTTCACAATCCTGCGCAACCGCGGATTAATCCGTACCATGGTTCGCCGCGATATTCTGGGGCGCTATCGCGGTTCTTTCGGAGGAATTTTCTGGACCATCATCAACCCCCTGCTGCTGATGTCCACCTATTTCTTCGTGTTTGGAATCGTCTTGCGCGCGCGTTTTGGAGCCGACCAGAGCCGGTCCGGATTTGCTCTCTATTACCTGGCTGGAATGCTGCCCTGGCTGGCATTCAGCGAGGCCGTGGGGCGCTCGGCGGGAGTGCTTTTGGAGCACCGCAATTTTATCCGCAAACTGGTGTTCGCGGTGGAGACGCTCCCGGTCACGCTTGTGACTTCCGGTTTAGTGAGCGAATTCTTCGCCGTTCTTCTATTTTGCGGTTTCTTGCTGGTTGCGCGTGGAAGCATTCCTCTATCGATACTCTGGCTGCCTCTGTTGCTGATTCCGCAGATTCTATTCACGGCGGGCGTCAGTTGGTTCCTGGCCGCGCTGGGAGTATTCGTCAGGGATTTGGCCCAGATCATCGGTTTCGTTTTGACGTTGTGGTTCTTCCTTACCCCGATCTGCTATCCGGAAGCCTCGCTTCCGCGAGAGTTTTTGCCCGTATTTTCGAAGAACCCCATGTACGTGCTGGTCGCGGGATACCGGGCGATTCTTCTCGAAGGCCGAATGCCGCAATGGGCGCCTCTTTGGAAGCTCTGGATCGCCGCGGCGGCGACGTTCGTGCTCGGCCACGCCTGGTTTTATAAACTTCGAAAAACGTTCGCGGACATCGTTTGAACACCGCGGGCTTGCCGAGCGATGCGCTCGATCTCCATTTCCACCAGGTGGGCCGGCCGATCCCCTGGAACGCGGTGCACCAGCGGGCCGTACCAATCCAGAATCGGACCG
>JAFAWA010000373.1 GCA_019242155.1 Terriglobia bacterium | reverse complement strand
ACGCCGCGCTCCAGTTCTTTCGCCGCTCCCGCCGGATCCTGCGGAGCGATTGCGGCCAGCCCGTCGAACCGGTCCGGATGTTTGCGGATGCCTTCGGCGAGATAGTCATTACTCAATTCTGCAAGCGCGGCCGCGGTGTCCCGATCGAAGATCTGCACGCCCGGCGAGGTGAGCGAGACGATTTGCCGCGCAATGCCGGTCTCATCCATATCGCGCAGCCGGATTGCATCCAGATCCGGCATTCGAGACATCACTTGGGTTGCACGCGGGCTCGGACCTAAATAGAAGCCCATGAGGCTGGTGAAGCCGGGATCGAGATCCGGCTCTTCCGCGATGAGCGTGCGGTAACGGTCAAGAATTTCGGGCGGAGCGAAGGCCTCTTCCGTAGCAATACGCAGGTAGGCTGTCATGACGTGCGCCACCGTTATAGCACACCGGATAGTGTGATACTGGTTTGGTGACGAACCGGCTGCGAGCCTGGCTGCTCATCGTTTTGATCGCGGTCGTCTGCGGAGCCGGCGTGTGGAGCGCCGCCTGGTATCGCTCGCGAACTTTGTCCCCCGCCGCGCTTTTGAAGCGCTTGCCCGGCAGCAACGCGCTGCTGCTATATGTCGACTTCGCAGCTTTACGGCGCGCCGGTGTGCTTGATCTACTGGCCGGCACCAAAGTGACGCAAGATCGGGAATATCAGGAGTTCGTGCGCAAGACCGATTTCAATTACAAGCAGGATCTCGATACGGCAGCGGTGGCGTTTACTCCCGGTGGCAAGTTTCTGCTTTTACGCGGCCGCTTCGATTGGAAGAGCCTGCGGTCCTTTGTGAATTCGGAAAACGGAAGCTGCTCCAACTCGCTTTGCCGCATGCAGGGCAGCACTGAGGACCGGCGTATCTCATTTTTTCCGCTGCAAGCGAATGTGATGGCGCTAGCAGTGAGTGACGATGATTCGGCCGCGGTGCGGATGCAAACGTCGGGCTCTCTGCCCCTAGCTGAGCTGCCCGATGCGCCCGTCTGGATGTCGGTTCCCTCGGCGGTGCTCCGGTCGGGTGATCTGCCGGCGGGTACGCGGCCGTTCGCCCGCAGCATGCAGCGTGCGCAGTCGGTCGTGCTCTCGCTCGGAGTTCAGGGTAACGGAGTGGCGGCGAACCTGGACGTGCAGTGCAAGGACAGCGCGGAGGCGGCGGAGCTGGTCTCGGAATTGAGGCAGACCACCGAGCTGCTGCGCCGGATGATCGAGCGCGAACACCGTAAGGCAAATCCAGCCGACCTGAGCGGTGTGCTCACCGCCGGATCGTTCCGGTTCGATGGCTCCAAGGTGCTCGGTTTTTGGCCCATCCAGCGCGCGTTTCTGGAGAATGTATTGGGGAGCTGAAGGGCTCCCACAACCGAACGGCCCGTCGGAGGTGTGATTCATGGGCAAGACGAATGCGTTGCTTCTCGGGGCGCTCTTGGCCGCGCGAGCGGTGTGCGGTCAGTCTCTCGAGGGCGTCATCGACATTCACGTCCACAGCGCGCCCGATAGCACCCCGCGCTCCATCGATGCGATTGATCTGGCGCGTCTCGCGAAAGCCCGCGGAATGCGCGGACTAGTCTTGAAGAACCATTACGAGTCCACAGCGGCGTTGGCTTATGTGGTTCGGAAAGAAGTGCCGGGCATTGAGATTTTCGGCGGCATTGACCTCAACCGTTCCGTGGGCGGCATCAACCCCGCTGCTATCGAGCGCATGGTGCTGATGCAGGGTGGTTGGGGGCGCGTAATCTGGATGCCCACTTTTGATAACGAAAACCAGGTCCGCTATTCCAAGGAGAATCGGCCGTTCGTAGCCGTGAGCCGCGAGGGCCATCTGCTGCCGGAAGTTCAAGAAGTGATCGCGCTCGCAGCGAAGCACACGTTAACGCTCGAAACCGGCCACTCCTCGCCCGAAGATGGACTGCTCCTTGTGAAAGAAGCGCGGCGGCAGGGAGTGCAACATGTCGTCGTGACGCACGCCATGCAGGCTCCTGTGAAAATGAGTATCCCGCAGATGCGGGAAGCGGCCGAGGCGGGCGCTTACATTGAGTTCGTATACGGCGGGCTGATCGGCCGCAATCCGGAATTCCGCATTGGAGACTTTACGCAAGCCATTCGCGCCGTTACACCGGAATGGTGCATTTTGGCAAGTGATCTCGGTCAGCCGGGGAATCCCTTGCATCCCGACGGCCTGGCGGCCTTCTTCGCGGCGCTGCGCAAAGAAGGCTTCTCCCAGGCCGAAATCGATCTGATGTCCAAGACCAATCCGGCGCGCGCTCTAGGACTGGAATAAACTACCGCGCGGGATGCAGCGTCAGCTTTTGGACGCGCCAATTCAGGATCTCGGCTACGTAGAGTTCATTCTCTGAAGGGCACGCCATTTCGTGTATCCAGCCGAACTGTTTCGGTTGCCGGCCCATACTTCCCAACATGCCGAGCAGTTTGCCGTCAAGCGTGAGTTTGTAAATCCGCCCTGGATACGCGTCGGCACTGTACAGATACTGGGTACCCGGCCCGGGTGTGATGCAGATCGCCCAAGGAGCTCCGCCTCCCATGGCGCCGTTCTGCGCCGCCGCGGTAGGAGTAGTTCCCATCCACATGTGAACGACCGGCGGCAACGGGGCATCGATGGTGATTTCCCGTAAGAAATTGCCGTCGGGGTCAAAAACCTGGATGCGTCGGTTGCCGCGATCGGCCACGTACACATTGCCCTTGGCATCGGCAGCGATGCTGTGCGGGGTGTTGAACTCGCCCTGCTTGTTGCCCGGCGTTCCCCACTGCTTCACCCAGTCGCCATTCTTATCGAACTTGGCCACCCGCGAGTTGATGTAGCCGTCGCTAATGAAAATGTTGTCCTGCGTGTCCCAGGTTACGTCGGTGGGCTGCCGGAACTGGCCATCGATTGCCGGAAGCGGCGGGCGGGGATGCTTCCAGGGCTCGGCGCCTTCATCGGAGGCCTCTTTCTTGCGCCCGAACACCATCGACACTCGCCCTTCGGGGTTGAACTTGATTATCATGTCCGAACCTTTATCGACCGCCCAGATGTTGTCATACTTGTCGACCCGCACAGTATGAGCGAACGACCAGGCATACAGATTGTGACCAATCTCGCGAATGTATTTGCCGTCCGGACCGAATTCCAGAATCTGCGCGGCGGTAGCTCCGTACGCCGGCCCTGTACTGTTGCCGCGGTTGAAGACGAACAGGTGCCTCTTGGAGTTGATGGCCACACCCGAAGCCTCACCCAGATACAGGTCGGGGGGCAGTTTGAGGACGTCGTGGGCGGAGTCAAAGGGAATTTCAGGCACATTCGCCGAAGGCTCCGCGCCAAAAGCGATCGCACCAAAGCACGCCAATGCTAACAAGGAACAGCGTTTCAAGGTAGCCTCCTAAGATGCTTTAGAGTACGATATCAGAAACTCAGGTTGGCGGGTTGTATCATAGCGGTTTGAAGGAGAGCCCATGCGTTTCTGCCGCTTCGGGGAAGGCCGGTTGGGCCTGGTCGAAGGAAGCACGGTCCGCGATGTCACTGGCGCGCTCGAAGCCATACCCCACCGCTACACGTACCCGCTGCCCACTCACGATCTGTTAATCGCCAATCTGAACCAGGTCGCCGAACGCGCCCGCGCGCTGCGCGATACCGCGCCGCCACTGCCGGTGGACGGGCTGACATTACTTTCGCCGGTGGCGAACCCGGGCAAAATCATCGCTGCCCCTGTGAACTACAAAAAACATGCGCAGGAGGTGCGTGAAAACCCCGCGCTTCACAACAACAATCCGGCGCTTCTCCAATCCATCAATACGATCGGCCTGTTCTTGAAAGCCACCAGCTCACTCGCCGGACCGGGTGAGGGCATTCATCTCCGCAAGCTCGACCGGCGCAATGACCACGAAGTGGAACTGGCGTTTGTGATCGGCAAAACCGGCAACAATATTCCCGCGCGCGAAGCTATGGAGTATGTCGCCGGGTACGCGATCGGGCTCGACATCACGATACGCGGCTCTGAAGACCGGAGTTTCCGCAAATCGCCGGACAGTTACTCGATTCTAGGTCCGTGGCTGGTCACGGCAGACGAGATCCCGAATCCGGGCGAGCTGGATTTGAGCATCACAGTAAACGGCGAGGTACGGCAGAAATCCAATACTAACAACATGATTTTAGGAGTGGCGGAACTAATAGAGTTTGCATCTTCGTTCTACACGTTACATCCCGGCGATATTTTCATGACGGGGACACCCGAAGGTGTGTCACAGATCGCGCCCGGCGATGTAATCGTCGCCACGGTGGAAAAGATAGGCACCATGCGGGTGCAAGTGCGGGCGGCCGAAATGGCTTCGGCTGCCTCGTAGGCGAGGAAGAAGCACATGAACACCACCGCGACTCATCCTCAATCACGCAGCGGACAGGAATGGCAGGAGTTTTATGAGCGGCTAAGCCGAAGCGGCACGGCGCCCTTGTGGGAGGTTCTCGGCCAGATTGTCCCCTCGCAGCCGCTGCGAGCCTGTGTACCGGCTTTCTGGTCATATGACGAAGTGCGGCCTATGCTGATGGAAGCCGGCCGGATGATTACCGCTAAGGAAGCCGAGCGGCGCGTGCTCATCCTTGAGAACCCGGGTGCTCGGGGCCAGTCCCGTATCACGCAGAGTCTCTACGCCGGTCTTCAACTGGTGCTGCCGGGTGAAGAGGCCGCGACCCACCGCCACACGGCTTCAGCGCTCCGCTTCGTAATTGAGAGCGAGGGAGGTTATACGGCAGTCGACGGGGAACGCACCACCATGCATCCCGGCGATTTCATCCTTACGCCTTCGTGGAGCTGGCATGACCACGGAAATTCGGGCGCGAAGCCGGTGATTTGGCTCGATGGTCTCGATATTCCGATCGTCAACTTTTTCGATGCCGGCTTTTTCGAACATCACGCGCAAGACCTCCAGCCCGTCACTCGCCCGCAGGGAGACGCGCTGGCGCGCTACGGCGCCAATATGCTGCCTTTGGACGACGAACAGCAGCGCCCGGCCACGCCCTTGTTCACCTATCCCTACGCTCGCAGCCGGGAAGCGCTCGAGCGGGTTTTCCGTAGCGGTCCCGTCGATGTATGCCATGGCGTGAAGATGCAATTCACCAACCCCGCGACCGGCAGCTACACCATGCCGACCATCGGCGCATTCCTGCAGATGCTGCCCCGGGGATTTGACGGCCTGCCGTACCGCTCCACAGAAGGCGCGATCTATTGCGTGGTCGAAGGACGAGGGCAAAGCCGCGTCGGAGAAGAGACTTTCCTTTGGAAAGAGCACGACGTCTTCGCCATCCCTTCCTGGTATGCCGTGTCTCATCAGGCCGAGAGTGAAGCGGTGCTGTTCAGTTTCTCCGACCGGCCCGTCCAGAAGATGCTCGGAATCTGGCGCGAACAGGCCCCGATGCTATAATTCACCACTTGCCATCATGAGTTACAACAACCTTGAGGAAGCCATACGAGCCGCCGGGAATCCGGTCGAAATGCTTCGCAATTCGCAGATTGGACCATACGCTTTTCCGGTGGTGCGGTCGGAATTCACCAATTGGAGAGACGAGCAGCGGGCGTGGCGCGAGACCTGTGCTCTTTTTGACCAGTCTCATCACATGACGGACCTTTATATTCAAGGGCCGGACGCGCTTCAGTTACTCTCAGCGCTCGCCGTGAACAGCTTTCAAAGTTTCAGGATTAATCAAGCCAAGCAGTTCGTCGCATGTAACTCTCAAGGGTACGTAATTGGGGATGCGATTCTGTTCTATCTCGATAAAGATAGGTTCAACTTAGTCGGACGTCCTCCGGCTGCTAATTGGGTGCAGTATCACTTAGAGACCGGCAATTATAAGGCGTCGGCCGAAAGAGATGAGCGTTCTGGGGTAAATCAGGGCCGGCGGAAAACGTTCCGGTACCAGGTACAGGGTCCCAATGCTCTGCGTGTTATGGAGAAAGTGCTTGGAAAGCCGGCGCCCGATATCCGCTTCTTCCAGATGGAGGTGATCTCCATCGCCGGCCGGGCTGTGCACGCTTTACGCCATGGAATGGTGGGGCAGCCGGGATGGGAGCTATTCGGCGCGTGGGACGATGGCGATGCAGTGCGAGACGCAATTGTCTCCGCCGGTCAGGAATACGGCATCCGGCAGGTAGGGGCGAGGACCTACCCTACTACCTGCTTGGAATCGGGATGGATCCCATCCCCGCTGCCTGCAATCTACGCAGGCGACGAATTGAAGGGGTACCGTGAATGGTTGGGCGCCAAAAGCTACGAAACGATGGCCTCCTTAGGAGGTAGCTTCTACTCCGATAACATCACTGATTACTATCTGACGCCTTACGACCTGGGTTACGGACCGTTTGTTAAATTCGATCATGATTTCGTAGGTAGAGAGGCCTTGGAGAAGATAGCCAACGACCAAAAGCGGAAGAAAGTTACATTTGTTTGGAACGGCGACGATGTCTCGAGCGTGTCTAATTCTCTTTTTCACACGGGAGATATTTGTAAATACATTGACCTACCATTGGCAAACTATGCGACGCTGCCTTTTGATAAGGTATTGAAGGGCGATCAGATTGTCGGCCTCTCGACATATACCGGGTACACTTACAACGAGCGAGCTATGATTTCGCTCGGCGTGATTAACGTGGAACATAGTGAACCCGGCACCGAGGTTACATTGGTTTGGGGCGAAGAAGGCCGCGGGTCGGCGAAGCCCACGGTCGAGCGGCATGCGCAGGCGAAGATACGCGCGACCGTAGCGGCGGTACCTTACGCCGAGGTCGCACGCCTTGCCTATCGGCCGAAGTAGCGCGTCAGGAGTACTCAATGGCATATATTTTCCACCAGGATGACTTGCCCAGACTAGAAGCGGTGGTGCCCGGCCGCGTCCGCACCTTCTTCGTCAACAAGGAACTGACTAACATCGATGACATGCTCGCGGGGGTGATGCACTACGCGAGTAATGCGTCTTCGCCATACCACTACCACGAAGTTTGCGAGCACTTTTACTTCATCATGGAAGGGACGGGAACCGTCGAAACCCCGGAAGGAGTGCGCCCTGTCGGTCCAGGCGATCTGGTCTTCATTCCCGCGGAATCGAAACACCGCCTGCGGGCCACGGATACCGGTCTATTCTATTTCGAATTCCAGGCGCCCAACCGGTTTAAGACACACATTCTGGATGGCACTCCGGACGACCTGCGATGGAATCGGGTGGACGGCCGCGTTTGGGTGCAGACGTAGGAACCATGAGTAGCACAACCAGATTTATCCATACGAACCAACTGCCGCGCGTCCGAACGCCACACGGCGAGTTTACGGAGATACTGAACGAAGAGTTAGTCGGCGCGAAACATGTACAGGGCGCCCTCCGCTGGCTTGGCTCCGGGGAACAATTTACACCGGAGATAGTAGACAGACACCAACTCATTTATCTGATGGAAGGTAAGGGAACCATCCGGCTCGACCAAAAAGAGTACGAAGTTACCAAGGGCGGCGGCATTTACCTAGGCCCTTCAGAGACGGCCACCATTCAGGCCGCCCCTGGACTGACTCTAAAGTTGTTCCACTTAGTGGTACGGAAGGTTCCGAAGTAACTTTTCTCCCGAGTTATCTCTCCACCTAGGCCGCGAGCGGCTCATCCACGACAGCGAGGCTATGCGGGTTCATCTGCGAGGTTACCTCGGCTACACCTAAAACGCTTCGAAGCTTATCATCGTCTACTTTCATCGGACCGGCTCCACTCGGCGCGCCAGGAACCGCCTGGGGAAACGCGGTGGACATAGCCGTATGGAACGTCACCTGTCCTTCCACTTTGCGCATTACCTGGTGAATGTGACCGTTGAGCACCGTCACACTGCCAAAACGTTTCAGATACTCCAGCGCCTGTTCGCTGTCCTCTGTGCCCCATCCCCATTGCGGATAAACCGACCAAAGCGGAATGTGTGCAAACACGACGATCGGGCGGCTGGAAGGTTGTCCTTTGAGATCGTCTTCGAGCCATTCCAACTGCTCCGGCCCGAGCTTGCCCAGTGCGCCCCCTGCCCACACATTCGACAACCCGGCAAAGTGAATGTCCTTATGATCGAAGCTATACCAGCCCTGGCCTTTAGTCCCCTTTCCATAGCGCTCCAGATACTGTTTCCCGTGTTCCATTCCGAGGTCGTGCTCACCCGGGACGTAGAAGAACTGTTTCGGCTTCGCGCTTTGCAACACCAGGTCCAGAGTGTCGAACTCTGCGGGCTTAGCGTTATGGGTCAAATCACCGGTGTGGATGATGAATTCCGGCGGCTGAGGAAGGCCGTTGATCTTGGTAACGGCGGCTTGCAGCGTACCGGTGACATCCGGATTGGCCGGCCTGTTGAATCCCATGTGGCTATCGCTGATCTGGACAAAGTACAGTTCGCCGTCCTTTTTGGATTGACTCTGCCCGAAAGCACGCGAACTCAGAACGCCGCTGCTGACGGTCCAGAGGACACCGGTTCCAGCCCATGCCATGCACTCGAGAAAACCGCGGCGGTCGATACCGTCGCCATGCTCAGCGGGAATCTGCGATTTCTTCATTTGCAATTTCACTCTCCGCCCGTCTAGACCGGCGGGGTATTGAAGATATTCCCCGGAATAAATCGATGTGCGAAGGAGTCTTCTCCGACAGAGGTCCCGCGGCCGCCATTCAGTCCTCGTATGATGGAGCTTGGCTTTTTGGCGCGAACGCGGGAAGTCGAAAACCGGGTAGATACTTTGCAGCCCGCTCTACAACCTGCGCTCGCGACATTTGAAGCGGTCGTCCTGCCTCATCTGGACGCGGCATACAATCTGGCGCGTTGGTTAGCGCGCAACGAACAGGATGCCGAGGACGTAGTGCAAGAAGCATATCTGCGCGCCTTCCGGTTTTTTGATGGTTATCGCGGCGGCGACGGTAAGGCATGGGTTCTTGAAATCGTTCGCAATACGTACCGGAGTTGGCTGCGCCGGCAAAGCCGGTATGCCTCGGCCGAGCCCTTCGATGAGATGGCACACAGCGGCGATTTCCAGGTCTATACCCAGGAGGACGCCATGACAAGCGACGAAGAAAGGTCGCGGTTGAGGAGTTGTCTTGAGAAGCTGCCCGAAGAGTTCCGTGAGGTTTTGGTGTTGCGGGAGCTGGAAGAAATGTCTTACCGGGAAATCTCCGAAACTTCAGGTCTGGCGATCGGCACGGTAATGTCGAGATTGTCTCGCGCTCGCAAGCGTCTCGAGCAGTGCGTCCGCAGGTACCAGCGGGAGGCAGCACGATGAATTGTGTCCCGGACCGCATCGAGGCTTATATCGACGACGAGCTCGATGCCGGCGAGCGCCTGGCATTGGAGCGGCATTTAGCAACCTGTGCCGAATGTTCCTCAACCCATACCCGGCTGCTGGAACAGAAGATCGCGATCAAAGCCGCTGCCCCGTATTATGCGGCGCCGCCGGAACTGCGGGAATCGATTCGGACGGCGTTGCAACGTGCGGCTGTTGCCGAAAGCCGGCCCGCAGCCCAGGCTGCATTCTGGCGGCCACTCGCCATCGCCGCATCACTGCTCCTGGTAGTCTCGATCGGTTGGAATGTCCGCTCCCTGGCGACTGCGCGGCCGCCAAGTAATTTCGTGGAGAGTCTTCTCGATGATCACATCCGCTCGCTACTGGCGGGCCACCTGGTAGACGTTCCCTCTTCCGACCAGCACACAGTGAAGCCCTGGTTCGCGGGCAAGCTGGAGTTCTCTCCCGACGTGAAGAATTTAGACGCCGAAGGCTTCCCTCTAGTGGGAGGCCGCATCGAGTACATTGCGGGAACCCGTGTGGCCGCACTCGTCTACCGGCACCGCCTGCACGTGATCAACGTCTTTACATGGCCCGCGGAATCGTCCCAAGCCGGGCCGGCCCAAGTGTCGCAGCACGGCTATCACGTCCTGCACTGGACCAGTGGCGCAATGACATACTGGGCCGTTTCCGATGTCGCAATGGCCGACCTGGAGCTTCTGCGTAAGCTTTACCTCGATTCGAGTGCGCAGTAAATCCTCTCGTAACCGGCAGCGTGTGCGATCTGGTCTACGGTTCTGTGTTCGCTAATCAGCCGCTTTGCTGCCTGCCTCATCCGAAGACCGCGAAGGACGGACATCGGTGGCTCACGCGAAGCTTCAACAGCTGTTTACCGGGCCGATGGCCCCATTTTCGTGCCGGACGCAACGAGGAGCCTTGGGTATCTCGCCCGAAGATAAGGGGTGGGCTAAGGTGGAACTGGTACAACAACCCGCCAAGTCCGAGGGACAAAGCCAGCCGCGTAGCTCCAGCTGACGACGAGAGCCGGTCAGTACTCAACTCATGGTGGCCAAGGTTAGTAGCTCGCGACGTGTGCGCGGGTCGTGAGCGAAGCAGAAGCACTCCGCACGAAGATTGTAAAGAAATGGCTGTCTCTTTGTCTCTGGCTTTCGGTAGCCGACGCAAAATGCCGACGAACGTTCCACGGATTAACGGTGAGCTAGCGGGCCGAGCAAGTGGTCAGTCCGAGCCACTCATAGCGATGATGGCGGGCGCGGGGGTGTAAGCGCCGAACCATGCCATTACCTCAGGTAAGCGGGCCTTCGCCGCCGCAGGATCTGCATTCATGGCCGAGTTCTGCAATTCGCCCGCGATCGACTGCACATTGGTGGGCGTAGCTCCAGCCTGGATTAGCCTTTCCAACGCCCAGTGGTTGATCTCCTCAGTCCACGATCCCGAGGCATCAACGACGATGAAGACGTGGTAGCCGGCCGCCATCAGCGACAGCGCGGGATAAACCAGGCAGAAGTCGGTGGTGATTCCCGAGAGGATCAGCTTACGTCGTCCGGTCTTTTTCACTGCTTCAGCGAACCGGGAATCGTCCATTGCATTGAGATTGCCGGTCCGGTTGATTGGGGCGATCTGAGGGAAAGTATCAGTAATCGGTTTGAGTAGCGGACCGGACGGACCCTCAGCTCCACCTCCGGTGGTGGTCAGCACCACTGGAAGCGCGAAAAGTTTAGCAAGCTTCGCGAGGCCTTCTGTGTTGGTTTTGAGCAGTGTCAGGTCAATCGACTGGACGCCCAGCGTCAGCGTTGTTTGGTTATCGATGAACAGCACCGCTGCGTTCTCGGGCGTGAGCTGTTGAAGATAGTCGGCTTGTTTGATCATCGTATTCTCCTCACCTCTGGTCGGGGGCGAGCGGATTGGGGCCAGGGAGATTGTCCATCCCGTAGCGGCGATAATGCTCGTCGCTCATGATGGGTGGTGGGGTCGCGCCCTTCGGCGGGATTGTGCGCGTGGGAGCAGGCATCGCCATCTCAGCGATCCCGAGTTCCAGTCCGGCGGGCGTATAGCCGTTGAGGAGGGCGGCTTCCTTGTCGACTCGAAACGCGTGGCGCGTGTTGCGAGGTACAAAGATGAAGTCGCCTTTGCGGCCAACCTTGATCTCGTCGCCGACGAGAAAGGTGATCTCGCCGTCGAGGATATAGAAATGCTCGTCGGACCAGGTGTGCTTGTGCGGCGGGGCACCCGATCCCTCGGGCAGCGCCTCGTATATCAGCGAATAGCGCCCACCGGTATCCTCACTGTTCACCAGAATAATCCACAGGATGTCGAGCCACCAGTACGCGGGCGCTGTATCGACGTTGTGAACGAAGGGCATGGAGCCGGGAACGGCTGGCAGGGCGCGCGTGTCGCTAGCCATCGGAGACCTTTTTGCGATGACCGCGGGGCTCAAGTGGGTCCGGTTCATCGAGCCAGATCAGGCCGTAGCGGGTAAGGAGATCATCAGGCATCGTGCCGGAAGGCGCGCTAGGGCTTTCCGGCGGGAGCGTCAGCTGCCGCGTAGGTTTACCAAGTTCGGCGATCATCGCCTCCATGCTCGCCGGCGTGTAGCCATTCAGGATGCGAGCCGTATCGCTGTCGACACGGAAAGCGTGACGAGTATTGCGCGGAATGGTGACGAATGAGCCCTTGCCGGCCGTCTTGATCTCGCCCTCAATCAGGTAGGTAATCTGTCCGTCAAGGATATAGAAGGTTTCATCTGACCACAAATGTTTGTGAGGCGGCGGCCCCGCACCCATCGGCATGAGTTGCTCCATCATTGACCAGCGCCCACCGGTGTCTTTCGCATCGGCGAGCATGATCCACAGGATGTCCTGCATCCAATATGCTGGCGCCTGATCGTTGCGATGAATGAATCCAGTGGCACCGGGCATGGGCGGAAAATGCGGTGTGTCGGGCATTGCGGCTCCTATTGATTGGGATTATGAATAGATTAGGTCTTGGGCGGAAGCTCGTGTGCAGCGAAGTCGGCGAACCGCTCCAGGTGGATGTCCGGATAACGTGCGTTCTGGAGATCCGTAAGGGCAGTTTGGCCGTTCAACATGTAAAGTTGGTAAGCAAGGATGACCCGTTTCTCTGGATCGGCCACCCTCATCGCGGCGCGCAGGTCATCTTCACTCCCTAGCGAGACCGGCTTCAGCCGCCGCCCCGTTATGTTTGAAACGATTTCGCCAGCTTCGCGAAACGAAACGCGGTCACCTGCGATAGCGAATTTTCCGGCTTCGACCGATTGATCGGTTGCGACCCGCGCGATGAGTCGCGCTGTGTCTTCGACGCTTGTCGTCTCGATTCGTTCATTACCGTCACCAAAAAAGCTGACGGTGCCCGCGTTCAGGTCGACCGCACCGTGTCCCGGCAGGAAGACCCACATGAAGGCGCCCTGGAGAACGTTAATCTGCTCGAG
>JAFAWA010000351.1 GCA_019242155.1 Terriglobia bacterium | reverse complement strand
CGGCGGGCTACCGCCTGGCGATGGCGAAGTCCCTCATCGAAAAATTTGCGTTTGAGATCCGGGAGCAGGCGGCATGATCGCGCACGAAAGCGCGCGCGGCCACGTCAGCGGCTCCGCGCTATATACTGACGACCTGGCGGGCCGCTTCGCCGGAACGCTGCACGCCTGGCCTGTGCTATCGGCCGCCGCGCACGGCACCGTGACATCACTCGATTTCGATGCCGCGCTCGCCGAACCGGGCGTGTACACGGTTCTCACCGGCGCTGATGTCCCCGGGGAAGCCGACACCGGAGCAGTCCGCCACGATGAACCGGTCTTCCCGGTCGAGTTCCAGTATCACCGCCAGCCCCTAGCGTGGGTGTTGGCCGACACCGTCGACGCGGCGCGCCGCGCGGCCGCCAAAGTGCGCGTCGAGTACGAGCCGCTTCCCCCCGTTCTCACCATTGAAGAGGCGATCGCCGCCGCGTCCTTCCTCGGTCCTCCAATTAGGTTGCAGCGCGGCAATGCTCTATCGGCGCTCACGAGCGCTCCGCACCGCCTCGAAGGCGAAATCCACATCGGGGGCCAAGAGCATTTTTATCTAGAAACGCAAAACGCTCTGGCTTGGATCGACGAGACCGGCGGGGTTCGCGTCCACTCCTCCACGCAACACCCCTCCGAAACGCAGGAGATTGTCGCGCGCGTGCTCGGCCTCGCGCGCCATATGGTCGGCATCGAGTGCTTGCGGATGGGCGGCGCATTTGGCGGCAAGGAATCGCAAGCGAACCTCTGGGCCGCCGTAGCCGCTCTCGGCGCGTGGAAAACCAGGCGGCCCGTGCATGTACGCCTGCCGCGAGTCCTCGATATGGCGCTCACCGGCAAGCGGCATCCGTTCCTCGCCCGCTTCGAAGCCGGCTTCGACGATGAGGGCCGTGTCCTCGCCTTAAAAGCCGCCCTCTATTCCGATGGCGGTTGGAGCCTGGATCTTTCCGAACCGGTAATGGGGCGCGCGCTGTTTCATCTCGATAACTGCTACTTCTTGCCCGCGGTCGAAGCCGTCGGTCTGATCTGCCGCACCCATAAGACTTCGCAGACGGCCTTCCGCGGTTTTGGCGGTCCCCAGGGAATGCTGGTCATTGAAGATATCCTCGATCGGATTGCCCGCACGCTGTCGCTTCCTCCCGAGGTGGTCCGCGAGCGCAATTTCTACCGCGAAGGTCAGGCCACGCACTACGGACAGACGGTGAAAGATGCCGGCCGGATCTCGGAGATCTGGGGCGCGCTGAAGAGCACCAGTTCTTTTGCGCAGCGCCGTTCCGCCATTGAACGGTTCAACAGCGCCAGTCCCCACTCTAAACGCGGTCTCGCGATTACGCCGGTAAAATTCGGCATCTCTTTCACCGCCACCTGGTACAACCAGGGCGCGGCGCTGGTGCTGGTTTACCGCGATGGCAGCGTTCAGGTGACCCACGGCGGCACCGAAATGGGCCAGGGCCTCTACACGAAGATCCGGCAGATCTCGGCGATTCAACTGGGCGTCACGATGGACGCGATCCGCGTGATGCCGGCCCGCACCGATAAGGTGCCCAATACCTCCGCTTCGGCGGCCTCGGCCAGCACCGATCTGAATGGCGCGGCTGTGGCGGATGCCTGCCGCCAAATTCAGGAGCGTCTCCGTCCGGTAGCCGCGGCCCTTTTGCATTGCGCGCCGGACCAGATCCAGTTTCAAAATGGCTTCGTTTCGCCATCCGGACCCGGCCAGGCAGCTATTCCGTTTTCTCAAGTGGCCGAAGCGGCCTACCGTGCCCGTGTGCCTTTATTCGCGCAAGGCTACTACCGCACGCCCGACATTCACTTCAACCCCCAAACCGGCCAGGGCCGGCCGTTTCACTACTTTGCGTTCGGCGCCGCCGTTTCCGAAGTGGAAGTGGATGGCTTCACCGGCCAATATTGCGTGCGGCGGGTCGACATTTTGCAGGACGTCGGCGATTCCATCGCGCCCTTAATCGACCGCGGCCAGATCGAGGGCGGGTTCCTGCAGGGTATGGGCTGGCTGACGCTCGAAGAGCTGCTCTGGGACGAGCAGGGGCGCGTCGCAACGGGCAGCGCTTCGACTTACAAACTGCCCTCATGGTCCGAGCTACCCGACGTCTTCGAAGTGCGTTTTCTCGAGCGGGCCACAGAACCCGGAGTCATTCTCGGCAGCAAGGCGGTAGGAGAGCCGCCCCTGATGCTCGCCCTTTCTGTCCGCGAAGCACTGCGCGACGCGATTGCCGCATTTGGCGCGAGCGGCATCATCGCCCTCGATAGTCCACTGACTCCAGAGCGGGTCTTCTGGGCGCGCGACCGCGCCCTCGCCTCCTCTATACAGCCCGTGCCGGAGGCCGTCGGAGCCGTGCGCACATGAACGCGCATCCGGGCGGCGAACTCCTCCGCGCCTGCATCTTTCATACTCCACGAAATCCGTTTCAGCACGAGAACGCGCTCGAAGCCTTGTCCGATGGAGCTCTGCTGATTCAAAACGGGCGGGTTGCCGCTTGCGGCGATTACGCCGCTATCGCCGCGGCGCATCCCGATGCCGTCACCCGCGATCTGCGCGGCGGTTTCCTGCTGCCGGGCTTCGTCGACACGCACGTTCATTATCCACAGGTGCGTGTTTTGGGCGGCCTGGGCTACTCGCTGCTCGACTGGCTCGAACACCACACACTGCCGGAAGAGGCCAAATTCAGTCACCCCGAGTACGCGCAGGCCGTGGCTTCGGAGTTCGTGCGCGCGCTCGCATCCCACGGCACTACCACTGCGCTCGTGTTCGGCGCTCACTTCGCGCCCGCAGTCGCCACCCTTTTTGAAACGGCCGCCCGCGCCGGACTGCGCATCGTCAGCGGCCTCGTGATCTCCGACCGGCTGCTCCGTCCCGAACTGCATATAGACGCCGAAACGGCGTATGAGGCGAATCAACAGCTCATCCGTTGCTTTCACAAGAAAGGACGCGCGCTCTACGCCGTAACCCCTCGCTTTGCTCTCTCGGCGTCGGAGGCTCTCCTGGAAGTCTGTCAGACGCTGCTTGCCGAACATCCAACGGTGCGGTTCCAGACTCACATCAACGAGCACACAGCCGAAATCGGAGAGATCGGGCGCCTGTTCCCGTGGGCACGCGATTACCTGGAAGTTTACGAAAAATTTCAGTTGATCTCGCGCCGCTCCGTTTTGGCTCATAGCGTCCACTCCACTGCTTCCGAACTCGAACGTATGGCCGTGGCCGGCAGCTCTGTGGCGCATTGCCCTTCAAGTAACGCGGCTTTGGGCAGCGGGATCTTTCCCATGCGGCGGCATCTGCACGCCGGAGTGCATTTCGCTCTGGGAACGGACGCGGGCGGCGGCACCGGATTCGGAATGCTGAAAGAAGCGCTTCAGGCATATCTTGTGCAGCGCCTGGCCAATGACGCCGGAGTCAATCTTTCACCCGCACACTTGCTCTACCTGGCGACCCTTGCGGGCGCCGAAGCCATCGGGCTCGAAAGCGAGATTGGCGATTTCGAGTGCGGTAAATCGGCCGATTTTGTTTATCTTCGGCCCCCCGCGGAAAGCGTTCTGCAAACCGTAGCTGCGCACGCCGAAAGCGCCGAACACCTGCTCGCCTCAATCTTCACGCTGGCCGGCGCAGAATGCGTGGCCGAGA
>JAFAWA010000273.1 GCA_019242155.1 Terriglobia bacterium | reverse complement strand
AATCTTACCGAATACGGCGCGTTCATTGATCTCGGCGGCATCGACGGCCTATTGCATGTGACCGACATGTCCTACGGGCGTGTAACGCATCCTTCGGAGTTGTTGCACGTGGGCGACGAAGTTACCGTTAAAGTTTTGAAGTTCGATCGCGGGCGCGAGCGGGTCTCACTGGGGATGAAGCAGCTCGAACCGGATCCGTGGCAGACCGTAGCCGAGCGGTATCCGGTAAACAGCCGCGTCATCGGCCGCGTTGTCAATGTCACCGATTACGGCGCTTTTGTGGAGTTGGAACCGGGCGTCGAGGGCCTGATCCACATCAGCGAAATGACATGGTCGCGGCGCATGAAGCACCCTTCGAAGGTAGTGAAGCCGGGAGACCAGGTGGAAGCGGTGGTGCTCGAAGTTCATTCCAAAGACCGGCGGATCTCTTTGGGCCTGAAACAACTCCAACCGAACCCCTGGAGCACGATCGATAGCCGCTATAGCGTGGGCTCCGTGGTCGAGGGCCGGGTTCGCAACATGACCGATTTCGGCGCATTTATCGAAATCGAGGAGGGCATAGACGGATTGGTCCACGTCTCGGATCTATCCTGGACCAAGCGCGTCAAGAATCCCTCCGAAGTTCTGAAGAAGGGGCAGATCGTCCAGGCCGTCATCCTCAACATCGACTCTTCGGCACATCGTCTCTCTCTTGGGATCAAGCAGCTCCAACCGGACGCTTGGGAGAGCTATTTTCAAAATCACCAGGTCGGCGATACGGTGCACGGCCGCGTTTGCCGCTTAGCCAATTTCGGCGCATTCGTAGAGCTGGCCGAGGGTGTCGAAGGCCTGTGCCATTTCTCTGAGGTTCCGGGTTATTCCGGCCGGCGGGGCCACGACACGCCGCCGCCTTTATCCGTGGGGCAGGAGCTCGATTTCAAGGTCATCAAACTGAGCGAGGCGGAAAAGAAGATCGGTCTTAGCCTGCGCGCCGTCGCCGATGACGAAGAGAAAACGCGCTTAGAGGACTACCAGCGCCAGGCAGCCGCTGCCACTACCACCATCGAAGAGGTGATGAGCCTCAAAGACCGCAACCTCGAGTAGCAGTACCCCGATTGCAGCAGCTTGCAAATTTGCCGTTTTCACGCGATACTGCGGTGTCGTAAACTATTGAGAGATCAAGGAGTACTGGATGACGAAGGCCGATCTGATTGAGGAGGTCTCCCGGGTCGTGGAGATGACTCGGAAGGAATCCGAGGTCATCGTAGAGGCAATATTTGACAGTATTGTCCGCTCCCTCCGCACCGGTGACAAGATCGAGATTCGCGGATTCGGCAGTTTTCGAACGCGGCAGCGCCAGCCCCGAATCGGGCGCAATCCAAAAACCGGCGCCCGCGTGGAAGTTCCCGCTAAGAAGATTCCGTACTTCAAACCCAGCAAAGAATTGAAAGACGTTGTGAATAACTCCGCGGCCACGCCCACCGAGTCCCCTGCCCCGGAACAGGTCCCCAATCTGTAAATCGCGAGTCCCATGGATTATCTCTGGACCCCCTGGCGCTACCGCTACGTCACGCAATCGGGGGAACCGAAGGAGTGTATCTTCTGCGGCGCTGCCGCCGACACGGCCCACGACCGCGAGCGGCTGGTAGTCTACCGCAGCCGATACAACGTCGTAATGCTCAATCGTTATCCTTACACCTCGGGCCATGTGATGATTGTTCCGCACGCGCACGTAGCCACGCTCCAGAGCTTGGAAGACGATACGTTATACGAGCTGGTACGCCTGGCGCGTTTGACTGAAAAGCACTTGCGGGCCGTCTACCATCCCGACGGCTTAAACCTGGGGCTGAATCTAGGCCGCAGCGCCGGCGCGGGCATTGCCAATCACATCCACTTGCACGCGCTACCCAGGTGGACCGGCGACACCAGCTTCATGAGCACGATTGCGGAAACGCGGGTGTTACCCGAAGACTTGGAAGTGACATGGGACAGATTACGGCGGGCGTACGAAGAAGAGCCGCTCGAGCAGCGCGCGTAGCCAACATCCCCGTTATACTGGACTCGGAATCACGCATCCCCCTCGCGAGAGATGACGACTCAAAGCATAACCACCACGTGTTGCGTAGTTGGGGGCGGACCGGCGGGCATGATGCTCGGTTACTTACTTGCCCGGCAGGGCGTGGCGGTAACGGTCCTCGAAAAGCACCAGGACTTTTTCCGCGATTTCCGGGGTGACACGGTTCACCCGTCCACTCTCGAGCTTTTTCACGAACTCGGATTGCTCGAGGATTTCTTGAAGCTGCCGCACCAGAAACTGCGATCTTTAGGCGGCGTGTTCGGGGATTTTCATTTTCAGGCGATCAGCTTCGGGCACGTTCCTACGCGCTGCAAGTTCGTGGCCTTGATGCCGCAGTGGGACTTTCTGAACTTCCTCAGCAGCGAAGCGCGGAAGTTTCCCAATTTCGATCTGCGCATGGGGTATGAGGCAACCGGTCTGTTACGAGATGCCTCGCGGATCACGGGTGTAGAAGCGCAGACGCCCGAAGGCCCGGTACAGATTCAAGCGGACCTTGTGGTCGGGTGCGATGGACGGCATTCGACGGTTCGGCGCGCCGCTGGCCTGGAGGTGCTCGAGACCGGCGTTCCCATTGATGTGCTCTGGTTCCGCATCAGCCGCCATGCGGACGACCCGGATGATCTGTTCGGGATCGTGAACTACGGACGGGCCCTGGTGCTGATCAACCGCGGCGGCTACTTCCAAGCCGGTTTGATCATTCGGAAGGATTCATTCCCGCAAATCAAAGAATGCGGCTTGAACGCCTTCCGAGAAACGCTCGCGAAGCTCGCGCCATATCTGCGCGGCCGCGCCGGCGAGGTGGAGAGTTGGGAGCAGATCAAGCTGCTTACGGTGCAGATCAACCGGTTGCAAACATGGTACAGATCCGGCCTGCTTTGTATCGGCGATGCTGCGCATGCGATGTCGCCGGCCGGCGGCGTCGGCATAAACCTGGCGGTCCAGGATGCCGTGGCCACCGCGAATCTGCTTGCCGGGCCTTTGCGCGAGGGCCGCGTCACTCATTCGCAACTGAGAGCGGTACAGCAGCGGCGCGAATTCCCCACGCGATTTACACAATTTTTCCAACTGAAAGCGCACCAGGGGCTCGTACGGACTTTTTCCAACCCTGGGCCGATTGAGGCGCCGCGGCTATTGAAAATCGCTGTCGGCATTCCGGGGGTGCCGCAGCTACTCGGACGCGCCGTCGGAATAGGCATCCGGCCGGAGCACGTGCGCGGAGCACCTAAGCGGCGGGCGGCGAGCGCGATGGCACTGGGAGTCGGAGCCGCGGCCCTTACCGCGGTGGGTGTGTTCGCCTTAGCCGGCCTTCTCCGGCGTCGAACAGTGGTCTAATTCACGAAAAATTGCCGCGGTCGTTCAAAGAAATTCCAAATTCTCCCGATAAGATGCTAGGTGCCGTTCAGTCTACAAACCGAACTGCTGTTACTTGCCGCTGTTTTCTGCTCTATCGGCTGGGCCTACACGCGTCTTCAACTCGCCCGGGCGCGGCAAAACCTCCGGACCCAGACCGAAGCTCGTCTTGTCTTGGAGGAACGAATTCAACTTGCCGAGGAGGCTGCGGGATTCGGCATTTGGGATTGGAATCCGGCCACCGGGCTCTTTATGCTGTCGGCCGGCGCGTCACGATTGACTGGACTCGGAATCAACGCTACTCAGGTCACCGCGGAACAGGTCTATGCGGCGGTTCACCCCGACGACCGTGCGGCCGTGAAGAAGAGCCGGGAGAAAGCCTTTGCCGAGGGCGGCTCGTATGAGAGCGAGTTCCGCAGGGTGGGCGAGGATGGTTCGGTGCGATGGTTTCGAAACCGGGGCCACGTGGAGCGTGCCGGAACCACTCCGCAGCGCGTCTTCGGCGCCATTATCGATATTACTAAGGAGAAGGAAGTCCTCGAAAAACTTCGTGAAAGTGCCGAACGGATGGCGCTCGCCGAAAAGGCCGCTTCTTTCGGCATTTGGGAAATGGATCTGCTCACAGGGATGGTGAAGGGATCGGAGGCGTGGGCGACGCTCGAACGGGTGGCGGACGCGAACGCGGGAGTGCATGCCGATTTGGTCCGCGAAATCGTACATCCGGAGGACCGTTGGATCCTGGCCCAAGGCTCCGATCGTGCTTTTGCCACAGGCGAACCATACAGCGTTGATTTCCGCATTGTTCCGGAGCCCGGCGTAATCCGGTGGCGGCGCAGTACGGCGCGCGTGCAATTTCTCCAGGGAATCCCCAGACGGCTGATTGGAGCTTCGATCGATATTACCAAGGAGAAGGAAATGGTCGTCGCGGCGGAAGCGGCCAGCCGGGCCAAGAACAATTTTCTGGCCAGCATGAGCCACGAGATCCGGACGCCGATGAACGCCATTGTGGGGATGACCAGTCTGCTTCTGCAGAGAGATCTGGACGCCGAAACAGCCGAATTCCTGGAGACGATCCGCACCTCTTCCGACGCCCTGCTGACGCTCATCAACGATATTCTGGACTTCTCCAAAATCGAATCGGGAAAGCTCGAAGTGGAAGACGAGCCCTTCGATTTGGTGGAATGCGTGGAGGAATCGATCGACCTGCTGGCCGTCGGCGCATGTAAAAAGGGGCTGGAATTGGCGGCCGAGATAGAGCCCGCCATCTTACGACGGATTCGCGGCGACGGTACCCGGCTGCGGCAGATATTAGTGAACCTGATCAGTAACGCCGTGAAGTTCACTAGTGCCGGCGAGGTCACAGTGACCGTAAAACAGGTCTTTTCCGCGGCGGACCATCCGGAACTTCACTTCTGCGTGCGCGATACGGGCTGCGGAATTCCGGCGGATCGTCTGGATCGCCTCTTCCAGATGTTTAGCCAGGTAGATACCTCCACAACCAGGAAGTATGGCGGCACAGGCCTGGGGTTAGCGATCAGCAAACGGCTGACCGAGATCATGGGGGGACGGATCTGGGTAGAAAGCGAGGCAGGGAAGGGTTCGTCGTTTCAGTTCGTCGTTCCGCAGAAGACCGTTTCTCAGCCGGAAACCAGTCCCGCGAAAGAGAGCCTGTGGGTCGGGAGAAAAATTCTGGTGGTCGATGACAATGCTACCCATCGCCGGATATACGATACGCAGTTCCGGTATTGGGGGCTCGAATCGGAAACCGTCAGCTCATCTCAGCAAGCTCTGGAACGCCTGGAGCGGGAGCGGTTCGATGTAGGTCTTTTCGATTTCGAAATGCCGGAGATGAACGGGCTCGAACTCGCGCGGAGAGTCTCGAAACTTAGCTTGGCCGCGAACATGCGCATTATCATTTCGAGTTCGTCCGGCATCAGGGAGCGCGAGTTGCAGCCGGGGGGCGGGCAAAAACCCTTCCATGCCTTCGTTGCCAAACCGGCAAAGCTGGACCATTTGAAGGAAGTGATCCGGTCGCTGTTGAACGGAGACGGCAGCGGCCGCAAGAAGCGGTCTTCGCCGGGGATTGGCAGCGTTATGGCGAAGGAGCATCCACTGCGGATCCTCGTGGCCGAAGATCACCCGGTGAACCAAGTGGTTGCCGTCCGGCTTCTGGAACGGATGGGATACGACCCGGACGTCGTCGGCAACGGGATCGAAGCATTGGATGCGGTGCGCGGACGACCCTATGATGTGGTCCTTATGGATGTCCAGATGCCTGAAATGGATGGTCTTGATGCCGCGCGTATTATTAGCCGGGAGTTCGAACCGGGAAAAAGGCCGCGGCTGATTGCCTTGACGGCGAACGTGTCGAAGAGCGATCAGGCGATCTGTTTCGAGGCGGGCATGCACGATTTTCTCGCGAAGCCGCTCGAGCTTTCCCAACTTCGCAATGCATTGCTGCAGTGCCGAACGGTCGTTGAAGATCCCGCTTGAAGTTAAAACGGGCGCTCGGCCAGAGCTTGGCGCGCCTCGCGTTTCGGCCGGCGAGCTTACACCCGGATGGGTTGACCCCGAAACGCTTGAATCCCGTGCAGAACTGTTTCAACCGCCAACTCGTCCCCCATTCTGGAGTTGATCATCAGGTCGAACAGGTGCGGCTTGGGCCAATCCACGCCGAAATACTGCTTGATGAACGCGTAGCGGTCGCGGTCCACGGTTTCGATCAGTTCCACCGCTTCGCCGTGACTCTTTCCGGTCTCTTCCAGACGGCGGATCTTTTCCTCCTCCGTCGCGTAGATGAACACGTGGAAGGCATCGGGAAGGTTCTGAAGGTAGAGGGCCGACCCGCGTCCCACAATCACCGAGTTGCCTTCTTTTCCGGCGGTTGTGACCACGCGCTCAGCGATCTCGCGAACGCAGTCGCTATCCACCATCTTGAGGCGGGAAGCATTCAAGGTACCTTCGAAACTGCCTCGCAGAAACGCTTTAAACAGGCGGTAATATAGCGGGTCGCATCGTTCTTCGTGCCGCTCCACTGCCCGGCAATCACAATCCAGGTTGCGGGCGATTTCGTCCGTCAATAACTGATCCCACAACTTCCAGCCAAGCCGCCCCGCCAACTTTTTGGCGATCACACCGCCCCCGCTTCCATACTCGCGCTCGATAGTTACTACTCTGATCATCGCCGGCCTTCCCGGCTCAGATTGTATCTAACCTACTGCCACCTCTCCACCTCCCCCCGGTTCATTCCTGCGCACCAGGAACGCCACCACGAACATGATGGCGGCGCCGACGGCGAGCACCATATACGTATCGATATACGCGAGGGTCTGCGATTGAGCACCGATCATCTGGTAAATCAAGCCGTACGCATGAGTCTGCGAATCGGCCTGACTGACCCCCGATTGCACCAGTTGACGGCTAAGCCCGGCCACTTGATTCCGAAACGCCGGGTCGAAGTTAGTCGCGTAATAGGCGAGCACCGATTGATGAAACTGCGCGCGCCGCGCAAGCAGCGTGGTCACCATGGACGTGCCGACGCTGCTGCCGATGTTACGCATGAAATTCACCATTCCGGACACGCTGTTGCCCTTCTCGGGCGGGACTCCGATGTATGCGGCGAGCGTAATCGGCACGAACAGAAATCCCAGTCCGAAGGCCTGCTGGACGCGCAGCACGGTAGCCGCCCCGAAGCTAATCCCCAGATCGATCCGCACCGTCGAATAGAACATAGCCAAGGCAAGGCAGAGCCAGCCGAAGCTGATGATGTATTTGGCCGGAATCTTGGTCGTGAGTTGGCCGACGATCGGCATTTCGAGCAGCAGCACAAGGCCCGCCGCGGAAAGAACCAGCCCCGCCGATTGCGCCGTGTAGCCCAGCAACGTTTGCAGAAATTGAGGCATCAACACCAGGCTGCTGAAGAGAACCAGGCCCAGCACAAACATCATCAGGTTCGCGGCGGCGAAATTAAATATTTTGAACAGCCGGACATCGATGATAGGCGACTTGCTGTGCCACTCCCAGATGACGAGCGAGACCAGGCATACCGCGGCGATAACGGCCAGCGTCACGATGAAATTAGATCCGAACCAATCGTCTTCCTGGCCTTTATCGAGCAATACCTGCAGTGCCCCGATACCCACAGTCAGCAGCGCGATTCCGATGAAATCGACACGCACGCCGCCCTGCCGCAAGCGGGCAAAGTAAGGAGGATCTTCCACCAGACGGTAGACCAGGAACAGTGTCAGCACGCCCACGGGAAGGTTGATGAAAAAGATCCAGCGCCAGGTATAGTTATCGGTAATCCACCCGCCCAGAGTGGGACCAATGGTGGGCGCCATCACCGCCGTAATTCCATAAAGTGCAAATGCCAGGCCGCGTTGTTGCGGCGGGAAGGTGTCGGCGAGAATCGCCTGCGCCATGGGCTGGAGTCCGCCGCCGCCCGCTCCTTGAATTACACGAAACAGAATCAATAGCCCGAGGCTCGTGGCGATGCCGCAGAGCAGCGAACTCAACGTGAATAGCGTAATGCACAGCAGGAAAAAACGCTTTCGGCCAAACAGGCCGGCCAACCAGCCGCTGATCGGAAGCACGATGGCATTTGACACGAGATATGACGTGAGTACCCAGGTGCTCTCGTCATTACTGGCTCCCAAGTTGCCCGCCATGTGAGGCAAGGCGACGTTGGCGATGCTGGTATCGAGCACCTCCATGAAAGCGGCGAGGGCGACGACAACCGCGATCAGCCAAGGGTTGAATTTCGGTTTCCAGGGTTCGACCGGCGGCGATGGAGCCGCCGCGGTGCTGGTCTCTTCAGCCACGACATCCTCCCACTCAGACGCTTATTCAACGAAGACCCGGGGATCGACCGACATGCCCGGCCGCAACCGGTGATCATTGTTTTGTCCCGGATCGACATCGATGCGAACCGGGATCCGCTGCACGACCTTTACGTAATTGCCGGTAGCGTTTTCCGGCGGAAGCAGGCTGAACCGCGAGCCGCTTGCGCCGCCCAAACCTTCGAGCTTGCCGGTATACTCGCGGCCATACGCATCCACACTGAATCTAACCGCTTGGCCGGGCTTCATTCGCCGGAGCTGCGTCTCTTTGAAGTTGGCAGTTACCCAGATGTCATCGAGCGGCACCAGCGCCATTAGCTGTTGGCCGGGCGAAATATTCTGTCCTACTTCCACCGTCTTTTTGCCGATCACTCCGCTCACCGGCGCGACGATCGCGCAGTAGCTGAGATCGAGATTGGCCTGGCGGAGCAGGGCGCGTTTTTGCGCCACCTGAGCTTCGGCCGATTTCACGCGGATCCGGGTCACAGCGACCTGCTGCGGAGCCGTCGCCGCGGATTCTACGGAGGCGTCGGCCTGCGGAATTCTTTGACTCGCCTGCTCGAGCGCACTCTCGGCGACACTGATGTTCTGCTCCGCTTCGGCCACGGCGGCGCGGCGGGCATCCACAGCCGCCTTTGCCGCATCGGCCGTAGCCAGCGAGGTATCGTACTGCTGACGTGGAATTTCGTCCTTGTCTACCAACTGCTTATAGCGCATCACATCGTCATTTGCTCTTCGGTAATCCGCCTGCGCCTGAATCACTTGCGCATTGGCGGACTCCAGCCGGGCTTGCGCGGCGCGCAATTGCCGCTGCGCGCCAAGCACACCGGCGTCGGCATCAAGACGGGAAGAACGGGCCGTCTTCAATTGGCTGGCCGTGTTGGCGGAAGTGATCGGCACCCCAATGCGTGAGCTCTCCAGAGTCGCTTCCGCATCGGCCAGATCCGCTCCAGCCTTAGCCACAGCTACTTCGTAATCGGTCGGATCGACGCGAAGCAACACCTGGCCGGCCTGAACGTATCGCTCGTCCTCGACCAGGACCTCCGTCACATGTCCGCTAATCCGCGCGCTGATTGCGTTTACATGTCCGTCGATCTGCGCGTCGTCGGTCGATTCGTAGGTATTCAGATGCCTCCACTCCAGATAGCCTCCAATCAGGAGCGCGACCAGCGCTAGGAAAATTAGACCGCGGCGCAGGATGGAACGTCTTTTCCGCGGTACGGGGCGGCGCGTCGTCTCAAATTCGGCCCTGGGCTTCTCAATTACGGTCTCGGCCATCGGTACGCCTCCACATAAAAGTTGTCTACCACCACACGAGTTAGATGTCGAAAGTCGGACTAGGGTGCAATCGCGGCTCGGTTACGTCTCGAAAGGATGCCGGAGCCGGTTGTCGGACCGGATTTACTCCGGCTGAGTGCTTTGATATAAATACTCGCCACATCACGGTTTGAATGGAGGCGTCCCATGCGAAATGGTTTTCGTAGCTCATGCTTCGCAGCTATCCTCCCCGCTGTTTGTCTGCTTTCGCCCGTTGCGGATGGACAGGAGCGGTTCGGGACGGCTGCAGCGAAGGCGGCCGCTAATCAAGTCCCGCGACTGTCCGATGGCCGTCCCGACCTGGGCAATGGAAAAGGCGTTTGGAACCCGCGCATTGTCGATGACATTTCCGGCAACGGCGGCGGTGAGAAGGACGAGCAGACGCGCGTCACGCAGCGAAAACTGGTGGACCAGCGGATCGATGTGCCGTTTCTGCCGTGGGCCAAACAGGTGTACGAGCAGCGCGAGGCCACCTTGTCGAAAGAAGACCCGGAAGGCTATTGCCTGCCTCCGGGAATCCCGCGCATGATGAACACCCCGTTTCCCATGCAGATTTATCAACTGCCCGATCGCATTCTGCAGGTCTACGAGGGCGGCGCGCACATGTGGCGAATCATTTACATGGACGGCCGAGCCCATCCCAAACCGCCGGAGTTGAACCCGACCTACCTAGGGCATAGCATTGGCCGCTGGGAGGGGGACACATTGGTGGTGGACGTGGTGGGCTTTAACGACCGCACCTGGCTCGATGCCGCGGGTCATCCACACACGGAAAAGCTTCACGTAATCGAACGCTACACCCGGTTAGATGAGAACACGCTGCACTATCAGGCCACGATCGATGATCCGGGCGCATATACGAAGCCCTGGACAGTAGGGTGGAAGATTTCCTGGCAAGCAGGCTGGGACCCGCTCGAATATGTCTGCCAGGAGAACAACAGGGACGTTGGCGTGAACGGGCATATGGTGGGGCTGCGGCCCGGTGAAAAGCATCCGTGACCTGCTGCCGGAGTGACACCCGATCACTCCGGCAAGCCCATTAACGCGGACCGAAGGAGTAACGTTGGTACGGTTCCGCTATTTTTTCGGGGCGTATGGTCCGACTTCCGGTTTGCCCTGCGTATCCTTCAGGGGTCCGAGTTCGGCGGCTACACCGCGCTGGATGGCAGCGATTTCACTGCCGTTTTGGAAGCAGGTAAAGTCGGGCCGGTCGCGCCACGCGAAGGGACCGCACAGCCGTTTGCCGGCGCCCAGAGCGGCATCGTGCACGATATTGATGAGGCGCTCATAGTCCGGTGTTCCCTGCTTATAACCGGAAAAGTTGCCGAGATCGCCGCTAGCGGCGAAAATCGCAGTTACACCCTGAAGAGCAGCGATCTCCCGTGCCGCTGCCGCGCCATCGAGCGTCTCAATCATTTCGATCACTACGACGTTTTGGTTAATGGTGTTTCGATAGCCGCCCGGGACGCTGCCCCACATCTCAGGATCGAACGCCTGTCCACCACCTTGGCTGCGCTTGCCGAGCGGGGGGAACATCGCCCAATCCCGCGCGGCCTTTCCCTCTTCGACCGAGCGCACGGTCGGAATTACGATTACCAGCGCGCCCAGGTCCATGGCATGCTGAATTTCGCGTTCATCGGTGTAAGCGACGCGCACTCCGGGCACGGCTTTCGCATGCGGACATGCCTTCCACATGCGGCCTACGGCTTCCCAATCGCGTGAATCGTGCTGCATTTCGGTCCAGATGAAGTCGTAGCCGGCGTTGGCCATAGCGCAGTAGGTTTCCGGACTATCGCTGCTGAACACCGTACCTCCGGTCACCTTTTCGCCCTTCATCATTTTGATCATTACCGGGTTCCAGATCTTGGCGTCGGCCGGAGCATCGAATGCGGGTCCATATTTCCATTTGGATGGATCAAGGGTGCCCTGGTTCGCGGCGCCCGCCGGAGCTTTCGAAATCGCGCCCGAATCTTTTCCCGCGGGAGCCGCAAGAGGAAACTGCATTTTGCCGGGATCCTGGTTATTCAAATAAGGATCAGCACTGGGTCGCGGTTGCGGTGTTTGCCCCGCGGCCGGGAAAATCGCTAATCCGAGTGCCGCCACAGCAACTGCGGACCATCGAGTGTTCATCTGTAACCGCCTTTCTTCTTAGCCATGCCGCGCAGTTACCGTAACGCGCGTCTCGAAATATCCTATCAACGCCGCGGATTGTGTGGAGAGGGTCGAACGGTTATGATGGAGCAGTTTCGGAGGGTGTTTGTGAATCGAAGGCATTTTGGGCATCATGTCGGAGCCGGCGTATTTGGCGCGGCGATACTGAGCAGATATACAAGAGCGGCCTCACGGTCGGAAAAGAAGGAATGGGCACACGATCAACTCAAAGGGTTGGGCTGCTTGATCTTTCCTTCCTTCACGCCCGATTTCGCAGATCTTGACGAAGAGGCCATTCGTCAAGACGTCCGCCACGCTATGCGGCAGGGCTTTACCTCTTGCACAGTGTCCGCGAACGGCGCCAATGCCGCGCAAACCCGGCGCATGTGGGAACTGATTCGGCAAGAGGCGGCCGGCAAGATCGGAATGGGCGCTTTAGGCGGCGATCTCCCGTACCTCGAAAAGCTAGGCTGCTCGTACACGATGATCAGTTATCCACGGAGCGCAAGTGCGCAGACGGAAGAGGAAGTCTACGGGCAGTTCCGGAAGATCATCGACTCCACCTCGCTCGCCGTCGTACTTTATGGTTCGCCGGTGGCATCGCTGCGGCGATTCCATCCGAGCGGAATCCCTTTGAACGTATTTGATCGCTTGGCCGATCTTCCCAATGTGGTCGGCATCAAGCTGACTCACCCGATGAGTGCCGCTACTGCTTATGAAATTTGCGAGCGCCTCTCGGATCGCTTGATTATGGGCCCATGCAACTTCGATCACATCCCGATACTCGCCAAGAGCTATAAGAACGTTCAGTGGAGCGGGCTGTGGATTACGGATGCGCTACAGTCACCGGAAAAGCCGTACGCCGTGGAAATGATGGATCTGGTAACGAAGCAGCGGTTCGCGGACGCTATGAAAGTGTACTGGCAGATGCAGCCCCTAATTCAGGGTATTTACGACTTACAAGCGCCGCTGCTATTGCACGAAAGCCATCCGTGGGCGCACATGAAATACTTCCAGTGGGTCACGGGCGGCAACGGCGGCCTGTTGCCATTGAAGCCTGCGCCGTATTTACCCGTGCTCGATCGATCGGGCCGTGAACTCATCAAAGACAACTTTCAAAAGGCTGGAATCACTCCCGTGGATGCTCCTGAAGAGGAGTTCCTTGTAGGAAAAGCAGCGTATGCGCGCGGCATACGCGCTTCACAGCTTTCGAGTAAACCGCTGTACTCTTGAACCTCGCGTTATTGGCGAACCGGTAGGAACCTCTGTACTCTTTCACCGGCAAACACTTCGCCCGTATAAATATCGCCCTTAGAGTCTACGGCGATCATGTGGAGCCCGAAGAACTGGCCTCCGTTCTCACCCATACTTCCCATGCGGCCGATGACCTTGCCGTCTTCACGATTCAGAAACCAGATGTGGTTATTGGTTAGATCGGAAATGTATAAGAGCCGCTGCTGCTTATCGGGCGAAAACATCACGCCGCCGGTGGAACCGCCTACGCCGGTGGTGGGCGCGAGTATAAACTCTTTTACGAACTTGCCCTGCTTAGTGGTCACTTGAATTCGGTTCGCGTTCCGGTCCGCGGCATAAACGAAACCATCATTGGATATGTTCAGGGTGAGGTGGCCACGAAACTCTTTAGGCATCGGCCCGCCCGGAGTGTAAGCGCGGTCTGCATCGTTGGTGCTCATTTCGGACAGAGCGTGCCCATAAGCGCCCCAGCCACGCTTAAACTGTAGTGTGTCAATGTCGAACACCATCACGCGCCCGCCTAAGTAATTGTCGGCGGCGTAGAGTTCTCGAGCCGGCTCATCCAGCCGGATTTCTTCGATTCCCCCCACGATCATAGGCGTTGCCGGTGGATATTTAGCGCGGAAGGCTGCAACGGCCGCTTCTCTTGCGGCCTGGGCCGCGGGGCTCGGCTGGGGACGTCCACCCGGCGGCGTCAGAAAACCTGCCACCGGTCCTGCGCTGCCGCGGCCGCGAGTATGCGCGGAGGTTGGGGGAGTATTGTCGCCTCCTCCCGGTGGCCTCTCGCTCGTGCGCGGCACTTCGCCGACAAGTTTCCCCGTCTTGGGATCGTATTTGCGAACCGTATCTTGCCCGATATAGACGAATCCATTGCTATCGACAGCCATGCCGTGCCCTTGAGGCGCATCGAAAGAGCCGATGACCTCGCCGCTTTTGTCGATATGAATCATCGCCGGCGGCCGGACACAACAATCCGCCAATGGAGGATCCAACTCGGCCTCGAGTTCAATGTCCGTCAGATCGTTGGGGCGGTTCAGTACCCAAACGTTGTCATCCTTATCCACCGCGAGGCCGGTAACACCGCCCATCTTCCACTTGTTCGGCAACGGTTTGGGCCAGTCGGGGTCAAAGCGGAATTTAGGTGCAACCGGCTGCTGCGCGGCGAAAGACTCGGACAGGATCAATAAGCCGCCGGCCGTAAGGGCGGCTGCCGCGAGGCCCAATATTTTTCGACTGCTGTTCACGATTCTCCTCCCAAGTACGCGCGACCGCCGTTCTCAGAGAAGCACACCCGGCAAGCCGGACAGGCAAGGGCGGAGTGTATCGCAAGGGCCTACGAGCGTCAAGGCCAGAGAGGCGAGGTTGTCAACCCACTTTAAAAATGTCCCCTGGTTTACCTCGTTAGAAGTGTCCCCTTTATTTCATCTGTAACTAGTCTCTCCCATGCTGCGGGCCGCTGCCGGAGCGTAGCCCTGCGAGGCCGTTTAGGCCGAGCGTTTAGGGCGTAG
>JAFAWA010000235.1 GCA_019242155.1 Terriglobia bacterium | reverse complement strand
ATCAGCGAGGGATCGCTCTCCAAAGCCGCGCTGAAAAAGCATTCACCGGGCAGAAACATCACAGCAAACTCAGGCGCCTGATCAAACTGCTCCCAATAGGATTTACGCGCCAGTGCCGTCAGATGAGTGCGCACCTGCCGCGCATGGTCGGAGAGCCGGGCTTTGCGTACGATTTCGCTGTCGGCTTCTATTGCGGCCAGATAGGCTTCGAGAGGCGCCTTGGCGTCCACCACCACCGTCTTACCCGCGGGCAGACGCACCAACAGGTCAGGACGCAGGCGGCCATTTTCGGATTGCACCGTGGTCTGATTCGAGAAATCGCAATGCTCAAGCATACCCGCCATCTCGACCACGCGCCGCAATTGAATCTCTCCCCAATGGCCGCGAACGCTGGGCGAGCGCAGCGCCGTAACCAGCCTTCCGGTTTCCGAACGGAGGCGTTCTTCCGTTTCGAGCAGGCTGCGTACCTGCTCGGTCAGCGCCGCGTACGCTCCGGTGCGCGCCTTTTCGATCTCCTGAATTTTGGTGTCCACCTTCGCCAGCGAGTCCCGGACGGGGCTGACCAGCTCCGCAATCGCCTGCTGGCGCTTCTCCAAATCGCCGCGAGCGCTTTCCTGCGTTTGGGCGAGAGTGGCCTTCGCCAGCTCCAAAAAGAGCTGATTGTTGCGCGCGAGGGCATCGCCCGAGAGGGCTTGAAACGTATCCGCCAGCTGCTGCCGCCTCGGGCGCAGCACCAGCCAGGCTAAAGCGAACCCGGCTAGAAAACAGAGAACTGGAAGAATGTTTTGCACTTGATTCCATTATCGCGAAAAAAGAATGGAACGAGCGCGGGCAGCAGTTTAGAGCAGTACGGGATCGAGAGCGTCCGCTTCAGCCGCTTCAGCCGAAAAATCGGCCGCATGCGCCGTCCGCGACCCAAGAAGAAACTCGATCAGCCCTTCCTCAGAACCATCGAAGAAGCCTTCCACCAATTCACGGATCGCCGCTCGCCGCATGGCATCGGGCGATGCCTCGGGCAGATACAAGAATGCACGGCCCGATTTGCGGCGCGAAAGCTTACCTTTGCGCACCAGCCTTTCGAGCACCGTCATGATGGTGGTGTAGGCGAGCGGCCGCGACTGGCATACCAGGCGTCGCACATCGCTTACATTGCCTTCGCGCAATTTCCATAGGGCTTTGAGGCAGAGCAGTTCCAAAGGCGGAAGGGTTTCCCGAGCCGTTCTGGCCATTCAGGCTTCCTGCTTGGGCGCCGCCGGCGCGAGGGCCTGTTGGAGTTTGTCGGCGAAAAGCGAGCCGGTCTTGGCAGCAAAAAGGGGATGGGCCGCCAACGCGGGTTCCGCAGGCCGCGGACTCGGCGGATCCGGCAGATCCGCGCTGGGAGGCGGCGTGGGTGACGGGGCCGAAGCCGCGCGAGCCCGCTGTTCCACCCCGGTAAGATAGCGGTCTTTCTTCAGCGCCGTGCGGGACAAGGCAGCATTGTAGGTGGTGAAGCAACCTTCCACCTGCCGATCGCGTTCGATCAATGCCCGCATGCATTCCATCTTCGAGTCCATATCGTCGATGTGATGCAGCAGCAGAGCCTCGGGAAACTGCGGTACCTTGGGCGAACCGAATTCCAACTGGCCATGATGACTGAGTATCATGTGCTCGACCAATGACCGCAGCGGCGCTGGAAAATCGGGAAGGCCGCGAAGCTTGTCAGCCACCATACGTAAGGCGATCGAGATATGCCCCAGCAACTGGCCATCGTTCGAATAGGAGAAGCCTCTCTCGTAGTTGAGCTCGTAAATCTTGCCCAGGTCATGGAGCACGACCCCGGTAAGCAGCAGGTCGTAATCGATTTCGGAGTAGTGGCTGGCGGTCATGCGCGCCAGAACGCAAAGCGATAGCACATGCTCGAGCAACCCGCCCAGACAGGCGTGGTGAATCTGCTTGGCGGCGGGCGCCCGGCGGTACCTTTCTGCGATTTCCGGGTCGTCCAGCATTGCCTCTATCAACCGCTTTAGATGCGCATTCCGCATCTCCGCGACCAAACGGCGCAACTCGGACCACATCTCTGCCGGATCACGGCGCGAACAGGGAAAATAGTCGCCGAATTCTATCTCGCTGTCATCCATTCGCCGCATTTTGTGAATGGTCAACTGCGGGCGATTGTGAAAGACCTGGATCAGGCCTTTCACTTTTACGAAGTCATCACGGTCGAAGCTGTCGATGACATCGTTGACGTTGTCCCACATCTTGGCGTCCAGCTCACCTGTACGGTCACCCAGAAGCAGTGACAGGTACAACTCGCCGCTCTTCTTCTGCCGGATCTCTTTGGAGTGGACAAGAAAGCTGGTGGTAATGACCCGATTCGGTTCAACTTCGTTTACGTAAGGCGACTTCATTGCTTAGGGGGCGCGGCCGTCCCGGCGGGAGCGGAGCTGCCCGTGGGCTTCGAACTACCGACTGGAACCACCCAGAGCAACTTCTTCTTGTGGTGAGCTGCGACCTCTTCTTTGGTGGTGGTCTGAGGCTTCAACTCCAGGGCGTCTTTCCAGCGCGTATCTTTACCCGGGGAGGCTCCCGTATCGACGTACCCGTCTTTGATTTCGAGGAATGCGTCGGCACGTAGTTTGGTCAGGTAGTCACGCACTTTGGGCTGCATCAGCGGTCCGGCCAGCTTCTGCGTGATCTCTTCTTTGACCTCCTCGAAACTGGCCTGGCCGGCTTCGTAGTGTTCGTCCACGCGAAGGATCAGGAGACCTTGGGGAACTCTGATGGGATCGGTCACGGCGCCCTTCTTCATCGTGAACACGACATCCTCGATTTCTTTGCGGAGCAGGTGATCGCTGCGCTTGAACGGCGGCACCTCGCCACCGTTCTTGGCGGTTTCGGGATCGTCCGAGTTACTGCGAGCCAAGTCGCCGAACTTCTCGCCTTTGCGCGCGCGCGCTACCAGATCGGCCGCTTTCTTTTGCGCGGCAGCAATCTGCTCGGGTGTTTTTCCTTCGGTTGACAGGAGAATTTGGCTCATGAAGATCTGATCTTCGCGAACGAATTCGCCCTTGTGCTCGTCGTAGTACTTCCGCAGATCCGCCTCGGGAATGTTAATACGGGAGCCGATCTCTTCGCCGATCACTTTTTGCGTGAGCAACTGATTGGTCATCTGCTGCTTGAAGTCTTCGAACGCCATGCCGGTCTGCTCGCGAAGCCAATCGTGAAACTTGTCCGGATCGGTGATTTTACTCTGCACCTGGATCTCGGCCAAGCGGCGGGTAACGTCAGCGTCGACTTTGAGGCTCAGATCTTTGCCTTTCTGCACCAGCAGAAGTTGGTCGATCTGGTCGCGAAGACCGTCCTTCTCGCGCGATTTCAGCTCGTCCTGCAAACGCGCGCCCGTGACCCCTTGATTCCGCAGGTCCTGTTCCAAAAGCTGGCGGTTATGCTGGATCTCACCCCGGGTGATGATGTCGCCATTTACTTTAGCGACGATCTCCTCAACGATTCGCACGTCCGCCGCGTGAATGAACGGAGCCGTTGCCGCGATGCAAACTACAACTTTAGAAAGCATAATACTGTCCTTGTATTTTATCAGGATAGCGGCCGCAGAGACGGTGCGGCTTCTTTGGCTTAATCGCGCAAGGATGGGACATCAGCGACACCACCGGAAAGGGGTCGCGCGGCCCCCTTCCTGCGGAAACCGTTGAAGTAGAGCCTCCAGCGTTGTGAACATCCGACTGGTGAATCATAGGGTAGCGCCATAGCCGTCCATTCTACGCTGAAATAAGACCATGCCACAGCGCCGTGCTACCCCACCCTCGCCGGGAGCAGGGTTGCATGAGCAACCCAGATCAATAGAAAAAAAGCCGTGAGCCGGCGTATACTCCGCCGTCACGATAAACTGAAAGAAGGAGCGCAGATCATGGCAAATCTCGATTGGTCCCAATGCCCCGCCGTGGAGAGCGTACCCGACCGCCGCAGCGGTGCATGGGTTTTCAAGGATACCCGCATGCCCGTTGCCACAGTTTTTGAAAATCTCGAAGTGGGC
>JAFAWA010000199.1 GCA_019242155.1 Terriglobia bacterium | reverse complement strand
GACGTGCCCGATCTCAGGAACTGCCCAGCGCACGGGCGACCCATTGCGCGACGCGGACAACATTCGAGAGCTGTTGAAGTCGGCCAAAGAAGAGTCCGAGCTGACCATGTGCACGGATGTGGATCGCAACGATAAATCGCGGGTGTGCGAACCGGGCACTGTAAAAGTGATCGGGCGGCGATTGATCGAATCCTATGCAGGCGTATTTCATACCGTGGATCACGTGGAAGGAATGCTTCAGGAAGGCTTCGACGCGCTCGACGCTTTCCTGAGCCATATGTGGGCGGTGACTGTAATCGGGGCGCCCAAAAAGGCTGCGGCCGAGACCATTGAGAAACTCGAAAAAGACGCACGCGGCTGGTACGGCGGCGCCGTAGGGATGATCTCTCTCAATGGCGACATCAATACGGGCATTCTCATACGCACTACCTACCTGCGCGACGGCATGGCTTCTTATCCCGTAGGCGCCACTCTGCTATACGACTCCATTCCCGCGATGGAAGAGCGCGAGACGCGGCTCAAAGCGACGGGCTTCTTCCGTACTTTGGGCACGGCCGCACCTTCATCCTTTGCGGCCCCTATCGAACGCGAATCGGCCGGCGCAGGCGCGCGGCTGCTGCTGGTCGATAATGACGACTGCTTCATTCATACCCTCGCCAACTATGCGCGCCAGACCGGGGCCGAAGTAGTCACTTACCGCGCGGGCTTTCCCCCCGCTCTGATTTCTGAAATTGCTCCCAGCATGATCGTGATTTCGCCGGGCCCGGGCCGGCCAAACGATTTCGGCATCCCGAACCTGGTCAAAACGGCCGTGCGCTTTGGTATTCCGGTGTTTGGCGTGTGCCTCGGCTTACAGGGTATTGTGGAGGCGTTCGGCGGCGACCTTGGCGTGCTCGATTACCCCATGCACGGCAAACCATCCACCATTCGCCACTCGGGCGCCGGCATTTTTGAAGGTTTGCCCGCGGAGTTTCATGTGGGCCGGTACCACTCACTCTATGCGCGCAAAGAGACCTTTCCCGCCTGTCTCGAAATCACAGCCGAAACTGAGGAAGGCGTGATTATGGGCATTCGCCATCGGGAACTGCCCATTGAGGCCGTTCAGTTCCACCCGGAATCGCTGCTTACCGCGGAGGGCAACCATGGCCTTACGCTGATGGAGAATGCCGTGCGCCTGGGTAAAGCCGCCAGAACTGCCGTCTAGCAAAGTTCCGCGAACCCGCTGATACACTGTTAGATCAATTCAACAAGTCTAAGGAGAGATTCGTGGATCGTGACATGTTCGAAAAGGGCCTGAGCATCCGGCGCGCGGTGCTGGGCGCTGACTACGTGGATAAAGCGATTGCCTCTGCCGACGATTTCAATCGTCCCATCCAGGAGCTGACCACCCAATACTGTTGGGGCGAGGTGTGGGGGCGTCCCGGCCTGGACCGCCGCACACGCAGCATCATCAACCTTGCTATGATTTCCGCTCTAAACCGGCCGCACGAACTCAAGATGCACATCAAGGGCGCCCTGAATAACGGCCTCACCAAGGAAGACATTCGCGAGGTCTTCCTGCAAGTGGCGATATATTGCGGCATTCCCGCCGGAGTGGACTCGTTCCGCGTGGCGCAGGAGACCTTCAAAGAGTTGGGTATCTAGTCAGCGGATGCAGTGCTGCCCACGCGCTCGTCCGCGGGTACCACGCGCGGCGTACCCCCCCCTTGTGAGCGCGAGCCAGATCGCAGTTCCCACGAGCGGCACAATCGTCATGGAGACGAATGCCGCTCCGTACAGCTTGAGGTCGAACCAGCGGCCATACACCGGCAGCACCAAGGCCTGAATTGCGCCCCATGCTCCGGAACCGATACCGGCCACCATTCCGGTCTGGTCGCCGGGATAGGCGCGCGCGGCCACGTGCAGCGACAGCGTGATGAACCCGACCGCAATGAACATGCCCCAGAAGAAAAGCGCCAGCACCGCGATTTCGGAGTTAGTAGCTGTGACCAAGGCGAGCGGCAAGCCTAGCGCCGCAAGCAGGAGATAGAGCCGCACCGGACGCTGGTCATCGCGTACATACCGGTCTGCGATCCAGCCCCAGAAATAGTAACCCAGGCCCCAACCGAGAGTGGGCATCCAAAGAATCTTGCCCAACTCGGCCTGCGATGTTCCGAGTACGCGGTTCAAATATACGGGACTCATGGTCAACACTGTGCCTAAGGGAGCGCCGCCGAGGCCCATGCCCGCAAAGAGCATCCAGAAGCGCCGCTCGGCAATCCTGGGAAGACGGATCTTAGCGGTTCGCCGCGACGGCACGAGCCACGGCGGCCGCGAGATGTACCACCAAAAACCCAGCCATAGCGCGCCGAGAATGCCGGTGATCAGGAAAGCCGCGCGCCAGCCAAGCCGAAGGGCAACAGGCGTCACAAGCAGCGGCGTCATGATCGTACCCAAGGTGGAACCGCTGTACGCGATCGCCATGCCGCGCGACTGGCGGTCGCGAGGCAGCGAATCGCGCGAGGTCCGCAGGCCCCCCGGAAAGGTTGCGCCTTCGCCCAAGCCCAGGACCGTTCGCGCCGATGCGAAACCCAAGAACCCGCTGACCCAGGCGTGAGCCACGCTCGCGATGCTCCACAAACTTACCGCGAGCACCATCCCGATACGCAGGCCGATCCGGTCGAGAAGCGATCCCCACACAGGATTCGCGATCATGTAGGCGATGGAAAACGCGGAAACCGCATCGGCGTAATTGCTCACACTCAGGTGAGTGTCCCTGAGAATCGTGGGAGAGAGCACGGCCAGCGTCTGACGGTCTACATAGGAGAGCCAGGAGCACAGCATGATGGCTCCCGACGCTACCCACATGCGCCAACCGGAATTCACCCGCTCTCCCATTCGCCCGCCGCCCGGCCAGTCTATCATGGATGAGAGCGTTGCTTGGATATTGAACATCTACAACAATGGATCGGAAAGACAGAAACCCGCTCCGATCAAGTGACCCCGGCACCGGCAGCAGCCCTTTCGGCAACTCTCGATCGTGACGATCCCCCGGCCGCACCCGGCGACCCCTTGCCGCCGCTGTGGCATTGGCTCTACTTTCTTCCGGTCTATAGGCAATCGGAGTTGGGACCGGACGGGCATCCTGTACGCGGCGGGTTTCTTCCGCCGGTTCCCCTGCCGCGCCGCATGTGGGCAGGCAGCCGCCTCGAGTTTCACCGCCCAATCCGCATGGGGGAAGCGATCACGAGAGAATCGTCGATTGCGAGCGTGAACCATAAAGATGGGCGCACCGGCCCACTCGTCTTTGTCGTGGTGAAACACCAAATTTCAGGGTCTGACGGGCCGTCTGTAACCGAACAGCACGATATTGTGTACCGCGGCAACACGCAGCCTGGCGAATCCGCGCCGGAGCCGCCTGCCGCTCCGGGCTCCGCCGCATGGGAACGCACCATCGTCCCCGATGACGTTCTGCTATTCCGGTATTCCGCCTTAACTTTCAACGGCCACCGCATCCACTACGATCGCCGCTACGCAACCGAGGTGGAAGGATATCCGGGCCTGGTGGTGCATGGCCCTCTACTCGCGACCTTGCTGACGGATCTCGTGCGGCGCAACCTGCCTCAGGCGCAGATCACCAGCTTCACATTCCGCGCCGTGAGCCCCATATTCGACACCGCGCCATTCTCTGTCTGTGGGGCGCCGGCCGGGGATGGGAGCAGCGTTCACCTGTGGGCTCGGAATGCGCGCGGCGGGCTGGCCATGGACGCCACCGCGACATGTTGAAGACGTTCGACGAGCCATCGCCTGCCCGTTCTTTCCTGTTCGTTCCCGGCAACCGGCCCGACCGGTTTCTAAAAGCGTGTGCATCGGGGGCGCATGAGGTGATCGTCGACCTCGAAGACGCGGTCCCGCCCGCCGATAAGCTCGCCGCTCGCGAAATTGTGGACGCATGGCTAAATTCCGAGCATCCTGTGATCGTGCGAATCAATGCTGTGAACACCGCGTGGTTCGCAGGCGATGCGGCTTTATGCCGGAAGCCCGGTGTTCGCGCCGTGATTCTACCCAAGACGGAAGGCGTGGAGCACCTGCGCGCGCTCGAAGAGCAGGCCGGTGGTCCAGTTCCGATTTTGCCTTTGATCGAAACGGCCAACGGTTTCTCGAACTCCCTCGCTATCGCTCAAGACACCGCCGTGCGGCGGCTCATTTTTGGGGCGCTCGATTTTCAGCTTGATCTTGGGATCCACGGTAATACTCACGAACTGCTCTACTTCCGCTCGCAACTGGTGCTCTTCTCGAGACTCGCAGGCATCGCGCCGCCGGTAGATGGAATCAATACCGAAATCGACGATGCGGAACCCCTGCGCGCCGCCACCTTGCGCAGCCGCCGGCTGGGATTCGGAGGCAAGCTTTGCATTCACCCCAAGCAGGTTTCGCACGTGAATGAGTGCTTTCGGCCGACGCCCGAAGAGATCGAGTGGGCGCGGCGCGTCATAGAGGCAGCCGAGGCATCGAAGGGCGCTGCCGTTCGCGCCGCGGGTGAGATGGTGGACACGCCCGTGATGCTGCGCGCCGCACGGATTCTGCGGGAAGCGGAAACCTCGCCGGCTGACGCATAATTCGCCTACGCCGGTGTGAGCACTGCGCGTTTACGGCGGGATTTCGGCACAGAGGGTGCCGCGGCGGGAGCATCCTGCATCGGCAGGCGGAAGCGGCGAATGCGGTCATAAGAATACAGCGCGGCCGCGACCGCTCCAGCAGTCGGTACAAGACCGATTTCGCCCGCGCCCTTGGCTCCGTATCCGCCCACTTCGTCGGGGACTTCGATCAGAATCACGTCTACCGGCGGCGTGTCTTTAGCTTTCAGAATGCCGAGATCTTTCAGTGCCAGCGAATCGGGACGCCCGCCGGTACACGGAAAATCCTCGGAGAGCGCGTAGCCGAGTCCCATGTGAACGCCACCTTCGATCTGCCCGGCACAAGCTTTGGGGTTGATTGCGCGGCCGACATCATGCGCCGCGACCACGCGCTCGATGCGGCCATCATCGCCGAGAATCACAACCTGTGTTGCGTAGCTGAAGGTTAAATGGGTAGTGGGATTCGTGAGTGCTTCAGGAGTTCCAGGGCGAGTGGTGAAGTTGCAGACGTAGTCGCCGGTATACTCGCGGCCGGCCAAGTCGGCCAAGCTCGATTGCTTCAGATCATCCGCAAGCTGGCGCGCGGCACGCTGGGCGGCGGCGCAACTGAGCGTGGTGGCACGGGACGCCCACGTTTCGCCGCATTTGGCGCCGAGTTCTTTGTCCCAGCGCACGGTCATAACGTCGAGCGGTAGCCCGGTCTCTTCGCACACTGCCTGGCGGATCGTAGTGAATACGCCCTGACCCATCTCCGTGTACCCCGTCAGGATTTCAAGGCGGCCATCTGGAAGAACGCGAATCAGCGCGTGTCCGCTGTCGATGGTGCCGTTGCCAATGCCGGTGCTCTTAATACCGCAGCCGATACCGGCGTAGCGCGCGCTCTTGTAGATGTCCTTAACGGCTTCGAGCGTCTGCCGGATGCCGCAGCTCTGGCGCATGATCTGGCCGGTGGCGAAGGCGTCCCCGGGACCGAGAATATTGCGTTCCCGGATATCGTAGCCATCCACGCCCACTCTTTCGGCCAGCATATCCATGATGCCTTCCATCGCGAAATGCGCCTGGTTGGTGCCGAATCCCCGCATCGCGCCGCTCGTGGGGTTGTTGGTGAAAACGGCTTTCGATTCGATATCTACGTTCGGCACACTGTAAGGGCCGCAGGCGTGGCAGGCGGCACGCAGCAGGCACTTGCCGCCGGTGCCGGAGTAGGCGCCGGTGTCGCCCACGATGCGTGCGCGCACCGCGAGCAGGCGGCCTTCGGGATCGGCGCCTACGGTGTACTCAAGCGTCATGGGGTGGCGCTTGGGATGAAGCTGCGTGGACTCCCGCCGCGTAAGAACGGTTTTGACCGGCCGGCCTAGCAGAAACGCCGCGAGCGCCGTCTGGGCCTGAATCGACAGCTCCTCTTTGGCCCCGAATGCTCCGCCGCTCGATGCGAGTTGAATCTCCACTTTTTCGGGCGGTAGGTTCAATACTTTACTGATCTGGCTTTGATCGTAGGTAGAGCCCTGGCTTTGGGTAAAGACCTTGATGCCGTCTGCCTGGGGCAGCGCGAGACATGCTTCCGGTTCCAGGAATGCCGGCTCGATCGGCTGAGTGTGGAACGTCTGGTGGATGACATGGGCGGAGGACGCTAGAGCAGTATCAACATCCCCGCGCGCGAAGGCAGTGGTCTCGAGCAGGTTCGGATGCACGTGCAGATTGCCGGGTGCATGCACCTGAGGCGCGTCCGGTTCGAGCGCCGCGAAAGGATCGGTTACCGGCGCATACACCTCGTAATCCACTTCGACCTTCTCGGCGGCGCGGCGGGAGTGAAAAGCGGTATCGGCCACCACCAGCGCGAGCATGTCGCCGACACAGCAAGTGGTCTCTCCGACCGCTACAAATATCGGCAAATCGGGGATCGCGAGCCCGGTGCCGCGTTGCCCGGGCACGTCCGATGCGGTGAGGATACGGCAAACGCCGGTCATCTCCGCAGCCTTCTGAGAGTCGATCGCGAGAACCTTAGCGCGCGGATGTGCGCTCAGAACAGGCGCGGCATGGAGCATCCCCGGAACCCGCATGTCGTCGATGAATGGATTCTCGCCCAAAGCCTGTTCGAGGCCGCGGTAACGCCCGAGCGCTTTTCCAATACCGTTCGCATGGCCGGTTTCGGATGTTTCGCGGCGCATGCCGTACTCTTCTCCGAAATAGAAATGGCGTCGTGGTTCAGCGTCCGGCAGTGCTCCACCGTTCTTCCAGGCCAGCCCGGCGGTTTGGATGGCATCGATCACTCGCGCGTAACCGGTGCAGCGGCAAAGATGCCCGCTCAGCGCGCGCGCCACAGCGTTGCGGTCGGCGGTTGCGCTCTTCTGTATCAGTGCCGAGGCGCGAACTAGGATGCCGGGAATACAGTATCCGCACTGCACGGCGCCTTCGAGCACGAAGGCTTCGCTAAGAAGGCGGCGCAGGTCTTCGGGCATGCCCTCCACGGTCACGACTTCGTGGCCTTCCATACGTTCCGGCTGCCGCAAGCAACTGAGTACAGGCTGACCATCCGCCAGGATCGCGCAGCAGCCGCAGGTGCCTTCGGGAGCGCAGCCGTTTTTAGGTGAAAGGATGCCGCACTCTTCGCGCAACACTTCGAGGAAGTCCATGCCCGGTTCGTAACGGGCCTCCGTAGGTTGACCGTTCAATGTAAAGCGAATGGTGGGCATGTGCGTACGGAACGCAACGGAGGTTCTCCTCCGAATTGATTCCAATTATCTCACGAGGGCAGGGCTTTGCCCTTCGTCTCCGCACCGAGCGGCAGCAGCAACAGGGCGATCACAAATGCCACAGCGGTGAGAGCCACCGGCGTACCCAGACTGCCGAAGTAGCGAATTCCGGTACCCACCAGGAACGTTAGACCCGCGCCCGCGAATCTACCGATGTTGGTGGTGAACGCAAAGGCACTCACACGGCACTCGGTTTCGTACTGTTCGGGAATCCAGAAAGAATACACGGCAAAGTTGGCCCCGCCGATGCCCAGAAAGAACGTGGAGACCAGGAACCATCCCAGAGCGCCCATTCCCATATAAAACACGTAGCCGAAGGAGAGCGGCAGGAAGATCAGCATGAGCGCAAAGAAAACGGCCAAGGTGGTCCGGCGATCCACGCGGCTCGCAACCAGGGGCGTTAAAAGCGCTCCCACAATAGTGCCCACGCCCAGGATGGCGGTAGACCAGGAGGCCAGGCGCGTCACATCGGCCGGGGATCGGCCGGCCCGTTCCGCGAGATACGTGACTGCAGACGGCACATATACCGAGCCCGCCCATAATCCGACAATGGACGCGATCAGGTAAATCGAATTGAGAATAGTGCGGCGGCGGTACTGATCCGAGAACAGCTTCACGAAGGCGCGATGCATCGTCAACTGCGAGCCAAGCTCCGCCCGCTTGGTTTTCCAGCGGGCCGGCTCATGGATTTTGTTATACAGGAAGGCCACGAGCAGCGCCGGGCAACCGCCGGCCACAAACATCCATCGCCAGCCGAATTTGGTGCCGATGAAATAGTTGGCAAGCGCCGCGAGCAGCAGACCGAAATAGTAACCGGTGTGCATGAGACACGCGCCCCAGGTCCGGCGCTGCTCCGGCCATTCCTCGGAAACCAGGGATGCGCCTATGGACCACTCCCCGCCGATGCCCACACCGGCGAGGAAACGGAAAATCGCCAGCGCCCACACGTTTTGGGAACCGGCCGCGAGGAAGGTGAATAGCGAAAACCACAGGATGGTCAACATGAGCGTGCGCGCGCGGCCGAAGCGGTCCGCAACAGGGCCCCAAACCAGCGCGGTTCCCCACCCCACCATGAAAAGCGCAAAGAGCAGACCACCATAGAAACCCACGTTGGCGGGCGTGGCGGCTATCCCGGAGTTCGGCAGTACATCTCGCAACGCAGGTACCAGGACTAAAGATAGGATGAATGAGTCCATGCCGTCCATAGTCCAACCGCCCCAAGCGGCCCAAAAGACGCGTTTCTGCGCCCCGGTAAGCCGCGGCGGCGCTTCACTATTGCGCGCAACCCCAGCATTCAAGCGCTCGGTAGCCGGTCTCAGTGCTCTTCCCGCCATGTCGCCTCATTAAATCACCGGCGGTGTTGGAAAGCAATCGCAAACGCTTCGCACTGCGGCAAAACCGGCGTAACCGGGGATGTATGATGAAACCACCGCAATATGCCGGCCGGCACGATGAAGGCGATGGTACTGCGCGCTCCCGGCGCGCTCGCATGGGAAGAAGTCCCGGTCCGTGAGCCGCGGCCCGGCGAAGTACAGGTTCGGATTACGCACTCGGGCGTATGCGGGACCGATCTCAAGATCTTCAAAGGCGCGATCCGTGTCCGCCATCCGCTGATCATGGGCCACGAAATGGCCGGGGAGGTTACGAGCGGGGAACCTGGCCCTGGGGTTCGCACCGGCGACCGGGTGATCATCGACCCGATGCTGTTTTGCGGCATTTGCTTCCACTGCCGCGCGGGACAGACCAATCTTTGCCCAAATGGGCGGCTCGCCGGCCGGGACGCGGAAGGTGGATTCGCGGAATATCTGGCGGTTCCGGCGAGCCACGTGTTCCGGCTACCCGAAGCAATTGACAGCCGGACGGCCCCGTTAATCCAGGTGGCAACCACGTGCCTGCACGCGCAGCGCCAGGTGCCGTTTTTCCTGGGCGAGACAGTGGCCGTGCTCGGGCTGGGAGTCTCGGGCCAACTGCATGTGCAGTTATCAAAGGCGCGCGGCGCGGGTACCCTGATCGGAATTAGCCGCAGCCGGTTTAAGAATGCGTTGGCAGAAGAGTTGGGCGCCGATGTAACGATTGCAGCGGGCGACGGGGCGATGGCGAAAGTTTTGGATGCGACGGACGGACGCGGGGCCGGCGTAGTGATCGAATGCACCGGAACCGTCTCAGCGCTAGCGGATGCCGTTCGCATAGCGCGCCCCGGCGGCCGCATCCTGCTGTTCGGGATTATGAACGCCACCGAGGCCTCACTGCCGTTCTATGACCTCTATTTCAAAGAGCTGACCCTAATCAACGCGCGGGCCGCTAAACCGGAGGATTTCGCCGGGGTAATCGAATTGCTGGAACAGGGAGCGGTGCGTCTCGAGCCCTTAGTCACTCACCGGATGCCGCTCGGCGACCTCGAAACCGCGATTCGAATGGTAGAAGACGGACCCGGGGAACGCCTGAAAGTGATTCTCGAACATATCTGAATCGGTACTGGGAGTCTTGGAATCCAACTTAGGACGTCACCAGGCTTGACTGGCGGAGTTCCGCCAGATAGTCTGTAGCTGACCGTTTTCCCATGTCGGAGGATTCGTGATAGTTTTGCTGTTGGGCCCACCCGGTTGCGGCAAAGGCACCCAAGCGACTGCGCTCGCAGCGCATTTTCAAATCCCGATAATTTCCACGGGGGAACTGTTCCGCGCCGAGTGCAATTCCGGAACCGCGTTGGGCGTCCTGGCCGCCTCGCTGATGTCGCAAGGCAAGCTGGTGGACGATAGCATCGTTAACGAATTAGTCGCGAGCCGGGTCTCTCGCCGCGACTGCCTTGACGGGTTCCTCCTCGACGGCTATCCTCGCACGCTAATGCAGGCCCGTTACCTTTCCTCGTTGCTCGAAACCAGGGGCCGCCGCGAGCCGCTCGTAATTCATCTGGAAGTCCCGCCGTCAACGATCGTCTCCAGGCTCATGGCCCGGCGCCAATGCCCGCAATGCCGGCGCATTTATAATCTGGTTTCGCAGCCTTCCCGCAGCCTCGGCCTATGCGATCAAGACGGCGCGGCACTCATGATTCGTGACGACGACCGCGAGGAGGTGATCCGGGAGCGGCTTCAGGTTTACGAGACCCGCACCGGTCCGATTCTGGATTGGTACGGCCCGCTGGTGCACCGCGTTCCAGGGGATCGGCCGGCCCACCTGGTGGAAATGGAGATCGAGCGCATCGCTCGGCAAGCCCGCGGTGTTCAAACGATGTCCGCGAACGTTTTTCGAAGTTTATA
>JAFAWA010000168.1 GCA_019242155.1 Terriglobia bacterium | reverse complement strand
TCGTCGATCGATCTCGACGGCATGATGGGCCTCGACTCTCACGGCAACGGCGGTTTGCGCGATAAAGTGGACCACCACTACAAACGTCTGGTCGGCACTGTTGTGTTGAGTTCGATGTTCATGGCAGCCTTCGCTATCTCTCAGAATGGCACGCAAACGGTTCTTGCCTACCCAACTCCGACGCAAACTGCAGAGGCCGCGATCGGCCAGCAACTGAGTCAGACAGGTGCCCAACTGACCCGCCGCAACATCGATGTGCAGCCCACGATTAAGGTCCCGGCCGGATACCGGTTCAACGTGCGTGTCAACCGTGACATTCTGTTCGAAGCACCCTACGAGCCAGTTCGGCCACCACCTGAGCCGGAAGCGGTACGACAACGGTCAGCCTTCAGAGCCATACGGTGAGATGCCATGGTAGTCAGCCCTCCAACGGAGTTCCTGCAGACCTTCCAGGCGATGCGCGGAAACTGGTTCGCTGCGGTGCAAGGCCCCGCACAGAACCTATTCGGTCTCCTCGCAATTATCGAGTTCGCCTGGAGCGCGGCCGTGCTCGCCCTGGAACGTACCGATCTGCAATCCTGGACCGCCGGCCTGCTGCGCAAGTTGATGTGGCTCGGCGCGTTTTACGCATTACTGCTGTTTGGCCCGACTTGGATTCCGGCTATTATCGACAGCTTCACGCAGCTCGGCCAGCAAGCTGCCGGCCTTGGTCCGCTGCAGCCTGGAGATGTTTTTCAGCGGGGCCTGGACATTGGCGGCGCGCTGTTTAGTGGCGCCTCTGACGCTGGTTTCTTCACGAACTTTGGCACAGCCATGGCGATGGTATTCGCGGCGATTCTAAGCTTCGTGTCCTTCTGCTTCATCAGCATTCAACTGGTGGCCGCGCTGGTGGAATCGTACATCGTCGTGACCGCCGCATTTATTTTTCTTGGTTTTGGCGGTTCGCGCTGGAGCGCTCCGTACGTGGAAAAGTACATTGCGCTCACGGTGGGAGTGGGCGTGAAGATTATGATTCTGTATCTGTTGATCGGGGTGGGAATGGCGCTCTCGGCTGGATGGGTTGCGGCGGCGACGGCCGTCGCCGGATTGCCGACACCGGCGATGGGTGCGCTCGACATTCTGGGCGAGTCCCTCATTTCTCTAGCGCTTTGTTGGTTCGTCCCGAAGATCGTAGCGGGAGTGCTCGGAGGTACACCGGCATTCACAGGAGGCGAAGTGATTGCCGTGGCCACTCCGATCGTTTACGGCGCAGCGATGGCGGGTAATGCCGTGGTAGGCCTGGCCACTAGCGGTTATGGCACCCTGGCCGGTGCCGGCGCTGCGAGCAGTCCGCTCGCAGCAACCGTTGCCCCACCGGCGCCGACTTCGGCAGCCGCGACTCCCACCCAACCGTCGCCTCCGCCACCGTCGACGGCGACGCCCGGTACGGTTCAACCGCCACCCCCACCGCAGAAAGCCTGAGTTCGGAGTTGGTCTATGCATGCCCAAGCAACGCGGAAACTGACACCCTGGCAGAAATCGCTAAGCGATGCGCGGCGGCTGGCCAAGATGGTTCTCGGAGGCGATGCTTCTGTCGCTATGGCGGATCACGACGGAGGAACCTACCGCGATGTGATCATTGGCCACACGCGCGACTATATCGTGCAGCAGATTGGCAGGGAAGCTGCGGCCGTGAAACACGCGAAAGAGCGGTTTGGCGAGCGCAGGGATGCGTTCCCCTGGCCGCAGGTTGGCCAAATAGTTTCGATCAACTACGCGCATTCACGCGCCACGGTTCGGGAGATTCGCGAGCACATGCGCCAACGGGAGCTGAGCCGATGAGCCAGCCGAGACTCTATAATAAGCCGCCGAGACCAGGATACCTAGGCGGTTACAACTGGCCTGCTGTGGTGGTGGGTCTGCTCGTGCTGGTGCTGGCGAACTTCTTCTGCACCCAATACATCGCCAACCAATTCCAGTATCGGCCGGCACTCGGGCTGCCCCTGGTACGACTGCGCGCCGGTGCGATCTACCAGCCGTTCGCCTGGGCCCAGTGGGGCTGGCAGCACATGACCGACCAGGACCCGGAGATCCGCAGACCTTTCCTCCAGGGGATGCTTGTGTTGCTCGCCGGCAGCTTTCTCTGTGTAGGTGCGTTCTTCGCCATGACAAATCGTCGTGCCCGGCAGCTCTCCAAAAATGCCGAGCACCTGCATGGTTCAGCGCGCTGGGCCGAGAATGCTGACATCCTCGCCAGCGGCCTACTGACGGCGGAAGAAGGAGTCTACGTGGGCGGCTGGTCGCCGGATGGTAAACGGCTGAACTACCTGCGCCACAATGGCCCGGAACACCTCCTGGTTTTCGCGCCCACCCGAAGTGGCAAGGGCGTAAGTCTGGTCATCCCGACACTGCTGGCATGGTCGGAATCCGCCATCATTTACGACATCAAGGGCGAGAATTGGGCCAAGACCGCCGGCTTTCGCGCTCAGGCGGGACATATCTGTCTGAAGTTTGCTCCGGTTGAAGAGCAAGTCTGGACGCGGTTCAATCCGCTGAGTGAGGTTCGGCTATTCACTCCGCGCGATGTGAGTGATGCGCAGAACGTTGCCAATATGATTATCCAGACGGGCGAGGACCCAAAAACCGAGGCCGAGGCCTACTTTCAGAGGACAGCTTGTTCGCTCACTAGCGGCCTGATTCTGCACGTCTGCTATGCGGCTGCCCGGAAAGGCCGCCAAGCAACCCTGGCCGAACTTTACGGCCTATACACGCGTCCGGGTGAAAGCTTTCGGGATACGGTCACAGACCTACTCAACTTCCAGCACGACTCCGGTTGCACCCACGGCTGGACCATGCCGAATGGAACGCCGACCGCCACTCACCCTGTGGTCCGCCAGAAGGCACAGGAAATGCTGAACAAGGAAGAGAAGGACTTCGGTGGTGTGCTCTCGACAGCGACCACGGCGCTGGCAGTTTATTGCGACCCCCTAATTGCAGGCAACACCGCGGCAAGCGACTTCAGCATAGACGACCTGGTCAACCATGAGCGCCCGATTTCGCTCTATCTGGTCGTACCCAACAGCGATAAGGTGCGGCTTCGTCCGTTGATCCGGCTGATCTTCACCTTGACTGTGAACCGCTTGACGGAACGCATGACCTTTAGCGGCACCGAACAACAGCACAACCGGCACCGACTGCTATTTCTGATCGATGAGTTTCCTTCCCTGAACCGAATGGAGATATTCGCGGACGCACTCTCCTATATGGCAGGCTACGGCCTCAAAGCCTATCTGATCACCCAGGACATCCGCCAGATTGTAAATGCTTACGGTGAGAACGAAAGCATTGTGTCAAACTGCCATGTGCGGATCGCCTTTGCGCCAAACCAGCAGGACACTGCCAAGTTACTTAGTGAGATGACGGGGACTACCACGGTACAGAAGGCCACTTACAACTTCAGCGGTCAACGCCTATCGCCGATCATGGGACACCTCAACGCTTCGGTTGACAACATCGAAAGGCCTCTGCTCACACCGGATGAAGTGCAGCGCTTGAAAGCTCCCAAGAAAAAAGGGAGCGGTAATAACGAACGGATCGTGGCGCCAGGACAGATGCTGATCTTTGTCAACGGTAATTATCCAATCCTGGGGACTCAGATGCTCTACTTTTTCGACCCGATTTTCAAAATGCGGTCCGAAATTCACCCACCGGAGAAGTTTCCTTCGCTACAGAAGAAGCTACCCTTGCCAACGCCGTCGGCCGCGGCCGAACCGAAGCCAGCAGCTGAGAAGCCGCCGCAGCGCGTTGAGAACCGGCCGGAGCAATCAATGCCCGAAGTATCGGATGACGAGCAGGCATTCTTAGCGCAGCTCGATTTATGGGATGCGGAAGAGGAAAGTGAGGACGAACCCGAACATGCAGAAGAATCGTATTGAGGTTTGTGGCTGGCTCGCGGCACAACCGGCCCAGCGCCATCTTCCGTCGGGCACCGCGGTTGCCACGGTTCGACTTGGAGAGACGTATTCCTACTTATCGCAAGGAAAGGCTGAGCAACATACGAATTGGCATGCGCTTTCGTTCTATGGGGACTTGGCCCACTTGGCTATAACCTTCAAGAAGGGTGATCACCTGTTTGTAGAAGGCACGATGGAGCAGCGTAAGTTCATACCGGCCGACGGCAGCAAACGGATGATCTGGGAATTGATCGTACATTCCTGCCATTTGATAGGCGATCCGCGGCCGCGGACCACAAGCCTTTCAGATCCGCTCGAAAAGGTCGCGGCGAGCGATGAAGCGAATGCCGCCGATTGGCCGGTGGGGTGACAATGATGCGCAGCATCCTGATCCTCGCATTGATTCCTCCGCTGGTCACCTTCGCTGCTTTGGATGCGGGACAATTTCGCATCAACGCATCGGAGTCCCTGCCAATAGGCCTGTATCGTGTAAGTCCAACTGGGGCATTCGTTGAGTTCTGCCCGGACGATCATGGCCTCTCTGCGCAGCGTCATTACCGGCCCAGGGGCGGTTGCGCAGACGGTGCCGCACCGTTGCTCAAGCCTCTCGTCGCTGGGCCTGGCAACGAGATCGTTCTGAATTCCGCCGGCATCTCGGTGAATGGCAAGCTGCTTCGGAATACGGCGCCGCTGGGCAGGGATACCGAAGGAAGGCCTCTCCCGCATTCGCCGTATGGCAGCTACACCACGCCGGCCGGAATGCAATGGGTGGCGAGCACCTATAACTCGCGCAGTTACGATAGCCGCTACTTCGGGCCGATCCGGGAAAGCGCCGTACGCGCCAGGCTACAACCGGTGATCGCGTGGTGAGAACATGCGGCTTTTGACTGCGGTTGCGATTGGATTGACAGTATCAACCGCTCGCCCAGCCGGGATCATCGCCGCTCTGCTGCTGTTGCCGGTTCTGACGTTCCGGCAGCCTTCTCGGCGAAAATGCTATGCGACAGCGGTGGGTTACTACGCCGGTGCTCTTTGGCCGCTGGCTCTGGGCGCGAGAAATTTCTTCGGTCCGGATGTTTCCGCTGTTGGCGCGCTGGGCTTCTGGGCTATATGTGCGCTCCTGTTGTCGCTTCCATACGCGCTGCTTTGGACGAACAAAACCGTGAGCCTGACTTGGCGCGCACCAGTCGCCCTCTTGATCGGTGTCATTCCGCCGCTCGGTCTCATTGGTTTCGCTTCACCACTGACAGCAGCGGGTTTTCTCTTTCCAGGCTGGTCGTGGGTTGGTTTCGGGCTCGCCCTGACGGGTTGCGGTTTCATTGCGGTTTATCCCAAGATCGGCGCTGCTGGAGTTGTAGCGGCAGCTTTGAGTGCTAACCTCCTCTATCCCGGTGATCGCCAGCCTCCGCCAGGCTGGCAAGCGCTGAATACAAGCTTCGGAGGAATCAGCCATGAACGGGTCAGCCCGTTACATGCCTATCTCCTCGCACAGCAGATCCAGACTGAGGCAACGGCATCATCGGCCAAAGTGATCGTGTTTCCGGAAAGTGTAGTGCGAGCGTGGACCGATTCCACTGATCTCTTCTGGAAACGCAGCATAGATGACCTGCGTCAAAACGGTAAGATCGTTCTGATAGGAGCGCTCATTCCGGAATCTTTACCTCGCCCGGCAGAATCGTACTCATATCTGAATGCCGCAATCATGCGCGGCGCCCAAACGGGTATTTTCCTACAACGTGTACCTGTACCGGTTTCCGTGTGGAAGCCGTTTTCACGTAGTGGCGCGCCGCTTCACCTGGCTGGCTCGCCGGTGCTCGACATCGCGGGCCAGCGCGCTGCCGTGCTGATCTGCTACGAGCAGGTGATTCCCTGGACCGCGTTAACTGCGGCTATAGCTCGCCCAACAATTTTCGTGGGCATGGCGAACGATTACTGGGCAACCGGCACGACTATACCGCAGTGGCAAAGGCTCTGCCTTCGCTCCTGGAGCCGCCTGTTTGGAATTCCGTATCTATTGGCAGTGAACACCTGAAAGGGGCTTTTGAGTGAAGTGGCACTTGCTGTTTCTCGCGTATCAATGGCATGAAGGCAAACGTGGATTTGTCATCTTCTGCCTGCTAGGCTTGGCCTTTTGCTATACGCAGTGGCGCATCTCAGGTAATTCGAATCCATGGCCGGGCGCCGCGTCTTTGACCATTCGCAGCAGGTAGAACCGTGGCGTTGCTTGGCATCGAATATTGTGCGAATCTAGTGCGTACCCGATCTATGGTACGAATTGACCGCGACATCTACTCGATGACGGACTTCAAGCGGAAAACCGCTCCATTCCTGAGTAGGCTTCGCAAGACGGGGAATCCGATTGTGCTCACAGTTAACGGGCGCTCCGCGGTCGTCATCCAGAGCGCAGCCGGATACCAACGTCTGCTGGATCAAATTCAGCATTTGGAGAGAGCGGTGCTCGAGAAGCAGATCGCCGTTTGCACGTAGGCGCAGGCGCTTCTGATGAGGTGAAATCCGAAGTAACGGTATGCCCCCTGCAACTGGTCAGGAGATCGACGCCCTACGAAGACGAGTCGATGCACTAGAGTCCGAACTGGCCCGAGGGTTCGCGCGGCGAGAGCAAATGGAGTCTCGTTTAGCCGCTCTCCAACTCCTCGCGGACGCGGCTCCCGTGTATCTCGCCCATTGCGACGCTTCCGCGCGCTACATGTGCGTGAATCGCGGGTACGCCGAGCGGTTCGGCCTCACGGCGGACCAGGTCATCGGGAAACGTATTGCGGAAGTGGTGGGCGAAACGGCATATGAGAGCTTCCGCGAGCGCGTAGAGGCGGCGCTGCGCGGCGAGACCATCGAGTTTGAGGCGGAGGTTCCCTATGCGCGCGGGGGAACACGCTGGATGCAGGTGTCGTACGTGCCCGTGACCGATAAATCCGGCACGGTAGAAGGGCTCATCGCGGCGATTACCGACGTATCCCAGCGCAAAAAAATCGAGGCGAGTCTTCGCGAGGCCGATCAAGTCCGCCGGCTGGCCTTCCAGGCCGCAGAGTTGGGACTTTGGTTGTATGACGTAAAAGCCGACCAGTTCACGTTCGATCAACGCGCCCAAATCCATTTCGGACTCGACGCCTCCGTCGCAGATCCGAAAACGTTACTGGGAAAAGCTCACCCGGAAGATTCGCCCCGCCTTCGCGCGGCCTTTCAAGCGGCGCTCGACCCGCTTCGGAAGTCAGGGGTCGCGCGGGAATTTCGGGTGAGTGATGGCTCCGGCGGGGAAAGGTGGTTGAGGATTTACGGTGACGTACATTTCGAGAACACCGCGGCCGCCGAACATGCCGCCTACGCCACCGGAACGTCCCAAGACATCACCGCAAGAAAACAGGCCGAGCAGGCGGCCCGGGTTGCCGCGGCGCGTAACGCATTCCTATTAGGGCTTGAGGAGCGGCTCCGAACCGCGACGAGCGGCCGCGAGGCGGTTACCGCGGGGTGTGAAGCTCTTGGCCGCGAGATGGGCGCGGCCCTTTGCGTGGTGGCGGAGGTTGAGCCGGATGGCGAGCACGTAATCGTCCAGAGCGAATGGCGCGCGACCGATACTCCGCCGGCGCTGGGCCGTCGCCGCGTGGCGGGTTTCGGACCGGCCCGCCTCCCCGCGCTACTGGCCGGCAAGGTGGTCGTAGTCAACGACGCGCACGCCAAATACCGGGGCCGAAGAAGCCTATGCCGCTTTAGGAATACTTTCTTCCCTGGATGTGCCGTTGGTGCGCGGGAAACAGGTACGCGCGGTGCTGTCGGTGGCGCGGAGCGATTCGCACCGGTGGACGCCGGAGGAAGTGTCGCTCGCGCGAGAAGCCGCCGATCGCGTCTGGAACGCGGCTGAGCGGGCGCGGGCCGAAGAGGCGCTGCGGGAGCGGGAAGCGCAACTGAAGCTTTTTGTGGAAACCTCGCCGGCATCACGCGCGATATTCGATACCAAGATGCGGTACCTTGCCGTCAGCCGCCGGTTTGTCGAAGATTTTCATCTCCACGCTGCAGCGAGCGATCTCATCGGACAGAATCTTTACGAAGTGGTTCCAGATATCCCAGAACGGTGGAAAGCAGTGCACGAACGCTGCCTCTCAGGTTCCGTCGAGCGGTCGGAGAATGATCTGTTTACCAGAGCAGACGGCACGCAGGAATGGCTTCGCTGGGAGATGCAGCCGTGGCTTGATCGCACGGGTCAAGTCGGCGGCTCGGTTTTTACTTGCGAGGTGATTACCGCGCGCAAAAAGGCCGAGGACGCGCTGAGCCAAAGTGAACAGGAATTGCGGCAAACCCTGGAAACAGCGCCCGTCGGCCTGGTTCGGAATAGCCGCGATTTGCGCTATATTTCCGTCAATTCCGCCTATGCCAACATCGCCGGCCTTCCAGTCGAGCGGATTCTAGGCCGGCAGTTAGTCGAGGTGATGGGGCATGAGGCGTTCGAAGTGATTCGCCCATACGTGGAATGCGTGTTACGCGGAGAGCGAGTCGAATACGAAGCCGAACTGCCGTGGAGCGCGCGCGGCCCCCGGTGGATACACGTTATCTACACGCCTTTTGTAGAACAAGGCGAGGTGACCGGATGGGTCGCTTCGGTTGCCGATATAACGGACAGAAAACGCGGCGAGCAGGAATTAGCTAAAGACCTCACGGCCCTGACGCGCATGCATGGGCTGAGTACGCGGTTGCTGGACGAGAACGGGTTGCAACCACTCCTTCAGGAGGTAATGGACGCCGCGGTCGCCATCTCGGACGCTCAACTTGGGACGGTGCAGCTCATCGAGGGAAACACCTTGAGGATGGCCGCTCATCACGGTCACGATCGGCGGTTCCTGGAGTTCTTTTCCGAAGCCGCCATGCGCGAATCGGTTTCTGGTGAAGTGATGAAGCGCGCCGCCAGAGTGGTGGTCGAGGACGTCGAATCGAGTCCGATCTTCACCGGCAGCGATTCCCTCGGGGTGCTCCGCGGCGCGGGAGTCCGCGGTGTGCAGTCGACGCCCATCGTGAGCCGGGCCGGAGCGATGCTGGGCATCCTTACCACTCAGTGGACGGCACCTCATGCTCCGGCCCAACGGGACCTGTGGCGCGTCGATCTCTTAGTCCGGCAGGCGGCCGAGTTGATCGAACGAGCCCGAAACGAAGAGGAGCTGCGACGCAGTGAGGAGCGGCTCCGGCTGGCGACTGAACACGCCGAAATTGGCTTTTGGGACGTCCATCCGGTGAACGATGTCCTGACCTGGCCTCCGCTCGTGAAGGCCATGTTCGGCATCTCGCCCGATGCGCCGGTTTCAATGCAGGACTTCTATAACGGCCTGCACCCGGAAGATCGCGAAGCCACCAGCCAGGGTTATGCCGCGGCCGCCGATCCCAACAGGCGAGCGCTTTATGATGTCGAGTACCGGACGATAGGGAAAGAAGACGGAATCGTACGCTGGGTCGCAGCGAAAGGACGCGGAATCTTCGATGCGGAAGGCCGCTGCGTCCGGGTGATTGGCACAGCCATCGATATCACCAAGCGCAAGACCACGGAATCGGCGCTGGTCGAATCCGAAGAGCGCTTGCGCAAGAGCGAAGAACGTTTCCGGCTCGCCCAAAAGGCAGCAGGAGTGGGCACATTCGAGTGGAACATCGAAACCGGAGTGAATACCTGGACACCAGAACTGGAGCAATTGTACGGACTACCGCAGGGAAGCTTCGGCGGGACCCAGCCGTCTTGGGAGAGCCTCGTACACCTCGAGGATCGCGCCAACGCGATGGGCAAGGTTGAGGAGGCGTTCCAGACCGGTGAACCGGCCGGCACGGAATGGCGGGTCTTGTGGCCCGACAGTAGCATTCATTGGATTGCTGGCCGGTGGCAAGTTTTCAAGGATGCCGCCGGTAAGCCGCTTCGAATGGTGGGCGTCAACATCGACATCACTGCCCGGAAGGCGGCCGAGAAGGCCGTGCGCGAAAGCCTGACGAAATTAGAGGCTGCGCTTTCCGGTATTACGGACGCCGTGTTCATCGCAGACGCGGACGGAAAGCTCATTCACACCAACGAAGCCTTTGCGCGCTATCACAGGTTCAAGAACACGGAGGAGTGTAGCCAAAGCATTTCCGATTGGCCCAACCGCTCCTTCCTGCAGATTTTCCTGCCCGATGGGACCGAAGCGCCGCCGGAACTGTGGCCGCTCGCGCGCGCGCTCAGGGGCGAGAGCGCCGGCAGCTACGAATATACGCTCCGCCGAAAAGCCACCGGCGAAACCTGGGCGGGAAGCTACAGCTTCGGTCCGATTCTGGCGGAAGACGGCGGCATTACGGGCGCCGTGGTGGTTGCGCGCGATATCACCGAGCGGAAGCGGGCGGAGCGGGCGATTGTCGAAAGCGAAAGGCAGTTCCGGACGCTCGCCAACGCCATCCCACAACTATGCTGGATGGCGAATGGCGATGGGTGGATCTTCTGGTATAACGAGCGCTGGTACGAGTACACCGGAACCACGCCGGCGGAAATGGAAGGGTGGGGCTGGGAGTCCGTCCACGATCCGCGTGTACTGCCCGAGGTTTTGCAACGGTGGAAGCGTGCGATTGCCACGGGTACGCCGTTCGAAATGGTGTTCCCGCTCAAAGGCGCCGACGGCGGCTACCGGCCCTTCCTGACGCGAATCGTACCGGTCAGGGACGACAGCGGCCAAATCGTTTTCTGGTTCGGCACCAACACCGACATTACCGAACAGCGCAAGACTGAAGATGCATTGCGCGACAGCCAGGAGCGGCTCCGGCTGGCCCAGGAGGCGGGCGGAGTCGGGGTCTGGGATTGGACGCCCGACACCGGCGAGGAGAACTTCTCCGACGAGATGAACCGGATTTACGGGCTTGAGCCCAGGACGGTTCGGACGTACGCCGATTGGCTGAGCCGCGTGCATCCCGACGATATTGCGCCTATGCAGGAACAGCGGGACACGGACATCCGGGAAAGGCGCCCCTTCAACTTGACGTTTCGCGTCTATCGCAGCTCGGGCGAAGTGCGTTGGATTAACGCGAAAGGCCGGGCCACCTATAACCCGTCGGGGCATATCGCTCAGGTTCTGGGCGTCAACATCGACATCACTGATCAAAAGCGCATTGAAGAAGAGTTGCGGCAGAGCGCGGCGCAAATTCGCCAGCTTAATGCCGAGTTGGAAGCGCGGGTGCAAGAGCGCACCGCACAACTGCAGGCGGCAAATCAGGAGCTGGAGGCGTTCGCGTACTCCGTTTCGCACGATCTGCGCGCGCCTTTGCGAGGTATCGACGGCTGGAGCCTGGCGCTTTCCGAAGATTACCGCGACCGATTGGATGAGCGTGGCCAGGAATATCTGAACCTGGTGCGCTCCGAGACACAACGGATGGGCCTGTTAATCGAGGACCTGCTGACGCTATCCCGTATCACGCGGTCGGAAGTGCGGTTTGCGGCCGTTGACCTTTCGGCCATCGCAACGAGCGTCTCCGCGCGCCTGCTTCAACGGAATATCGGACGCAACATCCGGTTCGAGATTCAACCGAACCTGATCGTCCATGGAGACGAACGGCTCCTGGAGATCGCACTCACGAATCTGTTGGAAAATGCGGTCAAATTCACTGGAAAAAAGAAGGAGGCGCTGATTGAAGTAGCCGCAACCGATCGGCGTACGGTTATGGTGCGCGATAACGGAACCGGCTTCGACATGAAGTATGCAAGCACGCTTTTTGGAGCGTTTCAAAGACTCCACAAAGCATCGGAGTTTCCGGGCACAGGCATAGGTCTCGCAACCGTGCAGCGCATTATTCACCGGCACGGCGGGCGCATATGGGCGAACGCGGAGCCGGGAACCGGAGCAAGGTTCTTGTTCACGCTAGGACAAGACAAATGAACAACAACAGCGTAATCCTCCTTGTGGAAGATAATCCGAGCGATGTGGGCCTGACCAGACGGGCTCTGGAGAAGGGCCGCATCGCTAACGAGCTCGTGGTCGCCGAGGACGGCCAGGAAGCACTGGACTATTTATGGGCCGAGGGCAAGTATGCCGGAAGCGGATCGAAGCTCCCGGCTTTGATATTGCTCGATCTGAAACTACCACGGATTTCGGGTCTGGATGTCTTGCGCCAGATTCGCGCCAATCCACTGACCCGGCGCTTGCGAGTAGTGATTCTGACCTCCTCGGGCGAGGAGCAGGACGTGGGAGCCGGGTATGATCACGGCGTGAACAGCTATATTCGGAAGCCCGTCGATTTCAAACAATTTCAGATGTGCGTCGAACAGCTCGGCTTATATTGGCTTGTGCTGAATGAACCGCCTCCCCCGCCCATAGGAACACGCCATGCATAATGCGATCAGAGTACTGATTGTCGAAGATTCGGAGACCGATGCCAAACTGGTGTGCCGGGCCTTGGAGCGTGCCGCGTTTGCAATCCATTCCCATCGGGTGGAAGACGCCGCCGAAATGCGCACAGCTTTGACGCAGACGGGTTGGGACATAATTATTTGCGACTACCGGCTCCCGCAGTTCGATGCTCCCTCCGCGCTGCAGATTGTTAGGGAGCTTCGGCTTGATATTCCTTTTATTGTAGTTTCAGCGACCATCGGCGAAGACATCGCGGTCGGCATGATGAAGGCCGGAGCCCACGATTACTTACTCAAAGACAACCTAGTGCGCCTGGCCCCGGCCGTGGAGCGCGAAATCAAAGAGGCCGAGAACCGCCGAAAAAAGCGGGAAGCCGAGGCCGCGGTACGGGCCGCCGAGGAGAGGCTACGGTTAGCGGTCCAGGCGGCAGATCTTGGCACGTGGGAACTGGACCCACACACGCGAGAACTGCGATGCGATGAGCTGTGTAGCAGAATTCTGGGGCTTCCCACAGGGGAATGCATCTCCATAGAAGCCTTTGTGACGCGTGTCCACCAAGAGGATCGCGGACGCATGAAGGCAGCTTGGGAACAAGCTCGGACCTTGACGACTTCCAGAGAATTCGCGTGGGAATACCGCGTCCAATGGGAAGACGACACGGTTCGAGTCGTTGCAACGCACGCGAAGTCATTCCCAATCTCAGGCAGCGGGCTTGGCGAGTATACGATGCGTGTGGTTGGTACTATCAGGGATGTTACGGAATTAAGGCGAACGGAAGAGTCGCTTCGCGAAACTCAGAAGCTTGAGAGCTTGGGCGTTCTGGCTGGGGGTATCGCTCACGATTTCAATAATTTGCTCACGGGGGTCGTGGGCAATGCGAGTCTTCTGGCGGACGAACTGCCGCCCGACGGAGCCGCGGCTGAGATATTGCAGTCCCTCACGAGCGCCGCGGAACGAATGTCGCGGCTTACGTCGCAGATGCTCGCATACTCTGGTCGCGGACGGTTTACGATTGAGCCGATCGACCTGTCGAAGCAGGTAGGGCAGATCACGAGCTTGATTTATGCGTCAGTACCGAAGAATGTAGAACTTCGGCTCAGCTTGGGCAAGGACCTGCCTTTCATTGATGCCGATTCAAGTCAGTTGCAGCAAGTGATTATGAACTTGGTAATCAACGCTGCCGAGGCGGTCGGCGCTGCTGGTGGCGTCGTTCAAGTGACGACTGGAATGGGCCGGGTCGGCGATCCAGAGAACCGCGCCAACATGACGCGTCAAGTTCAGCCCGCGGGCGAATACGTTGTCCTCACGGTTGAGGATAATGGGTGCGGAATCGACCAGCAGACCAAGGCCCGAATTTTCGATCCATTCTTCACAACAAAATTTACCGGCCGGGGTCTGGGGCTCTCGGCTGTGCTCGGGATTGTGCGGAGCCACCGGGGATTGCTGACCCTTGACACAGAAGCGGGTGTTGGAACGACCTTCCGCGTTTACTTCCCGCAATCTGCAACACAACGATCCGAAACGATCGTCCCCAGCACGAAAGTAATAAAAGGGCACGGAACGGTGCTGCTCGTGGAGGACGAAGAGATCGTGCGGAGCATGGCTAAAGCGGCGCTGACGCGACTCGGCTACGACGTAGTGATCGCCAAAGAGGGGAGAGAGGCAGTAGAGATTTATTCCAAAATGCGAGACAAGATTGATGTCGTCTTGCTCGATATGATGATGCCGGTGATGAATGGACAAGAGACGCTATCCAGGCTCGTCGAGATGGCGCCCGATTTAGTCGTTGTTGCCACAAGCGGGTACGATGAGGGCGAGGCACACGCTCGCTTCGGAAGGCGGATCGCAGCGTTCGTACAAAAGCC
>JAFAWA010000133.1 GCA_019242155.1 Terriglobia bacterium | reverse complement strand
GCCGTCCGTGCCCTCGACGTTCAATGTTGCCGCAGGCACGCGGATCCCGTTGTCCCTGCGCAATGCCTTGGATACGAAGCACTCACGGGAAGGCGATAAGGTGTACCTGGAGACCTTGGTCCCGGTGTCGATCTCCGACCATGTGGTGATCCCGCGAGGCAGTTCCGTGAATGGAACCCTGGTTCTCAGCAAGCCGGCCGGAACGGTCAAGGGGAAGGGAGAGCTTCGGATTCGCTTCGACACCTTGATTCTGCCGAACGGCACCACGCGCGACTTTCAGTCGCAAGTCGGATCGGCCGACGCGGGTTCCGGGCACGTGGATCCAAAAGAAGGCACGATCACTGGTCAGCGCGATAAATCCGGCGACGCCAAGACAACGGCCGAAGGGGCGGGAATCGGCGCGGGCGTAGGTGGCCTCGCAGGTGTGGCTGCGGGGCATCCCTTAGGTGGCGCCGGGATCGGCGCAGCGGCAGGCGCGGCAGCCGGTTTGGCGGCCGCGTTACATAAGCATCGGCCGGACGTTACGCTGCCCGCAGGTACCACCATCGAAATGGTCTTGGACCGCGATCTTCAATTCAACTCGAAAGAGCTGCCCTAAGCGATTCCCGCTGAACTCGCAAGCGCTGGGATTAGGGACCCGGCGCGAAATAGCCGTGCCGGTAGTAGGTCCGCATTTCGGCAGTACCGTTCGGAGCTTGCACCTTCACTTTGATCCCGTGATACTTACCATCCTCGGGCTGATTTTGGGGATAGTAACCGAGCACGTATTCGTGGCGAAGCTCTTCGCCGATTCGGGCGCTGATCGCAGGCAGTTCTTCAAGATCGGCCACGGGAAAGTGGCGGCCCCCGGTTTGGGCCGCGAGGTCGTCTAGCAACAGAGGCCCTCTTCGTTCTTCGGCGGGATGGTTGTGCATGTAATCCGGATCGAAGATCCCCATCGCATAAACCTGAACGTCGGATTCGAGTAGCGCGCTACGAATGGCGCGGGCGCTATAGCGGCTCCAGTTATCGCCGCCGTCGGAGAGAATCACCAGCGCCTTTCGCGAATTGCGCGCGCTCTTCATCTCTTTCAAAGCCAGATGAATGGCGTCAAACAGGGGAGTCTGGCCGAACGGTTTGGTGTGGGCTATCCGTTGATACACCTCGTTAGCGTCCGGCGTGAACGGGACCGCGAGTTTGGCGCGGCCGCTGAACTCCACTAAAAAGAATTCGTCTTCCGGATTGGCTGTATGGAAGAAGATCTCAGCCGCCTGGCTTGCTTTTTCCATTTTGTTTTTCATGCTGGCGCTGGTGTCCAATAGCAACCCGATGGAGATGGGCGCGTCCTGCGTAAAAAACGAGGCGACCGGTTGCGCTACCCCGTCCTCGTAGAGCTCGAAATCATCTTTCTTGAGGCCTACGACCGATGTCCCTGCCACGGTGGTCACATGGACCGGGATCAGCACGAGAGCAGAGGCAACACGTAATACGGTGTCCGGCCGATCCGCGGGTATGGACTTGCCGCCCCGGCGCAGTGGGCGAATGGAGGTTTGAGGTTCGTCAGACGACACCTGGCCGTTCGCGAAACCTACGGCCGTAAGTGAGCAGATGAGCAAGAGAAGTAGGCACGCCATTCGGCTGATTGTACACTAAAAGACATAACGAACGACGAGGCCGCTCGCCCGGGTGCTTGTTACACTCAAAAAAGCAATGGCTAAAGAAAAAACCGTGAAGGAACCGAAGGGTCCGCCGCTACCGCCGGTGGGCACCTGGATGCCGGCGGTCCTCTTAGGCTGGCTGGTTCCGGGAGGCGGGCATCTCCTCTTGAAACGAACTGGCCGGGGTGTGCTGCTGCTGTTCGCGATTACCGCCATGTTCCTTTCGGGCCTTCTCATGCGCGGCGCGATGTTTCAGCCCCAAAGCGGTGATGTGCTCACCACGCTGATCAACACCGGCGGATTCATCGGCGACCTTTGTTCGGGCCTTCTATATCTGCTGAGCACGGCATTCGGCTACAATCAGCCGGATGTACCCGGCGCGGTACACGACTATGGCACCAAGTTTCTGGTCGCCGCCGGTCTGCTCAACATTCTGGCGATGGTAGATGCCTTCGAAATCGCGGCCGGGAGAAAACAGTAGTGCCGAAAATGACCTTGACGCATTTTGAGGCCGCCGTATTGTTTGCGTTCTTGACTTCAATCGTAATGGGCGTGGTCACCAAGCAGACAGACCGCGACCGTGTGCATTACGGCATTTACGTCTTCGTCAGTTTTGTCGTGGCGCTGTTTGGACTGGGCTGGCTGATGTATTTCGGCCACCGTTAAACAGCAGCGGCGAAGCGCTAATGATTTAGGCGGGCAGTCACATTAATTGTGGTGCCTTCCGATTCCTTGCTGACAATTACTCTCAAGGTGCGGTGGTGATCGTCGTCCTCGGCCACCAGCATCCCGCCTTTTTGAGTGCTGTTATGGAGTGCGAGATGCAATCCCGCTCCACTTAGCTTCCGTTCATAAAAGGCCATGACTTTTGCCGGCGCATCGGGCGTGGAGAATTCGTATTCGTAGGCGCCGTGCTCTCCGCTCTCGCGATTGCCGTCTACTTCGAATGTGGCTTCTACCTTCGCTCCCGGGTACACGGGGAGGTCCGAAGGCAGGTCGACGCCATCATTCCCTAACTGGACCAGCGTTCTCTTGCCATTCTCATCTTCCGCTTCGAAGCGGAAATTGCCCCGGCGCGCCTGATCGAATGTAATATTGATTTCCTTGCCGGTTCTCCGGTCGCGCAGGGTAACGGTGCCGGCGCTTTCGTCCGTCTTGACCACCTCGGCGTCGGGATTAAATGCCGCGATGACTTTGCTGATCGCGAGACCGGGGTTTCGGCGGAACAGGTCCGCGTCAAGGCCGGCTTGCCGAGCCTTGTGCACCAGGAACACGCCTCCTGCTACGGTAGCGATGCCGCCTGCCACCGCAATGCCCAATATCACGACCAGAACCCAAACCAGAACGCTGGTTCTGCGCCGTGCAGGCGCGGGAGCGCTCGTTGCCGCAAGCGGTTGGCCGCATGCCTGGCAGAACGCGCCGCTCACTCGAGCGCCGCACCTGGTGCAAAATGCCATGGGATTCTCCTGTTCGCTCCTATTGTAAGTTATGCGTGCGATTATGAAGTTCGATGGCATCCACGGACAAGCGGCAGTGGCTCGAGGCAGCGCGCGCGGCGATTCGAATCGAAGCCGAATCTCTGACCGCGGCCGCGGACCGGCTCGATGACGCACTGATCCGCGCAGTGGATTTCATCGTGATGCATTCGGGCAAGGTCGTCGTCACCGGAATCGGCAAGTCCGGTCACATTGCGCGGAAGATTGTAGCTACACTTTGCAGCACAGGAACCGCGGCGGTGTTCCTGCACCCCGCGGAGGCGATGCACGGCGACCTGGGCATCTACACGCCCGGCGATCCCACCGTGATGATCTCCAAGAATGGAAGCTCCGCGGAATTGCTGGCGCTCGTTCCTCTGCTGCGTGAACTGCAGTCGCCTCTCATAGGGATTCTGGGGCAGACCGGCTCTCCTTTGGCAAGGCGGCTGGACGTGGTGCTGGACGGCTCGGTAACGCGGGAGGCGGACCCGCACAATCTCGCCCCGACTGCGAGCGCCGTAACTGCCCTCGCGCTCGGCCATGCACTGGCGGTTGCATTGATGTGCGCCCGGAACTTCACCGCCCAGCAGTTTGGCCGCTTCCATCCCGGCGGCCAACTTGGGAGAAATCTTCGCCTGCGCGTGCGAGAGGTGATGCACCCATGTGAGCAGGTGGCGCTGGCCGCGCGCGAGACTTCTTTGCGAGACGTGATCATCATGATGACGGAGAAACCCAGGGGCGGGGCCTGCATCGTTTCACCCGAAGGGGTATTGGAAGGACTGATTACCGATGGCGACCTGCGCCGTACCCTAACCGATCACGATGATATCCGCCGCTTGCGTGCCGGCGACGTGATGACCGCCGACCCCATAGCGATCGGCCCGGACCAGGGGCTCATCGATGCGCTCGAAACCATGGAACAGCGGCCCTCCCAGATCTCCGTGCTACCGGTGGTTAGTGATGCGGGCCGCGTGCTTGGACTTTTGCGGCTGCACGATATTTACCTCGGAGCGCGCTGAGACAGGGGTAACGTCTACGGCCTGGGAGCACGGCCCAGCCGCGGCGCGGGCCCTTGCGACGTCTGGAAGTCCGCCGGAACTGCGAACAAAGTAGAGGGAGGCTCCACGCGGACGATGTTCGTCCACTGATAGGTGGACTCGCCGAAACGAGGGTCGGTACGCCTTTCGAGGATGACTGCCTGCAGCTCCGGTGAATACCACCGCTCGGTGATAATCTGGATCGGCTGCGCGTTTCCGATCTCGCCCGCGGGAATGGTCCGTGTGATGCGAGTGCCCTCGGCGGAAACACCCGCGATCAACTGACGCCCGAGCGATTCGGTTTTGGAATTGGGGTCGCTGGGATTGTTGGCTCGGCCGCGGCCGGGAGCGTTGGGCGGACGCTGCTGCCAGGGAATCCTGTTCGCACTGCGTCTGCCCAGATCCAAGACGTAGCTGGCGGACGCCACAGGGTCATCGATAAACGCGACGCGGGGACAGCAGCCGGCCGAATCCGGACCTGGCAGCAGGCTCAGCGAAGGCTCGCGGCGGGTTCGGCCTTCGCTGTCACGGTACAACCGCTCGGAGTAGGTCTGACGGATTTTGTTGCCGTCCGCCAAAACCTGAGTCGTTTCGGAGGAGACCTCCGCGGAATACGGCGCGCCTTTGACGATCTGGCCGGGACGGCCCGGCTGCGCATCCAAGAGACGCAGACCAGGGCCACGGAAAGGTCCGCGCTGGGCAGAAGCGCCTCCCGCCAGCATCAGAATGCAAACGACAGCCTGTAATCTCACCAGCTCGATCTCCAATTACTCGACCAATCTGACAGCCTCGGGAACGCCTCCATCGCCCAACAGTACTTCGGCTTCGACCGAGTCCCCGGTGACATCGGCAGCGCCGGGAACGCCTAGGGTGACCAAAGCGGAACGCGGCATCTCAAGACGAACTAAGTCCGGCTCGGTACCGAGGCTACTCACGGAAGCATAGGGCAGCGGCACAAATCCCGAGTCCAGGTACGAAGCAGTTTCAGCTTCGGCAGCGGTAGAACCGGACGGGGCATGTTTATTCCCAACGCGGCCTCCGGCCAGGAGCAGTACGAGTGCCGCCGTTACGGCCGCGGCGGAGGCCCACGCAGGCCAACGGAGCCACCAGGCAGTCTTCGTTTCGCGAACGGGCATGGCCGGACGGCCGCGCCAGGCATGCGTCTGGCGGCGAAATTCCTGCAAGAGCGCCGTCTCAAGCCGCGCCGGAGGCTCAGCGCCGGCCTGTTCTTTCGCCAAGGATTTCAAGCCGGCCCGCAAAGCGCGCTGCTGCGCCAATAGCCGGGCGCAGGCGGAGCACTCCCGTATATGCGCGAACGATTTGCCGGCAGGTTCCAGCTCGGGCATCGAATTCCAAAATTCTCGGCATGTCATTTTAGATCAAACTCCTGGCTGTATTCCATGTGTTCGGGTCCGGCCGGGGCTCGCGGCGGGGCTGCAGCTTTTCGAGCAGCAGCGCGCGGGCGCGATGGAGCCGCGAACGAACCGTACCTACGGGACAGCCCAGCAGGTCCGCGGCCTCGGCGTAGTCGATCTCCTGGAGGTCGCACAAAACCACGACTTCACGGTAACGGCGAGGCAGCGAGACAACCGCCCTCCGTAACAGTTCCAGTGCCTCGCGTTCGAGAATCTCCCGCATAGGGTCGGGCCCGGCTGCCCTCTCCGGATATTGCCACTCCGTGTCCCCGAGTTCCAGTTCTACGTACGGCCGATTGCGATCCTGATGCCGCAATACCAGCTTTCGCGCAATGCCGAAAAGGTATGCGGAAAGGGTACCGCGCTCCGGCTGATATCCGCAATCCTCCCGGAGTAAAGCCAGGAACGCCTCCTGAGTGATGTCCTCGGCCGATGCCGGCGAGCCCGTCATGTTCAAAGCAAAGCGGTAGAGAGGTGATTCGAGCCTTCGATAGAGAAGTAAGAATGCGCTCTCGTCACCCTGACGGCTGCGTACTAGCAGCTCGGCGTCCGTCTCAGGAACTGTCATTTCTTAATTCATTATGCTTTCTATACATATTTCTAATTGACCTCCCCAAAGTTCCAAAAAATCTTTACTATCAGCCGCTTAGCTTGAACTAGGGAGAAAGTCAAGCCGGAAGGCTAATAATTGGTACTTTACCCGAATCCTTCTCTAGCCTATATTTTGACTCTAATGGCTGAAACTAAAATGGCGCCGGAGCAGGCCGCGGATGAGACCGAGCATCTGCGGCAGAAGGTCTCGCAACTGGAACAGGAGTTAGTACAGGCCAGGCTCGATGGGCACCGCAACCGGGACCATGCCTTCCGGCTTCTGGCGGATGCCGCGCCCGTGATGATCTGGCTGATCGGTTCCGACGGTCTGTGCACGTTTTGTAACAAAGCGTGGCTCGAATTCCGCGGGCGTAGCGCGGAAGAGGAACGCGGCACCGGATGGACGGCCGGGCCTACATCCTGAAGACCGGGATCTGTACCTGGCGACGTTCATGAAATCTTTCGAGTCGCGCCAGGCGTTCCGCATGGCCTACCGTCTGCAGCGGGCCGGCGGCGAATACCGATGGGTGGAGGACACCGGTGTACCGCGGTATGAAGACGGAATCTTTTGCGGATTCATGGGTTCGGTTGTGGATGTCACCGGCCGGCGGAACACCGCCTTCGCACCGGATGAGCAGGCGATCCGCATAGTCTTTTCCCTGACTGAGCGGGAGCGCCAGGTGCTGGTGTTGATCGCCGAAGGTAAATCGACAAAAGAAGCCGCTCTCAAATTAGGAATTAGTTATAAAACTGCCGACTCTCATCGCAGCCGGATCCTCGAGAAGCTCGGAGTCCACGAGACGGCCAGCATGGTGCGGTATGCCATTCGCTCGGGACTGATTACCCCGTAGGACCGCCCGTAAAAACCGCGAGCGCTTCGAGTTTACCCCGGGCTGCGCCGGTGTCGATGGATTGCGCGGCCATTCGCATCCCTTCGGCCCAGTTCTGCACCTTACCGGCGGCCACCAGCGCCGCGGCCGCGTTGACCAGCACAATATCGCGGCGCGGGCCGGGGCAACCGGCGAGGATCTCGCGCGCGATCGCGGCGTTCGAAGCGATATCGCCGCCCCGAAGTGATGCGGCAGAAGCGAGGGACACACCGAAATCCTCCGGATACACGGTGCGGCGCTCCACCCGGCCCTCACGGATCTCGAACGCGAGCGAGGGGCCGGTAGTGGTGATCTCATCGAGACCGTCGGAGCCATGCACCACAAAGCCGCGCGCGAGACCGAGCGCCGCGAGCGCTTCGGCCATGAGTTCGGCAGCATGGGGCGAGGGTGCGCCCGCCAGTTGTGCGTTGGCCCCCGCGGGGTTGGTGAGCGGTCCAAGCAGGTTAAATACAGTGCGGATCTTCAACTCGGTCCGCACCGCGTGGGCATGTTTCATGGCCGAATGCATTGAAGGAGCGAACAGGAAGCCGATTCCGATCTCCCGTATCGCGGCTGCCGCACACTCAGGCGCAACGGCCGCTCGAACTCCGAGTGCTTCGAGAAGATCCGCGCTGCCGCAGCGGCTCGAAATGGAGCGGTTCCCGTGCTTGGCAACCCGCACGCCCGCACCGGCCACGACAAACGCCGCGATGGTGGAGATGTTGAAGGTATGGGCCGAGTCTCCGCCCGTGCCGCAGGTATCGAGCAGCGGCGTTCCGTCGGCCGGTACATCGATCACCGCGGCCATACTGCGCATTGCCTGAGCGAAACCGACCAGTTCGTCTACGCATTCACCCTTCATGCGCAAGGCCACGAGGAACGCGGCGATTTGAGGATCGCTCGCCTGACCCTGAAGGATGATTTCCATTGCCGCGCGCGCCGCATCTGAAGAAAGATTCTCGCGTTCTAACAGGGGATCCAGGTAAGGCCGGAGGGACATGAATTTAGGCTCGGCGCGGATGCGGTTACTCGGCCTTTTTTTCAGCCGAAGATCCCGCGAACACGCTGCGGCCATCGGCCAGCGTTACTTTCTTTGCATTGGCTAAACTCGAGCCGTCTTTAGCCACGTAGCCTTCGACCGTTACCTGATCGCCGTTCTTCAGCGAATCTTGCCGCCACCCTAAGCGGCGCAAGATTAACGGCGGCCCAAGTTCGATATTCCAATTGACTACCGCGCCCTGATCGCTCTTCACATCCACGTAGAAGTGCACGTGTGGATTGGTCCACTCCACTTTCGTGACGGTACCGGTAATTTGAACCGGTTTTTCGCTGTCGTACTCGGCGGCGAAAGAGTGATGCGCGTATGCGGAGGAGCCCGGGAACAGCAGCGACAGATACAATATCGAAAGATGCGCTTGGTATCTCACCAGGGTTCCTCGGCTCCGGACGCGCGCCCGGCTACTTCGTACTAACGTGATCGCGGTATTGGTTGTTCTCCGCGCAAACGTACTCTTCAACTTCTTCCTCGGGTGCGAGGACATTCACAAATTTAGTTTGGAACGGCGATTTAAAACTTTCCGGATCGTCATATGTGGTTTCGACTTCGAGATGACCCAGATCGGGCCGCCGCAACCGTTCCGTCATATGCAGCTTGCCCGTATGCGGAAACATATTGAGCCAGGTCTTATCATTCAATCCCACGGTGTCGATTACCAGCGTGTCGCCGTCCCACTTGCCGATGGAATATCCCTGCCACGATGGTTCCAGATCCTTGGGCACGCTGCGGCCATCGAGGTACACCTGATGGGCGGAGATCACATCGTCGCTTCGGAGCGTGACCAGGAGTTTGGGGGTCTGGACAATCTTGATCGGCCAGCGAGCCAGAAATCCCGGGAGTTCGGGCAGGCATCGCGCGGAAGGCTTGTCTTTATAGTCGGTGAGTAGCCGTTCGCGGAACACGGCTCGTGCCGGCGGCAGCAGATCCGGTTGGCGCGCGGGTCCGGCGGTCGAAGCGGGCAGGATCAGCCAAACACCAGAGAGGTCCGGTTTCCCCTCCGGCGTTTTGGGCGCAGGTCCCGTCGGAGGAGGCGGCATTTTCGAAAACAACTCAAACAGAGCCGGCATTTCTCCGAGCGTGCTCAATAGAGCGGCATTGGAAGAAAGCTGAATGTCCAAGGGCGCGGGCCGGCCCGCCATCACGGCGAGGCCCCTACGCACGAAAGGGCGGTAATTGGTGCTGATAACGAAAACGTCGTACTTTCCGGGCGGCAGTTGCGCGAGGTCGTATTTGCCCGCAGCCGAGCTTACGGCCTTGTAGTCGGTTGCGGTTTCCGTATTCCTGGCTTCCACCGTGATGCCCGCCGCCGGTGCGTGCGCCGGGTCGAGAACAGAACCCGCAATGGAGCCGGATTCCGTTTGGCCTAAGGCCAGCAGTGAACAGCAGAGGCCGCCGACAATGGACAGAGAGCGCATCGGAAAACCCGACCGGCACAGGCATTATACAACGGTGGGCGAAACGCAAAGGCGGGCGCAGAGGCACGTCGGGACGGCCGCTAGATCGACCGTCCCATTTCGGAGGCATGTGCCCGAGACGCGCTATTTAGCGGAGCCAATCGTCTCGCCAGTC
>JAFAWA010000271.1 GCA_019242155.1 Terriglobia bacterium | reverse complement strand
CTCGCGCGCGACGACTTTTTGCTTAATCGATTTGGCCCACGGCCGGACTTCCTCGTACGTCAGCAAGGACATCGGCGCAAACGTATCGGGCCGGTGGCAGACCTGACAACGCTGCTGGAGGATGGGCGCAACATCCTTCGTGAATGAGACTTGCTCCGAAGCCGATATGGCTGTGAGTCCGACCGAGATAAAAAGAAAGCTAAGCTTACTCCGCACGGGCCCTCCTTCGAGTCTTCCGATGCTATGGCTGTGCGATATCAGTGTCAAGCCCCATCGCGTGGGCGTCCTATAGCGCATCGGCCGGCGTAATGGCGCCCGCGCTTCGCGGCCGACTGTGAAGAACCCCCGGGTTCACCACGTTTATGGGCGTACCGCGTTCATAAGCGATAATCTGGTCAAAAATCTCAGTGAACTGGATCTCATATTCGTCACGGGTCACATAGCCGATATGCGGCGTACAGACCACGTTTTCCATTGTGAGCAGCGGGTATTTGCCGTCTGACACCGGCTCCTCTTCGTACACATCGACCGCCGCCAAGCCTGGACGCCCGGCGTGCAGCGCCTCCGCGAGCGCCCCCGGTTCGATCAAAGAAGCGCGGCTGGTATTTACGAGCAGCGCTGTGGGCTTCATGCGAGCCAGATCGGCGGCCGTAACGATGCCGCGCGTCCCCGGGACCAAACGCATGTGCAGCGAAATCACATCGCACTGCTCGAAGAAGGCTTCTTTAGAAGGCGCGGTTTCGTAGCGTTCTGCTCGTGCCGCGGCGAGCGAAGCTTCGCGCCCCCACACAATGACCTTCATTCCAAACGCCAGACCGTATGCGGCAACCGCCCGGCCGATTCTGCCAAACCCGTAAATTCCGAGCGTCTTTTCTCGCAAGGTGGTGCCGACGCCGGTTTGCCATTTTCCTGCTTTTAATGCCGCCATTTGCCGCGGAATCTGACGCATGGCCGAGAGTATCAGGCCCCAGGTCAACTCGGCCGTCGCGTAGGATGGCGATCCGGGATGTTGGCTCGAGGACACGATAATGCCGAGCCGAGTACACGCTTCCACATCGATGTGGGGGTACACGCTCCGTTGGCTGATGAGCTCGAGATTCGGTAGACGCTCGAGCAGCGGCGCTTGGATCTTCGTGCGCTCACGAATGAGCACCAGGACTTCCGTATTCGCGAGCCGCCGCGCCAATATCTCGGTGTCCTGAACGTGGTCGGTCCAAATCGTAACATCGTGCCCGGCAAGTTTGCTGAAGCAGTCGAGGGTTCGGAGTGTGTCGAAGTAGTCGTCCAGGATGGCGATTGTCATGAGTTCCGCGGCGGCAAGTTACGGCGCTATCGTCTCCAGCCGCTTATGGCGCGTTTCGATCATACCAATGCTCGCCAGCGCGCCTAGTGCGCTAACTCCGGCAAAGACCAAAAAGACCGTTGCGATGCCTCCATGATCGACCATCAGTCCGACCAAAATAGGTCCGGTTGCCGAAGCGATGCGCAGCCACGCCGTTGCCAAGCCGGTACCGATGGCCCGCATCCGCGTGGGGTAGACCTCCGGAGTATACAGGTACAACACCGCATTCGCCGATCCCAAAACTCCATAACTCAAAGTTCCGAAGATCATCACAGCGAGCGCCGTGTGCGCTCCAGTAATTCCCAAAATCGCCAGTAAGACTCCACAACCAACAAAGCAAGCGCCCGTCCAGATGCGCCGTCCGATGCGGTCAATGGTGAAGGCAGAGATTAGAACCAGAACGACCTGGCTTACATTGGTCATGGAAGCGGCGCGCAGCGATTGCCGCAGGCCTAGATGATAGACCGAAGTATAGAGGCTGGGCATCCAATTGTTCAGGCCGTTCGCAACAAAGTAGGCGCATGCCCAAAGCGACCACACGATTAAGGTGCGCTTCCGGTAAAAAGGCGACAGCGGCTCGCTCCATCTGGTCTGGCCTGCTGACGGTGGCGCATCGAGCCCTGCAACATCGGTGACGGGCGCCCGCGAACGAAGGCCTCGCGCGCCATCGCCCGTCTCCATCTGGCGTACGATCGCCTCGGCCTCGTCGAATCGGCCCTTAGAAATCAGCCAACGCGGCGATTCCGGCAGGTTGGCCAAAAGAAGCGCAACAATCAGCCCTGGAATACCGGCGGCGACAAAGATAGCTTTCCACCCAAATGCCGGGACCAACAAGGCTCCCACTTGGCCCGCGGCCATGAGGCCCACCGGGAAAATGATCTCGTAGAGCAGAAAGAATCGCCCGCGGCCCCGCGCCTGGGACAGTTCACTAATATAGGCCGCGGCGACCGGCATTTCTCCGCCAATCCCGATTCCCTGCACCAGGCGGCATACGAGCAGTGGCGTGAACCCATTCGCAAAACAGCAACCCAGGCTCATCACCGCCATGATTGCGACGGCGATCGTCCCGCTCGGGATTCGGCCGAACTTCTCTGCGATCCATGTAAATAGAAAAGCTCCCAAGAGCTGCCCCACATAGGCGATGGAGATCAGGAGCCCTGCCTGCCGGGACGACAGGTGCCACAACGATGTCAGAACCGGCAGGGCGAAGGCGAGTGAAAGCGCGCTGAAGGCATCGAAAAAAGTGGCGCTGCCCATTACGACACGGCACTTTGCGCGCCAGAGCGTGGCCGGAGCTTCCTCCATTCGCGCAAGCAGGGCCGCGCTGCGATGGGCCGCATCCGTGCCGGCCTGCCCGGCGGTTTCCCGCTCCTTACTCGGCATCATCTGATGCGCCCTTCATGGTCTTCGATGTTAAAGGCACGTTCCAAGCATCGTAACCGTAAAGCCAGGAGGTGTCTTCATCACCGCCGCGCATCCAGGTGTTCGCGCTCGAGATCGCCTGTATGCGCGAGGTGCGTGGTTTGCGATGCGCCTCATACAGGCGGAACGCTTCTTCGATATCCTCGCCATTGGTGTCTGCCAGACACCGCGTGAGAACGGCGGCATCTTCCATAGCGGTTGCAGCGCCTTGTGCCATGTAAGGCGTCATGGGGTGACAGGCGTCACCCAGCAGCGCGATTCGCCCCTCGCTCCATCGGGCCAAGGGTTGACGCTCCAGAATGGCCCATTTATGGCAGTCCGGGCATGCTTCCAACACGGCGCGCACGTCGTTATGGAACCCCTCATACGCGCGGCGCAGCTCGCAGACGTTGCCCTTTGCCGACCATGACTCGCGCGTCAGCCACTCCGCAGGCTCAGGCACGCTGGTCACGAAATAAACTTCGCTCCGGTCGGCGGTCGTGTAATAGATTACGATGTGGCGGTCGATGCCCCACCACTTCGTCCGCGACAACCCCACGTCCATTCCGTTCAGTAGGCGCGAGGCGAATACTGCGCGGTATGCGATCCGGCCCTTATGAATCGGCATGTCAGGGCCGATGATGATGTCCCGCACGACCGAATGCACCCCGTCGGCGCCGATAACGGCGTCGGCTCTGGCACGCGTGCCGCCGGCGAAAATCAACGTGACGCCGGTTTCGTCCTGCTCCAAGCCGACCAGTTTGCTTTCAAGGCGGATGATTTCGGAGGGCAGTACCGATAGAAGAGCATCGTGCAGCTCTGCGCGGTGCATGCATAGATACGGAGCGCCGAACAGCGTTTCCGGCATGGGAAGCTCCCGCAGGACTTCGCCCGTATCCCACTCGCGGTTCAGATGAGAGTATGGCTCGAAGGATATCCGGCGCAGGCGTTCCTCAATTCCGATACGGCGCAGCACCTTCATCGAATTGGGCATCATTTGAATGCCCGCGCCGACGCGCGCAAAGCGGCTCGCCTGTTCGTACACGCATACATCGAATCCGGCCTGGCGTAGCGTTGCGGCCGCCGTTAATCCGCCCATGCCCGCCCCGACGACGGCGACGGAGAGCGGCTTTACGCCCATAACGGGTTTATCGTTTCCGGACAAAGCGGTAATCGCCGGATACATGCTTAACGAACAGTTGCGCCGTTTTGCCCGGCTCCCCCTTTACGAATTCGACTCCAAGCCCGTACAATCCCGAAAAGCCGGTTTCGGACTGCGCCACGAGCGGCACCTTTCCCCTACCGTCCATGTCGCCGAACAGTGTGCCGTTAGAAGTAGTGATTTCAAGAATTCGCGGAACGAGTCTCCATAGTTTCGGCTGCTCTTCGTAAGTACCGATGTAAGCCGCGAGAATTTCCGGACTGACTTTAACTTCGGCCTTCTTTTCGTCGGAGGCTTTGCCTACCCAATGCTCGGTCCCGCCGCCCTTTTCGTTGCACACCCATTCGAGCAGTTCCGTGTCGGGAGCCAATTCTGCACGTACAGCCACCGTCCAAGGTTTGGCATAAACCGCGGGGTCGGAAAGGGTGATCTCCACATCCAAATTCCCCAGATCGCGCCGGTGGTAGCGCTCGGTCGTACGCAGTGCCTCGGAGTGGGGATGGCCGTCGTGATCGAGCCACGTGCGATCGTTAAACCCGAAACTCTCGACCACCAGGGTGTCTCCTTCCCAATGGCCAACCGAGTACCCCATCCAGTTTGGGTTGGGGGCGGGCTCCAGTTTCCGGCCGTCCAGGAATATCTGGCGATAGGTGAGATCGGGGTTGAGAATAATTACGAGCGAGGGAGTCTGAATTATTTTCATCATCTCCGCGCCCGTGCTATCGGCTGAGGTGCTGTAACCAGGGCCTAGCGGCAGGCACAACACATTCATGTATTCCCTGCCCAGGTTTTCGGTCCGCTCTTCGACCAGAGCTTGCGCCCATGGCTTGATATCCTCCGGCTTCAAATCGGCGGCGATGTTCCGGGCGTATTTGGGAGAAATCTTATTCCACAGACCTGAGAGATCTGGTTTGCCGTCGAGCGCGCGAGGGGCGGGAGCGGCGAGATTGGGCTTTCCTTCAGCCGTTCGTGGAATGCCGGCGGTTGGGTAATTCAGCCATTGCGCCGGGAGGGGCGCTGCCACTGCGAACGTCAGGGTGGCGAGTGCCGCTAAGGTCATGCCGATACCTCCTCTCTCTTCAGCCGAACGGAATTGATTCTATCGAACCCCGGAGCGAATGCGAATTAGCCCGAAGCCGGGGAAGCAGCAAGCTCTTTGATGTTCGAAATCAGACCGCCTGAGCGCCCCGACCCAATGGCCAGCCGCTTGCTTCGACGATTGCCGGCACTAGAGGAGCCGGGAGATGAATGCCATACAGCAAAAGAACCAAGCGACGGTACGGGAGCTCTTGAGTACGCGTGGGCCGTGCATCACAATTGCGCTCAAAGGAAACGAGATGGGCGATACAGCCATAGAGCTGAAGGATGCACTGAGGCTGGTAAGGACGGAGTTGGCGGAGAAAGAGGTCGATGCCGGAGAGCTTTTGGATCCTATAGACGCAGCCGGCGCCGAAGTGCGTGGAGAGACAAAAGCGCGGGGAGGCATCGTCATCCTGCGTTCCCCTTCGGTGTTCCAGGTTTTCCGTGTGCCCGGTACTGAATCGATGACTCGGGTGGACGACAATTTCGATTTGCGAACTCTGCTTCAAGCCATTGCCGCCAAGAAACAGTTTCACATCCTGGCGCTTAGCCAGAAGCGGACCCGAATTCTCAAATGCACCCAAGACAGCGCCGAAGAGATCCCTTTCCCGGCCGGATATTCCGTCAGTCTGGCGGAATCGCGACAGACACGGCAGCCCGACCACACCCTCGACAATCGCGCAAGCGGCGGACCTTCTATAGGAGGCGGAGCGGTGATGTTCGGAACATCCACGGACGGCGATAATAAAGACGAATACCTCTGGCACTTCTTTGCGGAGATCGACAAGGCAGTGAACTCGGTTCTCAAGGGATCGGGCGAGCCGCTGATCGCCGTAGGTGTCGAGCACGAGATCGCGTTGTACGGCCGCGTGAATACTTATCCAGACCTGGTGGAGCCGGGCATTCACGGGGCGCCGGATGGGCTCGAAGGTGGAGAGATGCATCGGCGCGCGCTCGAACTGCTGGAACAACGCGAACAGGAGCGCGGGCGGGAGGTTCCGGCAGATTTCGATCGGCGCGTCGGCGCGGGGTTGGCCTCCACACACATTCAGGATATTGTTGCCGCGTCCTTTCAGGGACGGGTGTCGCATCTGTTCTTTCAGGCCAACGCGCACTATTCGGGCACCTACGACGGTGTCCGGCAGCGGGTGAAAGCCACTGAGGATCCCATCGATTCTCCGGTCGACCTGATCGACGCCGCCGCGCGTCAGACTGTCCTTCAGGGCGGTGAGGCCAAAATCTTATCCGGGTCCGCGATGCCGAACGGAGTTCCGGTTTGCGCATTATTTCGGTATTCACTGGCCCAACCCGCCGCGGAACCGGAGCAGGTGGAGAGCTTGCGGTGAGCGTCCCGACCCGATAACTGGCCGCATCGATTTGAGTGCAAGGGGTCGCGTGGAGGCCGGCGGATGGCGGTATAGTGTGCCATATGCGGGTTGCCCACGTGGTCTCACTTCTTGCACTCAGCGCGGCATGGGTGGCCGCCGCTCCCCAGACCGGAAACTCGAGCCCCGGATCGCGCTGCACGAATCTGCTAAACACGGACGCCAAACAGCTTCCGAGTCCCGCCACGCGTTTCGAATCGGCAGTCGCGAACGCCGCCCGAGCCGCCCAGGGCGAGGGTCCGGCCGTACCCGCCCATTGCGAGGTGATTGGCCTGATTCACGAGCGCGTCGGCTTCAATTCGCAAAGATTCGCGATCCGCTTCCACATGAGGCTACCCGACGATTGGAATGGCCGGTTCTTTTTCGAAGGCGGCGGCGGCAGTAACGGGAATCTCGGAGCAGCTTTGGGCAATCTGCAGGGATCACAGCGCCGCAACGCGCTGCAGCTCGGATATGCGGTTGTGTCTCAGGATTCCGGGCACGACAACACCATCAACAACGATCCCAACCTTAACGGCACTTCGGTGTTTGCGTTCGATCCGCAAGCCCGTACGGATTGGGGCTACAACTCGTATGATCAGGTCACTCAGACGGCCAAGGCCCTGATTCGGATCTATTATGGCCGCGCGCCGGAACGCTCGTATTACGTAGGATGCTCGGAAGGCGGACGCGAAGGCGTGCTCATGTCCCAGAAGTTTCCGGCCTACTTTGACGGCATTCTGGCTTGTGCTCCTGGTATCCGGATTCCCCGCGCCGCGCTGACGCAGGCCTGGAACTTTCAAATCTGGGCCGCGGTGGCCAAGGCTGCCGGCATCTACGATCGAGATGGAGTCCCGTTCGTGAACAAAGCGCTAACAGACGAAGACTTGGCCTTGGCAGCATCGGCGGTGCTCGAGGCTTGCGACACGCTCGACGGCGCGAAGGATGGGATGGTGCTCAATTTTGAAGGATGCAGCCAGGCTCTGGTGCATCCCAAACTCGCGGCTGTGACCTGCCAGGGTGGCAAGCGGGCATCTTGCCTTTCGCAGGCGCAGGTGAGCGCGCTCGAGCGGATCATCTCGGGCCCGCGCGATGCAAACGGAGAGCCGCTCTATTCCGATTGGGCTTGGGACGCGGGGTTTGGCGGCGCGGCGAGCCGCGGATATTTTCAGGGCTGGCGATCCTGGTCGATTGGAGACTACGAAGCGGCCTCGGTTTCTTCGATTGCGACGGCCCTGGTCGCTACGTCGAGTGCTGCTTCCTCAACGCCGCCTGAGCCGGTCAAGGCATTCGGGCCGGATGCTGCGCGCTATCTACTCAATGTTGATATCAACACTGTCATGGCGAAAGCGACAGCTACCAACCGCGGCACCTTTCCGGTCTCTACGTGGGACTTGATGAACATGGGCGGCACGGACCTTTCTGCGTTCCGCAACCGGGGAGGCAAACTGCTGATCGCGCATGGTGTGAGCGATCCGATCTTCTCCGTGAAGGACTCGATAGCATGGTTCAAATCCGTGAACCAGGCTAACAACGGAAACGCCTCTGCTTTTCTGCGGGTGTTCCCAGTGCCCGGCATGAATCACTGCGCGGGTGGGCCGGCGACCGATCAATTCGATGCTTTCGCCGCCCTGGTCGACTGGGTGGAAAAGAGCACCGCCCCCGAGCGAATCGTGGCCACCGCAGGTAACGCTACTCCGTGGCCGGGGCGCACCAGGCCGCTATGCCTCTACCCCAAACACGCGCAATATAAAGGGTCCGGAAACATCGAAGACGCCGCCAGCTTTGAGTGCCGTTGAAGCGGTCCTACCGTGATTTCGGCTTGTTATGCGACAACAAGACCCCACTAATCACGGCGGCCACCTGACCGGGTTCCCAAGGTTTCGGAATCACATCATCGAAACCATAATCGCGGAAGGCCGACATTACAGGGGAATCCGAGTAGCCGCTTGAAACGATCAGGGCCACTGAGGGATTGATCTTCTTAAGCTTGGCAGCGGTCTCGAGGCCCCCCATACCGCGCGGAACCGTAAGGTCCAGCACGACCGCATCGAAGGGATGCCGCGAGGTCATGGCTTGTTTATAAATCGCGATCGCCTCGGCTCCATCGCGCGCGCATTCGACCTTGTATCCCAGCGGCTTCAAGATGGCGGGCAGTAGACGCAGCAACGCCTCTTCGTCATCCATCACCAGAACTTTGCCGGTCGTAATTGCCGGTTTGGCTTTCCCGCCGCGCTCGGTGGCTACCGGCTGTTGGGACGCCGGGACATCGATGGTTACGGTGGCTCCCAGCCCTGCCTGTGATTCCACGGCAATGTTCCCGCGGTGTTTGGTAATGATTGCGTAGGCGGTTGCCAGTCCCAAGCCGCTGGCCGACTTCTTAGTGGTGAAGTAGGGGTCAAAAATCAGCGGCAGGGCCTCAGGGGGAATGCCGCATCCCTGGTCGCGCACCACGATGCGGACGTAACGGCCGGCCGTCCGCGCCCCGTTGGCCGGCAGTACCGTGTTAGCGGCGCGAATCGCAATCGTGCCGCCCTGAGGCATCGCCTGCCGCGCGTTCAGCAGAACGTTTTGAAGCACCTGGGTGAGCTGACCGGGGTCGGCCTCAGCGGGCCATAGATCTTCTGCAAGTTCCAGATCGACGCTGATCGGGGATCCCGCACGGGCCAGGTCTACCGCGCTGCGGATGAGAGCGGCGACGGATACCTGCCGGCGGATCGGCGCGCCGCCGCGCGCGAATGTCAGGAGCTGGCTCGACAACGCCGCGGCACGGCGGCATGCTCCGGCGATCTCTCCGAGCGTTTCGCTGATCTCTTCGCTTCCCGATTTAAGCTGCATTTCCGCCACCGCCAGGTTGCCCTGAATGACAGTGAGGAAGTTATTAAAATCGTGGGCAATGCCTCCGGCCAGCATGCCCAGTGATTCCAGTTTGCGGGCGCGAAGCAGCTCTTCTTCCATCTGCTTGCGCTGCTCGATTTGGGCGCGAAGCTGTTCGTTGGCCGCCTGCAATTCCGCGGTGCGCTCGCGCACCCGGTGGGCTAACTCATCATGAGCCTGCTGCAACCCGGCCCTGGCCTCTTTGAGCGCCTTCTCCGCCGCGATTCGCTCCGTGATATCGAGGGCATGACCTAGAACTAATGGCTGGGCCCCGTGCGGATCGACGCGCTTGTTCCGATACATCCAAACCCGTTCGGAACCGTCTTTGCTCTTGACCCGCATCGGTCCACTATCCGCGCCGACCGTCTGTATCCTTTCCAGGTAAGCGTCAAACTGGCGATGAACAGAAGGAGCGAGGAAGTCGCGAAGGTTCCTGCCGATGATTTCTTTGGTTTTGTAGCCCAGCGATTCTGCCGCGGCGGGGTTCACAAATAGTAGAACTCCGTCGAGGTCGTGAGTGCAGAACAGGCCCAGACTATTTTCAACGAGCAGATGGTTCAGGTCCCACTTTTCCGCCGGACGTCGTTTCACTCGTTTACCCGTTGGTTCCTACGGCTAGAGTTCTGCGCGTCCCGGAGCATACCAACTCCCCGGAAAGCAGTCAACAACGGCTCTCTGGACTGGCGCTCAGAATTGTTGTCTTTCGAGAATTGTCCATGTCAAGCTTATCGGCTAGGAAAGGCCGCGATGAAAACGGAACTGCTGCGCTTCGACGGCGCTGTCGAACGGGATCCTGCGATTGATGCTTGGATGAAGGCGCATAGAGGTGCATTGGGAGCCATCGCGCAGCAGTGGTTTGCGTTGATGCGGAAATGCGGGGACGAGGTGCGGGAGCTGCTGCATGACGGTTGTCCGGTCGCCTGTCTGGGCGATGCGCCCTTCGGGTACGTCAATGTATTCACTTCGCACGTAAACGTGGGGTTCTTTCACGGGAATGCCTTGCCGGATCCGGCCGGCCTGTTGCAGGGCACCGGCAGGTTCATGCGCCATGTGAAGCTACGGCCCGGCACGCCCGCCAACGCCGCAGCTTTGTCCAGGCTCATTGACATGGCGTACTCGGATATTAAGGCGCGCGTCGAAAACGGCTGACTCGTCTTTGATAATCTTGGTACCCAGGAGAAAAGACTATGGGTACGCGGCTCCTGCTGTTTGCGGCAATCCCCGCGCTGGCGCAAGTCCAGAATTTCAAGCCTGTCACAACCGAAATGCTGGTGAATCCGAGCGCCAATGATTGGCTCATGTACAGCCGCACCTATGACGCGCAGCGTTATAGCCCGCTCAACCAGATCAATAAGCAGAACGTCGGCCAGCTTCGCCTCGCCTGGACCCGCGGCATGGCTCCGGGGCAGACGGAATCGATTCCGCTGGTCTACAACGGC
>JAFAWA010000197.1 GCA_019242155.1 Terriglobia bacterium | reverse complement strand
CTTTTCCTAGTTCTACACCCCACTGATCGAAAGAATCGATATCCCAGATAACGCCCTGCGTGAATACCGAGTGCTCGTACAGCGCTACCAACTTCCCCAAACTTTCCGGCGTCAGCCGGACCGCAAAGATCATATTCGAAGGGCGGTTGCCCTCGAACACTCTGTGCGGGATCAGCCAATCGGGCGTGCCCTCCGCGGCCACTTGCTCCGCAGTTTTGCCGAATGCCAGGGCCTCCGCTTGCGCCAACACATTCGCAATCAGCATGTCGTGCTGATGCCCCACCGTGTTGATTGCTTCGCCGAACGCAAGGAAATCGCACGGTATGAGCCTGGTGCCTTGATGGATCAACTGAAAAAACGAGTGCTGGCCGTTGGTCCCAGGCTCGCCCCAATAGATGGGGCCCGTGTCGTGAGCCACCCGCTTGCCTGCGCGCGTGACATATTTGCCGTTGCTCTCCATTGTCAGTTGCTGCAGGTAAGCCGGGAATCGCTTTAGATACTGCTCGTACGGCAGGACGGCCACGGTCTGTGCGCCGAAAAAGTCGTTGTACCAGACGGCCAGAAGGCCCATCAACGCAGGCAGATTTTCGTGGACGGGAGCGGTTCGAAAATGTTCGTCCATTTGGTGCATGCCGTTCAGCATGGCCTCGAAGTTATCGGGTCCGATGGCGATCATAGTCGAAAGCCCAATCGCGGAGCACATGGAGTAGCGCCCCCCTACCCAATCCCAGAATTCGAACATGTTCGCTGTGTCAATCCCGAATTTCTCGACCTCCGCCGTATTCGTCGAAACCGCCACAAAATGTTTTGAGACCCCCGTCTCATCATTGCCGAGCCCGGCGATTAACCAGGAGCGCGCTCGCTTCGCGTTCGTGATGGTTTCAAGCGTGGTGAAGGTTTTCGAAGATATGATAAAGAGCGTTTCCGAAGCGTCGAGATCACGGGTGGCCTCGGCGATATCCGTGCCGTCTACATTGGACACAAAGCGGAACGTCATGCTGCGTTCCGAGTAAGACCGCAGGGCTTCGTACGCCATTACCGGCCCGAGATCGGAGCCGCCTATCCCGATATTGATCACATTGCAGATCCGCTTGCCCGTGTGCCCCTTCCATTCACCGCTCCTGACCTTGTTGGAGAAGGCCGCCATCCGGTCGAGCACCGCATGCACCTTGGGAACAACGTCTTCGCCATCAGTAACCACCGTGGCCCCTCGGGGAGCGCGGAGTGCCGTGTGCAACACCGCGCGCTGTTCCGTGAAATTGATCTTTTCACCGCGAAACATCGCTTCAGTTCGCTCTTTGAGCCGGCTTTCCTCAGCCAACGCGGCCAGCAGTTTCATAGTTTCGTCGGTGACGCGGTTCTTCGAGTAATCGAGAAACACGCCGGCCGCAGTCGCCGTCAAACGCTCACCGCGTTGCGGGTCATCGGCAAAAAGTTTTCGTAAATGTACGTCGCGGATTTTCTCGTAGTGCGCCTGTAGGTCCTTCCATGCTTGGCTCGCAACTGCGGGGCCTTCTAGTGATTCGGCGTTTGCTGCCATCTCGCTTCTCTCCTCTTCCACGCTTGGCTCGACCGCTCCTGTTTCGAATTTGACCCGCCGCCGCTTGTCTGGCCCGCGCGCGCCGCGTCTTCAGCGGTTATTGGGAAACGGCGCCAATGCCGGCTTCACACCCGCCGCCAGCGGTGACCGCGCGGTATTCATCACCATTGAAAGGAATGTGTAATAGCCCTCCAGGCTCGCCGCTTCCACCACTCCCGCCTCGCCAAACTTCTCGAGCGCGCGGGCGTATGTCGCGTCGCTCACGCCCTGGTTGTGCAGCAGTTCGGTGCAAAAGTCGTAAAGCACCGCTTCGTCTTCCGCCATACGGTCCGGCCGGCGGCCCGCCGCGACGGCGCTGATAATATCCGGGCTCAGCTTTGCCTGAGTCGCAAGCGTGCTGTGAGCATTCCACTCGTAGTTGTTCGTCCAGTTCCGCGCAGCGATGAGGATCGCAAATTCAGTCAATCTACGGTCGAGCGCGCTATTGTTCAGGTTGTGCAGACGCATCTCGAGCGCCGGCATTACGTAATCCGGAACCCGCAGGAGCACCGACCACGGCGGCCCCGCCAGTTCGGCCTTGCGCATTTCCTTATACTCGGCGACAGCCTTCTTTTGCGCGGCGGTCATCTTGTCCGGTGTGATCATCGGCATACGGTCCTGGGCGTGCGCGGCTAGTGCAAGCGCTCCGGCCGAAAGCAATAGCATCGCTGTAGCTCTTAGTTCGCCTTGGCTCATGGTTCTACTATTATCGCGGTTACTCCTGCTTCTGTGATTCGGCGTGACACCCACTCTCGCCGCCGCCGGTCACATCCTAATCGCTATGCCAGTGGAACAGCTTATGAGTGATCTTCCATTCGCTATCGAGCTTGAGCAGAGTGAACACGTCTGAGGCGCGGCTATTCACGCCCGCGAGTTTGCCAGACCAGCCCCGAACCTCCAGGTGGACGACCGCGATCGTCTCTATGATTTCGATTCTTGCGAATCGCGGCTCTATCTTAGGCGCGGGCCCGTTCGCGGTCACCCATGCGAAAACATGCTCGATTGAGCCGCTGTACTCTATGCCCTGGCAATAGCCCGACATCGTCGCTTCGCGGTGAAATGCCGGCCGCATGAGATCTCCGTCGCCGGCGCGAGCACCGGCCACATATCGGTCCATCGTGCGGGTAATCGCGTCGTGTTCGACCAGATACCGGTTCGCGGGCACCTCGCTCAAAGAGGGCTCGTAGCCCTGAGGCCCCGCTACCGTTGCGTCCTGACTTCCGAATCGGGTGCGCCGGCGAGTCCAGGCCTCGATCTCATGCCTGTACGCGAACACCGTATCGTACTTCTGGTGCCCGCGACGGTGAACGGGAAGGCCCTCAGACACCTCCCATCGCCGGACGGTGCGCTCGCTTCGGTCCAGGTAGCCTGCGATTTGCTTCCAGGACTCCAGCGTTTTCTGAGGCTTGTTTTGCTCCGGCATCGGGCACCTATCCAGAAACTATATAATAGGCGCCCCTGCGGGGCGCTGCTTAGGAATGCCAGTGGAAAGCCTTCTGGATGATCTTCCAACTGTCGGGCATCCGAAGAAATGTAAAGAGGTCCGACATGCGGACGCCGGATCCGGCCAACTTGCCCGACCAGTTCACGACTTCAAGCCGGACCACAGCAATCGAGTCGGCTATGTCAACACTGACGACTCGGGACTCAATATCGGGCGCTGGTCCATTTCTCTCGATCCAGTCGAACAGGAATTCAAGCCCTATGGCGAGTTGATCGCCGGCGTAACCGAAGAACGAACCTTGGGGGTGGAAAGCGGGACGCATCAGTTCGCTATTGCCCTGCTTGCAGCCGTCAATGTACAGCTGAAGAGTTTTCAGAATAGCGTCGTGGTCGGACTGGGTTTTCGAGGTGGCCATGCACAGACGGTACGCCCCGCCGGCTCCGGACATCAACGGACAAATCCGGCCAAAGAGGGCGCTGCAGCCCACGCCGGTTGTCGCCTATCCAAAAACTATCGACACTCTCGTTTCAAGTCGCAAAGTCGCCCCCGTTAGTGAAACGCCGCCGGGTCCGCCCGCACACTACATTGATATCCTCTAACGAATTCAAAAGCTGAGGCATGGCACATGGGATTAGCAGCTATTTTAAATGGCCCTTCCGCACCTCTGAAACGCCTTTTCACATCTACCGAACCGGTGGACGATATAGAGCAGAAGTGCCAAGCTTTGGGATCGATAAACCTCTCTGAGACACAGAAGATAACCGGAAAGCTCCTCGAGATTAGCGAGTCCTATTACAAGGATGTTCGGCTACAAGCGACTAGAAGTTTTAACGCCGCTTTGTCCATTGCGTGCGTCGGAATGCTGATCTTCTTCGTCGCGATCGGCCTATTTATGACCGGGAAAACCGACAAGATCGAGCTTGGCGTGGTGGCGGGCACAATTCCTGAAATCATCTCGGGAGTGGTATTTTACCTATATTTTAGGACGATGCGTCATTTCGGTCACTTTCACGTTTGCCTCGAAAGGATGAACCGCTATTTAACAGCCAGCAGCATCTCTGAGAACATCTCTTGTCACACAAAGAGGGATGAAACACGAGCTGAATTGGTCAAAACGATGGCTAACGCCGCCATGTTGCCGATAGAAGGATTGACTGAGCGCCGGCCGATATCTGCCGGGACCAGGATGTCTGCCGGGAATAAAAGGTCCACGAAGGCCAAACTATCTACAGCTTGAGCCGATGTATTCGTTTGTGATGATGGAGAACGTGTGGCCGCCCTCGCGTTGATTAGGACCGCAGGACTCACCGATGCCGATGCCGTTAGTGCCTTGCTGCGCCTAAGTTATTCGGAATTGCTCGCGAACAGCTACGATACCGGCCTGCTTCGTGTAGCTCTTCCGTACATGAACAAAGCGAATCTTACGTTGCTCGTGTCAGGAACGTATTACGTTGCCGAGACTGACCGGGGCATCGTCGTAGGATGCGGTGGCTGGACCATAGAGAAGCCGGGCAGCGGAGAGATTGTCGAGGGCGAAGCGCATATTCGACATTTTGCAATTCATCCCGAATGGACCCGGCGAGGAATTGGCACTTCCATTCTCACCCGTTGCATCGATGAGGCGCGGTCACTCGGCGTACGCACACTTCACTGCTTTTCGACGTTGAATGCAGAGCCATTTTATCGGGCAGCAAACTTCCAGACGATCAGGCGAATTGATGTGCCCATGGGACAAGCCATCGCGTTTCCGGCCGTTCTGATGCAATGCCAATTAGCGTAACCTGCCTGTTTCAAATCCGCTTTCGGATATGAGGCCGGCTGCTCGAGCCGATCGTTACCGCTCACTGCGAACCTTTCACCAGTCCGATGTCGGTTAGCCCGTTAAGCATAAATTGGACTGCGATGGCGGTGAGCAGCAATCCCATCATTCGCGTCAGGATCCGAATCCCGGTTTCCCCGAGGTAGCCGCGCACGCGGTCGCCGGCCGCGAGAATCCAATAAGACGACACCGCCGTGATCGCAATCGTAACCAGGATCGGAATCCCGAACCACCACTTCGGGGCGCCGCCCATCAGCACCATCACCGTCGAGATCGAACCAGGACCCGCCAGCATCGGCACACCCAGCGGGATGATGCCGACATCGTCCTTTTCCAAACCCTCTTGCGTCTCCTTGGGTGTCTCCTTCGTCGAAGACCGGCGCGCCTGCAGCATATCGATGCCGATCAAAATGAGGATGAGACCGCCGGCAATCTTGAAAGCCGGAAGCGTAATCCCAAACAGCCGAAAGATCAAACTTCCGGCCACCGCAAAGGAGCACAGCACTATGAAACAGGTCCACGCCGCGCGCCTCGCCATACGCACTCTATGGTCTCTATCTGCTGCCGCCGTCATGATCAGAAACGTCGGCACCGCGGCAACCGGATCGACCAAGAAGAAGATCGAGGTTAGGGCGACGAAGGAGAATTGCAGAACGTCTGCAAACGGCCCGGACATGGTCTGTATCGTAGCGAATTCGCCAGATCCGGGAGACCGCTTACTGCCCGCTCGTCAGCAGGCCGGTATCCGGGTCCAGGAAGACTTTGGGCGCGGGCGCCCCCGCGAACTGGAACATGTTCAGAATCGGGCCGGCGATCGCATCGAACGATTGATCGCCCAACCGACCCAGACTCCAGTTATCTTCGATGAATCGCAAAATGGAAGTTACATCAGTGAGCGTGGAATCGACGAAGTTCTGTTTGGCAAAGGGCGAAATTGCAAGGAACGGCAGGCGCGTTCCGTATCCGCAGCGGTCCAGGTAAGCTCCCGCCGCTGGTTTTCCGCATAGTCCCGTAGACCCCATCAGCGAATCATTGGCGGGATCGTTCGACTTGTTCACGATCGGCGGCATGACATGGTCGTACCAACCGTCGGAATCGTCATACGTGATCAGGATCGCCATGCTGCTCCATTCCGGCAGCCGTTGTAGCGCATTGATCGTGTCCACCAGGTACCGCTGTTCCGCGAGCGCAGTCGAGTCCGACGGATGACCCGTATCGGCCGATGTAAACTTCAGAAAGCTCACGGCGGGAAGCGTTCCGTATATGGCGGCATTCCAGAAGTCCGCCAGGTCGTATTGATGATTCGCCTGGTCCGTTTGCCCGATCATATCCACGGAGCTCGGCGGCAGATGGTGTGGGTTGGCGGTAGAGGCGTAGTACATGAAGGGATCGTAGTGGTTGTTGTAGACCGGGTTGCAAACCGCGGTGCCGTCCGCGTTGCTTCCGATGCGCGCGAAGGAGCTATAAAACCAGCCCCACGGCACGCCGGCCGCCGTTAGGAGATCGCCGATATTCTTGCTGGTCATTTTGATCGTGCCCGTGCCGCCGCAGTCGTCAAATCCAGCGTTCAAATTAGCGATTACCGATCCGTTCGCGACTTTTCCGGAAATCGACGCCACGCTCGTCTGGTGCGTTTGGCCGGAAATCAGATTCAGATGTCCCATCACTGTGGTGCCGAATTCGGTATCGAAGAAGTTGTCGCTCAGGGCGAAATGCTGCGCATAATTCCAGAGCGCGGTTACCGTATTGCCGTCGTAGTAACCCATGTTGGAGCCTACCGGGCAACCCGTTCCATTCGTACTTTCAGGAAACAGATCGAGCAGCCCGCCGTGATATGCGCTCTGCTCATCGGTGTAGTGATTGTCGTTGTCGTACAGCGCTTCCTGAGTCCGATCGAGCCGGAACGGCTTAGTCGAGTTGGGATTGTTAGCGATTAGCGCGGGCGTCAAGCCATTTACGGAAGGAGTGTTCGGCAACGCCGTAAACTGCGGCTCGCCGGGAGGATTTAAAGCATTCGGATAGGTGCCGAAGTAGTGGTCGAATGAGTTGTTCTCGTCAAAGATTACGATCAGATGCTGGATCGGCGTGGCTGTGTTTTGCGCCGAAAGCATCATCGGGCAGGCAGAAACCGTAGCTAGGGCGACAGCAATTTTGTAGCACGGAGCGGACCAGGTTTTCATAGCGGCTCGTACTAAACTACACGTTCATTGTTACGGCTATGTGAAAGTAGCTCGATGTAAGTGGAGTTAAAATGGAGTTAGAGACTGGCCAAAAAAGGAAACCTCAAGTAGAACATTAAGTCTATATAGATTGTAAGTGCGCCCCGGAGGCCCTAATACGCTTGTTTATAAAAGATACTGACCAGATTTATCGCGTCCCTCAATGGAGCGGACTTACCTGGCTCACGCACGGATTCGGAACGCGTCTCGCCGATGTTCCGTCACTATCTGGTGAACTGGCTACACTGAAGCAAATTCACTCCGCGGAATGCCTGTTCGCGGCCGGGCGCACGGGCCAGCTAGGGCAGGGAGATGCGCTTCTTGAAAATTCCCCAGGCGCGGCCGTTGCGGTAAAAACCGCGGACTGTTTACCGATTCTGCTGGTCGATGAGGATCACCGCGCGATCGCGGCCGTGCACGCAGGATGGCGGGGTACGGTAGCGGGAATCGTGCGCCGCGCGGCAGATGCCATGCGCGAAGGTTTCGGGACCGAACCCACGCATCTGCAGGCCGCTTTGGGACCCGCTATCGGCGAGTGCTGCTACGAGGTTGGCCCGGAAGTCTCCTGCCATTTCGGTAAGCAGGGCAGGGCACATGTTAGTCTCGCCCGAGCCAACCGCCGGCAGTTGTTGGAGTGCGGTGTCTCGCCTGACCGCATCTATGAGGCCGGCTTGTGTACCATGTGCATGCCGGAGGAGTTCCACTCGTACAGGCGCGACAAGGAATCCGCCGGTCGATTATTTTCGTTTATCGGCATCCGCGAAGGGTAGAGTAGAAGAAGATGTTTTCGTGGATTTGCCCGCGATGCGGGCGTGAAGTGCCTCCCTCTTATACGGAGTGCCCCGACTGCGCGGCTAAGGGCTTGGCGCCCCTTTCGTCCACCGTTCCGGCCGAGCCCCCGGTTCAGGCTCCTCCGGGCGGCTCGCAGCCGGCCGCGGCTAACTACATTCCGCAACCGGCTTCAAGCGCGGCGCGACCGCCCGCTTATAGCCCGCAACCACCGTACGCCGCCACTCAGCCGCATCCCACGGCCGGACAGCCTGCATACCAGCAGCACCCTTATCAGCACCCTCTGGATTATCCGCAGCATTCTCCAGCGCGCGCGGCCGGCTTGCCTACCTGGCTGCTCACCATGGTCTTCACGCTTGCGTTCGTAGGTCTGGTGGGTGGAATCTACTGGATGATCGGCTATTTCCGAAACGGCAGTCAGGCCGCGTCGCCGCCCGCCACGGTGGAGAGCCCCGCGGCAAAGCCCGGAGCCAAGGCCAGCCCCTTCCAAAAGTATATTGAGGTATCGGGTATTCGCTTCACCCAGGACGCGAAGAAGAAAACTCTGGTTCAATTCACGCTCACCAATCACTCCGATGCCGACCTGAGCGGTATCGCGGGCAACGTCACCATCTGGGGCCATACCCAGAAGTCCGAAGAGGATGCCGTGGGTACATTTGCATTTGCTTCCAACCTGCCGCCGCAAACTTCTAAAGAGCTCTCGGCACCGCTAACGACCAAGCTCAAGATCTACGAGCTTCCCGATTGGCAGAACATTACCACCGATCTCCAGATCACTGCGCCTCAATAGCCTATGCGCTTCAGCTCCGGCAACCCACCGACGGCTGGCAAGGCCCCAACCGCTAAAGTAGCCGTTACATCCGGCCCTGACCGGAAACAAGCTGTCAAGCGCCCCAGGACGGCAGCCGAACGCCGCCGGCGCATTGCCCAGATGTTAGAAGTTCTGAACGAAATGTATCCCCGCGCAACCTGCGCGTTGCAGCACCGGACACCGTGGGAACTGCTGGTCGCGACGATTCTCTCGGCGCAATGTACGGATAAGCGCGTAAACGAAGTCACACCGGGACTGTTTGCCAAATATCCAACGCCTCACGATTTCGCCGCGGCTCGCCAGGAGGTCCTGGCTAATGACATTCGCAGCACCGGGTTCTTCAATAACAAGTCCAAGTCTCTCATCGGCGCCGCCAGGAAAGTAGTGGGCGAGTTCCAGGGCGAGGTGCCGCGGACCATGGAACAGATGCTCTCCATTCCAGGCGCCGCCCGCAAAACAGCGAACGTAGTACTCGGAACGGCATACGGGATCGCCTCCGGGATCGTAGTCGATACCCATGTGCAAAGAATTTCCCAGCGGCTCGACCTCACCAGGCAAACGGAGCCCGTCAAAATCGAACAGGAACTGATGAAGATCATTCCCAAAGAGCGCTGGGTGCTGTTTTCGCATCAGATTATCCTGCACGGCCGCGCGCTCTGCGTGGCGCGCAAGCCGAACTGCCCCGAGTGCCGCCTGAATCCACTCTGCTACGCAGCGGATAAAACCGCATAGTTCTCTGTTTGGTGACTTTTACTCATCTTTACGAGCAGGCTTGCACCGTTTCTACTAGCTCAAACGTTTAATAGTTAGGAGGAATCGAGAAATGAGAGCAACAAACCGGCAAGCAATTGGGCTTGTGGCGGGCCTTGTCCTCGGAGCAGGGATGGTGTTAGCCGCTAATGCGCCGCAGGCATCCGCGCCGCAGCCGGATCCAAAAATCGCCCAGGAAGTGCGCCATGAAATTGTGATGTATTCGCACTACACAATATTCGACAGCCTTGCGTTCAACGTAAATAACGGCAATGTGGTTCTCCAAGGCGCTGTGACGGAGCCATACAAGAAATCGGATCTCACGAAGATTGTTCAGGGCATACCCGGGGTTACCAGCGTGACGAATCAGGTCGAAGTACTGCCGCTCTCGCCCATGGATAACCGCTTGCGCCTGCAGATCGCGAATGCGATTTATCGCGATCCCGCTTTGTCCACCTTGGGCTTCCAGGCGCTGCCGCCGATTCACATTATCGTGGATAACGGGCACGTGACGCTCGAAGGAGTAGTAAACAACACATTGCAGAAGCAGGTTGCCGGCATGCGCGCTTCCACGACCGGGTTGAGCTTCGGACCCGTCGTCAACAACCTTAAAGTAGAAAATCCGCCGGCCAAAAAAGGCTAGGCCCGACGTTTAACCCGCCAAAGCGAGGGTGGCTTCTGAAGCCGCCCTCGCTTTTTTTTTGATCCTGCCGAGCCCACCCGCATCCAACAGACCGCCCCTACGGTTGACGCCCACACATATTTACCCTACACTGTTGGAGAAATATGCCCGAGTCGGTTGGTCAGTTTGAACAGATCATCCTCACCGCGATTCTAAGCCTGGGCCATCAGGCTTACGGCGTCACCATCCACGAGAAGGCCACGCGGCTTGCCGCGCCCAAAAAGGTTTCTCTAGGCGCTGTGTACGTTACGCTCGACCGCTTGGAAGATAAGGGCCTGATCTCTTCGCGGCTGTCCGATCCGACGCCCGCGCGCGGCGGCCGCTCCAAGCGCTTCTATCGGCTTGAAGCTCTCGGCGAGCGCGCGCTCGAGGAATCGGCTGCGACCGCCAAGCGCGTCTGGGAAACGGTCACGGAGATCTGGGGAGATTTTGCGGAAGGCGTTAGGAGGCGTCCCAAATGGAGTCCGGTCCGCCCAAAATGATCGAGGCCATGGCGGCGTTCCTGATCCCGTCCGCGTGCCGCGAGGAGACCCTCGGCGACATGCGGGAACGCTACCAGTCGCCCGCGCGCTATCTGCTCGAAAGCGCGCAGTTAATTCCGTGCGTAATCTACAGCCGCATCCGCCGCACCGCCGATCCCGTCGTGATCTTGATGGAGGCGGCTTCCATGTTTACCGCCTTCGTGATCGCGGCGCGGTGGCTGAATCCCGCCTTGCTCTTCGACGAGGTCGGGTTTTTGCGGCTTGCGATTCCTGCGGTAATTACTCTAACAGTGACGGTCCTCGTCGATGCGTACCGTACTCCCAGCCCGTATGGGCCGCTCGAGCCACTGCAGAACTCCAGCCGCGGATTCGTCGCGTCGTTCCTTGCGCAATTCTGGCTTGGCTCCTGGGCGCTTCCGGCTGGAGTGTTCGCCTTCGGCAGCGGATCGAGCATTCTATTGGTAAGTACGCTTCGACTAGTGTTTCCCCCGCTCGTCCATCGCTCGCAAACCGCCAAAGTGCCCGCATTTTGGCAGAAACTTGAGATCGTGCCACCAGCCGTCGGCCGCAAAGCGGTCCTGCTGCCCTTTGCGACCGTGCTGGCGTTAATGGCCTATTTGCTTTTAAACAAATAGCTGTTTGATGTTAAACCATCTGTTTAACAACCTGTCCGCAACACGCAAACTATGAAGACGCGGCTCTTTCTGGGCCTCGACGGCGGGCAGTCCGGCACCACGGCCGTAATAGGCGACCAGACCGGCCGCATCCTGGGGCGGGGCACTGGCGGCCCTTGTAACCATACCGCAGCAGCGGAGGGGCGGGCCAGGCTCGAAAGTGCCGTTCGCGATAGTGTCTCCTGCGCGCGCGGCCTCGCCGGTCTGGACGCTTCCGCGCGATTTGAAGTCGCATGCCTGGGCATGAGCGGCGGGCCCGCCGACAAGGTTTCGATCATCGAAGCCGTCCTCAACGCAGACCGAATCCTCGTTACAACCGATGCGGCCGTCGCGCTCTCCGGCGCGGTCGCCGGCGGCCAAGGAACCATCGTAATCGCCGGCACCGGTTCCATCGCGTTAGGCCGCAATCACGAGCGCCTCGCTCGCGCCGGAGGCTGGGGTTATATCTTCGGGGACGAGGGTAGCGCTTTCGACATCGCCCGACAGGCACTGCGTGCGGCGCTCCGCATGGAAGAGGGTTGGGGACCGCCGACCGTTCTCCGCCAACGGATTCTGGACAGCGCCGGCTTCGATAATGCCAATGACGCGCTCCACGCCTTTTATGGGGTCGCCTGGCCGCGTGATCGCATCGCGAGATTCGCTCCCCTGGTCGACCAAGCGGCGCAGCAGGGGGACGCCGCGGCAGCCGAGATCCTGAACTACGCTTCGTTGCAGCTCGCCACCCTCGCTATGTGCGTGCGTTCCCAATTGTGGACGGCCGAAGATCCTGTCGCAATCGCGTTCAGCGGCGGAGTGTTCCGCAGCCCCCTTGTGCGAGACCGGTTTCAGTCGCTCATGGAATTAGAGCCCGGCACAACCTGCGGACCCGCAAGACTCGGCCCCGCGGAAGGCGCACTTCTCGAAGCCTACCGCGCCGCCGGCTTGACCGTAACGCTATCTGACGAACGCCCGGCGGGCTCCAGGGATGAGAGATAATTGAGGCAGCTCATGCTGGCGCTTGCCGAAAAACTCAGCCGCGACCCCTTTCGGTCGAAATATGCCGGCGAAAAACCGTACTATGAGCTTCTGGAAGGCGAGGCAGTCCAGAAAGCAGTGCCTACGCGATTGCACTCCATTCTTCAATTTGTTCTCGCTGTAATGCTGAAGGAGTTAGGTTTCCGATCCCGCCCGGAACTGACGCTAGCGATCGACGAGTTTTGGGAGCCGACGCCGGACGTTTGCGGCATTCTTGGACCTGAGGAGGATCCCTATCCCACGCACGCCGTGGCTGTGGCGATCGAGATCCTATCCCCGGACGATCGTTTCACGCGCGTCATCCACAAATGCCGGAAATACGCCGAGTGGGGCGTGCCCGATATTCTGGTTTTCGATCCTGCTGGCCGTGAGGTCTGGCATTGGGACGGCGCGTCGGGCGATCTGCTTCGAAGCAACGAAACGTACGCGTTTCGGAGCCGCCCCGTGGAACTCGTCCTGGCGGAAGTCTTCCGGCGCCTTGATCAAGAACTGCAGTAGGCCTATTCAGGCGCGCAGCCCCGGACAGGTCGCCCTTATCCCGCAATTCCGATAACGGATATTATGTAAACTTCTGCTTTTCCCGGCCCCCGCCCCGCCAGGGCCTCGCCGCAAACCTCGAAATGGGAGCACTCTTCGAAACATCGGCGTAGGCCGGCCCCAATCTTGTCCTCAGCCTTACGAAGCGCGACCCCCTGGCCATCTGAACACCCTTTCAAAGCAAATGTCGCCTATTGCAAAATCACCGTTGGCTTACGTTTCCCACCGGTCGAAAAAGAGGCACGCTGGACAAGCTGAAATCCTTGACGTTGCGCGTTACGACGGTAAGGCCGTGTTCAAGCGCTGTCGCCGCAATCATGCCATCGGCAGTGTTGACGGGGGTCCCATGCGACTGACACATTGCTTCGAGCACGCCCCACCTTTCCGCAATGGATTGGGTGACAGGCAGGATACGCGGCCCGAACCAGAGCGGGATTTCAATGTCGATAAACTCCTCCAATTTCTCACGCTTGCTGCCTTCAGGAAGAAGCGCCGTGCCCCGACGCAGTTCACCGATAGTGACCACACTGACGAACTGAACGTCTTTGCTTTGACTCTCCAACCACGTAACAACTTTGGGGCTCGGAATAGGCCTCAGCGTTTCCGAAAGGATGTTGGTGTCAAGCAGAGACCCGCCGGTCATGCGAAATCGAGCGCCCGGCCTGTGGAAGGATTGCGGCTGAACAGCCGGTCAACCTCTTCGTCTGTAAGCAGGCCCCGAACAGGTTCGGCTATTTCGACTAGGCTCTTTTGCCCTTCCGTTCGTCGCTGCTCGGCCGGAGGGGTGTTTTCGAGAGTATCAATCACTTTTGTAAAAGACTGGCGCGGGCCACGCTGGTCAAGCCATGCGCATAGTTCTTGCAACTCGCGCGCCGAAAGCGCTCCGATTGCGCGTACGATTTCTTGAACCGTGTTCAAACTCATTAGGCCTCTCTCCTATATTTTAAAACCGGGAAGATTAGCATGCCGGACCGGTGCGCATTCCACCGGACCAGCACCCGCCTTCTCCCGATTACTATGGCCCTACAACTGCCTCTCAAGCCTACGTAGATTAATCCCCGGAATTCCGCCCCCCTAACGCGCGAGGCTCCGGATTCCGGTGTACACCTATTAAAGGGCTATTCGAAATGAATTCTGACCAAAACTCGCTGCCCGGCCTGTGTCGGGCGTCGTTCCGGCTCCCTAAACATCGCGCTCTGGCCGTCCCGCGCGCCCTGCTGTCCTCTGTCGGCGCATCGGCAGAAGTGTTCGGCAGACCGGCAAGTGCCGAAGCTTCAACCCAGCCCGCTGTTGACCCTCACAGGACTGCCCGCCCGGCACGGAACATGCGTCGCGAGCATCGTCACACACACCCATCCTACGGTCAGTCCAAACTAAGTTCAAGCACTTCCTTAAAGGCCACAAGGACTCATGGCCCACTCAAATCCCCCTCCCCCAAGGCATTCAATCTATGACTCTTGCCGCACCTCCTCAACCCCAAGCCGGCCAACGCATCCGCGGCAGCCGCCCCAAGCCCTCCGGATCCTGCGTCTTTGTGATCTTCGGCATCACCGGCGACCTTAGCGCCCGCCTCCTGTTTCCTGCCCTCTACAACCTCGCCCATAACGGATTTCTCCCCGAAGAGTTCGCCGTCGCCGGTTTCGCGCTAGGCGACATGAACGAAGATCAGCTTCGTGATTCCCTCGCCAAGGACCTTCGGGAGGTGATCGGCGCGGACTGCGACACCGCTATCGTAGACCGCCTGGTCAAACGCCTGCGCTTCGTGCCCTCCGACTTCGACTCGCCCTCCGGATGGCAGCAACTTCATCAAATACTTGAAGAATTCGACAAAACCTACCACACTGGCGGCAATTATCTCTACTATCTCGCCACCGCTCCGCAGTTCTTCTACCCCGTGGTGAAACGGCTCGCAGAGGAGCACCTCTTCGATGAGGCCAACGGCCAATGGCGTCGCGTAATTATCGAGAAGCCCTTCGGGACCGATCTCCAAACCGCGCACGACCTGAACAGCCAGCTCTTAACGGCCGTGCGCGAAAGCCAGATCTACCGCATCGACCACTATCTCGGCAAAGAAACCGTCCAGAACATCATGGTCTTCCGGTTCTCGAACGGAATCTTCGAGCCCATCTGGAACCGCCGCTACATCGACCATGTACAGATCACCGTCGCCGAGTCCCTAGGTGTCGAGCGCCGGGGACGGTATTACGATAAGACCGGTGCCCTCCGCGACATGATCCCCAATCACCTGGTCCAATTGCTCGCCGTCACCGCCATGGAGCCGCCGAGTTCCTTCTCGGCCACTGCAGTCCAGAACGAACAGGTGAAGGTGCTCGAATCGGTGCCGCCCATCGACCCCGAGGACTGTGTCTGGTGCGCCGTTCGCGGCCAATACACCAGCGGAACTGTCGGAACAGAACCCGTCATCGGATACCGTGAGGAGCCCTTCGTCGATCCCCATTCGAAAACCGAAACGTATGTTGCTTTAAAACTTGCCGTCGATAATTGGCGCTGGGCGGGTGTTCCGATTTATCTGCGCACGGGAAAGCGCATGCGGAAAAGGTATACCGAAATTGTGATTCAATTTCGCAACCCGCCGCTCACGCTGTTCCGCCGCAGCGGCGCTTCGATGCCCTCAGCCAACCGGCTGGTGATCGCAATTCAGCCCCAGGAGAGAATCTCTCTCGAATTCGAGAGCAAAATCCCCGGACCGATCGTCGAAGCCGAAACCGTCAACATGAACTTCGATTATCGCGACTATTTCGAAGTGGAGCCGCGCACCGGATATGAGACCCTGCTCTACGACGCTATGATCGGCGATCGCAGCCTTTTCAAGCGCGCCGATATGATCGAGGCGGGATGGTCGATTATCCAGCCGGTCCTCGACGCCTGGGGCGAAGATCACGGTGGTCCTCTTTACGAGTACCCCGCCGGCAGCGACGGCCCTGAAGCCGCCGATCAATTGATCCACCATCAGCACCGTGCGTGGCGCGCGAGTTCATAGGACGCCCGTGCCCACTCACCCCAATCTCGAGCAGTTCAAGGAGGCGGCCGCGCGAGCCGCAGCCGAACGCGTCCAATCCGGCATGATCATCGGCCTCGGCAGCGGCACCACCGCCGCCCATGTAACCAGGGCCCTAGGTGAGCGGGTGAAACACGGTCTGAACATTGTCGGTGTTCCCACCTCTAACCAAACCAGCAAACTGGCCGGCGAGCTCGGTATCCCGATCTCCAACCTTGAAGAACACGACGCCATCGATCTCACCATCGACGGTGCCGATGAGGTCGAGATGGGCACGCTGCACCTCATCAAGGGTCACGGGGGAGCGCTGCTCCGCGAGAAGATCGTTGCGCACGCGAGCAGGCGTCTGCTCATCGTCGTCGATGAGACCAAGCTGGTCGGCCGATTGGGAATCCGCGAATCCCTGCCCGTCGAAGTCATTCCCTTCGGCTGGCGTATCGTTGCCCGCCAACTGGAGCACCTGGGGGCCAAAGCCGCTTTGCGCCGCGATGCCGCGGGACAACCATTCCTCAGCGATGGCGGTCACTACATCGTAGACTGCACCTTCCCCGGTATCGCCGCTCCGTCCGAGCTTTCAGGCAAGCTCGACCGCATCGTGGGAATCGTGGAGCACGGCCTCTTTCTCGGCATGACGGCCGAAGTAATCATCGGCGGAGCCGGCGGCGTCACTTCAATTCAGCGCGAAATTTTTCACGCTCCAGTCTCAGAGAGGAACAAAACCAGTGCCAACCACCGACACCCTAACGCTCGAAAACCTGTGCATCAACACGATTCGTTTTCTCTCGGCGGACGCGGTGCAGACCGCGAATTCGGGACATCCCGGTATGCCGATGGGCGCGGCCGCTATGGCT
>JAFAWA010000080.1 GCA_019242155.1 Terriglobia bacterium | reverse complement strand
CGAACCGGGGCAACGCCCGCCTGATGCCCGGCCACGCGCGGCAAGCGCCGCTGCCCGGCCCACCGCCCATTTCCATCCATGATGATTCCGATATGGGCGGGTAAGCGATCGGGATCGAGCGAGCGAACCAGTTCCCAGTCCCGATCTCCCTGCTCGACCACTTCCAGTAAGGCCTTCATGAAGTACAACCCATAATAGCATCGGGCGTCGGCCATCCGCTTTAAGATTTCGTGCGCTTTGCCGCTCGAGTCTGAAACCCCTCGGGAGCCTCGAAAAAAAGATGAAACGCTTCGAACTCCCCCGTCATTAACTGTCATGATGCTGGGAACGGAAGCTCTGGCCACGGTAATCGAGCAGGTTGGCCAGATTCGCACACTGGAAAGCGCCGGGTTGCCCGAGTTCGTGAGACTCGTCGATGCGTCCGCCGCAATGATCTGGATGGGTGATAACCAGGGCCTTTGCACCTTTGCCAACCGGAGCTGGCTCGAGTTTCGCGGCCGCACTCTCGGCCAGGAACTCGGGCACGGCTGGACCGAAGGAATCCATCAGGAAGATACCCAGACCACGCTGCGCGCCTACTGGAGCGCTTGCAATACCCGCCGTCCCTTTCGCCTGGAGTATCGCGTTCTAGGCAAGGACGCCAACTATCACGAGGTGGAGCGCTTGGGGCTGCCCTGGCCCGGCATCGACGGAGACCCGCAGGGATATATCGGCTCCGTGAGCGTCCTCGAACAAACCAACCAGGCTGTTCGCGAAGCGCGCAAACAGGTCAGCCTTCTATCCACGCGCGAATATCAGGTGCTCCAACTGATAGCGAGCGGCCACTCCACCAAGCAGATCGCGGGGAAGCTCGGAATCAGCTATAAGACCGCCGATTCGCACCGCACCCACGTCCTGAAAAAACTAGGTATTCACGAAACCGCGACCCTGGTGCGATTTGCCGTTCGCGCCGGCGTGATCGCAGCCTAACGATCCCACCCGCGGCCAACTTCTTACTCGCCGTAGCTGATTTCGAGCGTCCGCGCCCTGGTTGCCGCGTACGCCAGCAACGCGCAGGCTACGACCAGCAGGCCGGGGACAGCGATGCTGCCCGGAATGGGATCGCTATCCACTACCAGCACCGAGAGCGGGGGCGGGATTCCCGGCACATTCACCGGGGATAGGCCCTGCAGGTAGAAGATGATGCTGATCTCCTTCAAGAACCGCGGAAGAAACGGGTTCAGGTTTTCCCAAACCATAACCACCGCGGCCGGGATCATCGGATTGCGCACCACCAGCCCCGAAAGCAGGAATACCGCACCGTAGCCCAAGCACGCGAGTATCGTAATCAGCAGGTATTGAGCAAGCTGCGCGCGGCCTGCGCCGTGCAGCACGAACTCCTCCCAGGCAGCGCCCTGATGCCGCCCGATCAGGTACATCGATGCCGCGACGCTCAACGTAAACAGCACTACCGCCACCAACAGCCCCGAAACATATTTGCCCAGCACCAGCCACTCGCGGCGAATCGGAACGAGCAGATAATAGTGGAGCGTTTTTTCGAGCATCTCGCCGCGGAAAAGATTGGAGAAGATGCCGACCGATCCGAAAAAGATGCCCAGCCGCAGGAAGTAGGTCTGGAACATCACGGCGAAAACTTCGGTGTCCTGAAAAAGGGTGTGCCCGCGCCGTCCCATCGCATGAGAGCGTGAAGAGAATGCCGCGTGCAACAGTGTGAGGCCGGCCGGGGCCAACGCCAGCAGGTAGACCCAGAAGCCGCGGCGCGAGAGAAAAGTCTTCTTCCACTCCAGCCGGATCACCGCCGCAATTTGCCGGAGCACCAGACTCATACCGCCCCTCCTTCGCCGCCGATCAGGTACTGGTAGACCGAGTTCACGTCGTCATCGGCGGGCGCGATCGATTCCACTTCGAGCCCCGATTCAAGCACCACGCGATTCAGCAGCAGATAGAAGCGATCCGCGTCATTGGTGCGCAACAGAAGCCCCTTTCCATCGGGGTGAATCTTAGCTTCGACTACGTGATCCTGGAGGAACAGGCGCGACGCCAGCTCATTCGGATGGTCGCACCGGATCAGTATCTGCATCGGCTGATCCTTGACCTCGCTGCGCACTGCGCCGATCTGGCCTTCGGCCACCACGTAACCCTGGCTGAGAAGAATGACCTGATCGGAGATACGATCCACTTCGTGCAGTATGTGGCTGGAGACAATCACGTGGCGCCCCTGGCCGCCCCACTCGCGGAATAACGCAATGGTTTCGGCGCGCGCCATGGGATCGAGGCCGTTCAAAGGCTCATCGAGTACGATCACCTGCGGGTCGTGCGCAATGGCCTGAGCCAGCTTGATGCGCTGCCGCATCCCTTTGCTGTACGCGCCCACGGGCCGATGCGCGGCCTCGGACATGTTGACGGTTGCGAGCGCCCCCGCAGTGCGGCGCCGGCACTCGTCCTCGCTCATGCCGCGAATCCGCAAAAACGCATACACGAACTGATAACCCGTGAGGCCCTTAGGGAAAGCATCGAATTGCGCGCAATAGCCGAGGATGCGGCAGAGCTGCTCCGGCTGATCGGGAGCGATTCCGAGCACGCGGATTTCGCCGCGGGTGGGACGAATCAGGCCCGCCATCAGGTTCATCAACGTCGTTTTACCCGAGCCGTTGGGACCAACCAGACTTGTGATGCCCGGTGGAATTACCAGCTTCACCCGATTGACCCCGAGCACCTCGCCGTAGAAGCGCGAGACATCGGAAAAGGTGACCAGCCGGTCCGTCAATGAACCACCTCGACTCCGCGGATTTTGCGCGCCAGCATCCAGAGAGACACCGCGCAGAGCGTCAACACGGCTGCCCAACAGCTCCACACGGGCAGGCGCTGTCCGGGCGCAACCCGGAAAAACGCAGCCCCAGTGCTCGTGGGATCGCCGCCTTCAAATAGCTCCACCCAAATCGACCCCATGAGATTGCTGATGTTCAGCAGATAGCCCCACTTGGTGTCCTGGACGTTGTTGATCGCCGCGCCGAATCCCGAGGCCACAAAGAATAGACCGAACATCAGCGCGCCCGCCGCGGGCTTCCATTTGACCCACGCCGAAAGAGCCAGGGCCAGCAGCGCCAGTAAGAGAATCCAGATCCACGCTCCCAGGAACAGGCCCGTCGCAATACGGCTATTGCCGGCCATCCATTGGCCGCCTTCCAGATATGCCTGGTACCCGAACAGCAGCAGACCCGGAACCCACGTCATCAGCGACATCAGCAGCAGCACCACCGAAAGTTTTCCAACCACGTACTCAGACCGTGAAAACGGCCGCGCGAGATACAGCGAAAGCGCGTTGTTCGAAAGGTCGGGCGAGATTAGTCCGGGACCGATGAACGCCGCAAGAAACAGGGCCAGCATGCTTTGCCATCCCAGAAACGAGAGAAAAAAGCTCGAATCGATATGGATCAGGTTGGCGATGCGATCGGCATTGAAAGCGCGCAGCGCCGAGAGGTCGTGTTCCAGGTAAATGATGATGGCGGCGATCAGCGGATAAACGAATGTCGCTATGTAAAAGATTGTCAGAAAACGGGAGCGGTGCAGATCTTCGAGCGCATAACGCGGAATCGTAAGAAAGCGTCTCCAGCCCGGCGTCAACGGTCCGGCATAAGGCCGGTAGATCTTCTTATAAACGGCCATCCGGACCCTCCATCGCTTTCAGAAAGATATCTTCGAGCGAATCGCGCTTATGGTTGAGGCGGCGAATCTGCACCTGCTGTTCGGCGGCCACAGCATAGAGGCTCCGCAGTTCCAGGCCCTCGGGCAGCACCACTTTGATGCGCCCTTGCGCGCCCTGTGCCGTTTGACAACCGAGTTTCTCGAGAGCTTCGAGAAAGCAGCCGTTCGATGCGCCCCGCGTTTCCAGCTCGAGAAACCTCAGGTTCGCGCGCCGCTCCTCTTCCAGATTGCAGTAAGCCGCTATGCTGCCGTCTTTCAGAATAAGCACCTGGTCACAGCACTCTTCGACGTCGCGCAGCAGGTGCGAGGAAAGAATCAGATGCAGATCGCCGCGATCCCGAATCTCCTGAATGAGCTGAATCATGCGAACACGCGCCGGGGGGTCCAGCCCGTTGGTCGGTTCGTCAAGGAACAGCAACTTCGGTCCGTGCGCGATCGCCTGCGCTAACTTCGCAGCCTGCTTCATCCCGAGCGAATAAGAACCAAGAGGGCGGTAGCGCACTTCGCCCAGGCCCACATAAAAGAATGCCTCATGTGCGCGCTCGAGAGCCTGTTCCGGCGGCAGACCCGCCAATTCCGCCATCATGCGCACGAATCGGACGCCGCTCATCGAAGCGATAAACGCGTCGTTTTCGGGCATGTACCCGACCAGGCCGCGTACCTCCCGCGCACGCGTACGCACGTCGAGCCCAAGCACGCGAGCCGCGCCCGACGATGGTTTATGAAAACCCAGCAGCGTGTTCAGCAGCGTAGATTTCCCGGCGCCGTTGGGACCCAGCAGCCCAATCGAACGTCCGGCCAGCGTGGCCGCAAGCTTCTTTAAAATGGGCCGGCCGCCCAGGCGGACTTCGAGGCCGTCGAGCTCAATCACTGGGGTCATGCTTGCCGCCAAAACCTCACGGCCTTGTCCGAGCCGCGCGCGCCGGCAAGCGCTCCCCGCAATCCCCTCTCGCTCATCCTGCTGCTGATCTGCACTTCTCTTATCGAGACGGAATTCCTTCGCGGCTTGTTCCGAACAACTGAGGCATGGGCAGCGAATCTCTGGCAATACCGAGCAGGCTTCCCGTAAGAAAACTGTGGAAGCCCATACCCAGCAGGTCGCCGGTGCTGGCCAAAGTGATGCGGTCGGGCTCCCCGTAGGCGGCCACCAGAAATGGTTTCAGCTTCGCGACCCCGGCGGCAGCTTTTGGATCGAGCAGCCCGGCGAAGGGCGCTAACGTGGCTCCCAGATTTTGAAAGAGCACCGCGGAGAAATTAGCGTATGGGTCGTGCGGAAGAAGGGCGGTAAAGGAGGGTGACCGGGCGATCGAGTCGCCCGAAGCACGGGCCTGCAGCGCCCGGGTCAGCAGCGCGAGCGTCGGAGCGGCGATCAGGTAACCACTCGCAAAGATGTAGTGTGCTTGCGTCAACGGAGTCGCCTCGCCCCAGGTGAGCGCATAGAACGTCCGGCCGCCGGTCACCTCGCGCGATATGTGGATCTGTTTGGACGCGGCCTCCGTCTGCTGGTTGTAAGCCGCTGCCCACTTTTCAATTGCATCTTCGAAGCGCTCGGGATCGTACACTTCAGCCACCAGTTTCCACGAAGGCACGGGCAGGGGCGGACCGTCGAGCGCCAGCGCTACTTCTCCGCCCAAACTCGCCGCCAGCTCCCGCTGCGCGCTCACAGCCGCGGGTGCTGACCCGGACCCGGCCAACTCATCCACGACCGCCTGCGGATGTGCTACTGCAAACGCGGCCAATGCCGTAGCCTCGTGAGTGACATAATCGAGCGCACCCAGAGGCGAAGGCGACGCCAGCCACGCGCCAATCCCCGTGCGCGGACCGTCAAACGAAATCTCGGCCCGGGTTTCCATATGCTCTCCCACCCGGCTCTGCGCCGCTACCAGATAGCGGCCCGGAAATTCCGCAATATCGGCCTCTATATGTGCCTGATGCAGCGGCTTCGGCAGGTACATGGTATCCGCGCACCAGAGCAGCCCCGTGCCGCGATGATACGCCTCGCGGATACGGGCGTAGAAAGCTGTTTTGATAAATGTCGCGTCAAGCTGGGGCAGCGGCGACCCCGGATTCGGATTGAGCATCACGATTCCCGGCTGTGCCTCTACGGCCTGCGGCAAACCGGCTTTCCGGAGAAACTCCTGGAAGCCGGGCCGCTTCACTTCCGACAGAAATACCGGACCCGTGCGCGCTGTCCCGAACACCACGATCTCATCACCGAGATACTCATTGGCGGCGCGCAGCCTGCCTAACATAGGTTCGATCGAAGCACCCGGCCCATCCAGCCATGCCCGCAGTTCAGGATTTTCGGCGGCCTTGTCATGGAAGAATCGCTCGGCCGCGGCAAAGTACTCGCCAAGGTTCGGGATGGAAGCGTAGAAGACTGTTGCAGCCGGCAGGAGGCCCAGCAGACGGCTGGAATAACGCACTGTCTCGAGTGGAAATGGAGCGAGCCCCCGCTCCAAACTCGGCAGTTGCAGCCGGAGCCGTTCATTGTGCGTCCAGGAGAAATCATCGGGAACGGGCCGCGGATCGAGCGTTTCACTTGTAGAAAACTGGCCTCCGCGATGCAGTACCGTCTCGCGGTTGTCGCGGGTCACATTGACTTCGCCCTCTACCACGGATACACGCGAGCCTTTAACGCCGGCGCTCACACTGAACACCGTGCCCGTAACCGCGACGCGGCAATCGGCAGTCGCGAGATACAGGTGGCCGCTGCGCCACTTGGCCGCCTGTACAATGACGCTGCCGCGGTCCAGATGCAATGTAAGATCCGCGCCCGATTGCGCCGTAGCCAGTTCCGAGCGTTCTCGCGCCTCCACCCGCGAGCCGTCGCGCAATCTGAGAACCGCGCTCGAATCCCGGCCCGTCCGGACTTCCATCCCATCCGGCAGCGCTTGCCCCGCCGCCATCACCCGCAGGCCCGCGGGTGCCACCTCGTAAAGCGTCCCATGGATCGATTCGACCATCGCGTGCCCGCCCGATCCTCCGTACTGAAGAACGGAAAACCAGACCACCAGTCCGCCCGCCGCTACCACTCCCGCCGCCACCGCCCAGCGCGCGCGATGGTTTGTCCGTGCGATCGGCGCCACCGGCAGTGCAACAACCTTGCCCTCGAAAATTCGCCGGCAGGCGACGCACTCATGAAGATGATCCCTGACGAGCAGAGTCTGTGCTTCGGGCAAACTGCCCGCCCGCAGCCGCGCAAACAGAGCTCGGAACGCCTCGCAATCGCCTATGTGTTCCAGGTGCCCGGTTTCCGCCGCGGCCTCCGACAGCCGATGCCACACGCGGGAAGCCGCGGCCTTTATCACGTGATCTTGGAGGCTTTCATTGCGTATTTCGGAAACCGCCTGCTCCAGGGCGGGATCGAAGCGGCCGTTTTCGGGTGTCATGCCGCGCCCTCCAGATAGGTTCGGAACTCTTGTTCCAGCCGGTCGCGTGCCCGCGAAAGCGTAACCGCCACCGTTCCGGGAGTGGTGTCCATTTCGCGCGCGATCTCCGGGTTATCTTTTCCTTCGAAAAAGCGCAGAATGAACATCTGCGCCGCCCGCGGGCTCAGGCGTGCAAGTGCGCCGCGCAGCCATTCGCGAATCTCTCCCGCGGCCTGAACGCGGTCGGGCCGCCGGTGGGAGGACTCCGCTAAAACCGGCTGCCAATCTTCGAGCGGCACGCTGCGGCTGTGTTGACGCGCGCGCACTACATCCAGCGCGGCATTTACCGCCGCCCGGTGCAGAAAGCTGGCTATATTCCCCACCGGCTCGGCATCGCGGTCACGGCGCAGCATCCGCAGAAAAACCGTCTGCAGCACGTCCTCCGCATCTTCGGCGCTCCCCGTAATGCGGAAGGCCGCGCGAAATACGGCAGCATGATTCTCCTGGAAAATTCGCTCGAATTCGATCGTGGGCGAGATGGCCTGTTCCATCGGGACAGCCGCTGGCGCTCCCATCCTAACAGGTAGAGACGATCAGGAAGGGGAACTCTTAGCGGAGTCTGGTGCGAGGCGCGGGATTCGCGCAAAAAAGGCCCCACAGTCTCTGGGAAGTGGGGCCAGAGCTACTTCAATCTGTCTCGGAGGATGACAGACCGGGGTCGATATTATCACCCCAACGGTTCAGAAATCAAATCCCCTGTACCGGCAAACGCTCGCAACCGGCAATCCGTCTATAGGTTCTAATACTCAGCAAAGCCTGTTAGTTACGAGACGAAATGGGACGAATTGGGGATTGGTAACAGTACCGGGACGCCTTGCAACTTTAGGCTTGCCGCCGATCGAACACAGAAACACGCGTCTGAGCACGAAGGACCGCTGCCAGCGCGGTGGCCGGATCCACGTCGAGCGGCGGACTCGAAACCTGCTGCTGGGCTCTCTCTAAAGCGCGGCGAGCGCGTTCCAGGTCGATCTCTTCGGCCTTCTCTGAGACATTAGCCAGCACGCGGACATGGTCTTCGAGTATCTCGAGGAAGCCGCCGTGAATAGCCAGGTAGCGATTTCGCCCGCCCGCGGAGTAACTCAGTTCGCCTATGCCGAGTTCTCCGAGAAGCGGCGCATGACCCGGCAGAACACCGAGATACCCGTCTTTTCCGGGAATCTGCACCTCGTCCACTTCTTGGTGGACCAGTTCCCGCTCGGGCGTCACTACCTGTAAGTCCAGCGCCATCGTCAAGCCTTCTTCAGGGCTTCAGCGCGTTCGCGAACCTCTTCGATGGTGCCCTGCATATAGAAAGCCTGCTCCGGAATATCGTCATGCTTGCCTTCGGCGATCTCGCGGAATCCTTTGATGCTATCGGCAAGCTTCACGTATTTGCCGGGAAGCCCTGTAAACTGCTCCGCCACGTGGAAGGGTTGGGATAGGAATCGCTGAATCTTCCGCGCGCGCGCGACCGTCAGCCGGTCCTCATCGGAAAGCTCGTCGATACCCAGAATGGCAATGATGTCCTGCAGATCTTTATAGCGCTGCAGGATGCCCTTTACCGCCTGGGCAGTATCATAGTGATCCTTGCCCAGAATGTTCGGATCGAGAATGCGCGAAGTGGAAGCCAAGGGGTCCACTGCGGGATAAATACCAAGGGCCGCGATTTCGCGGGAGAGATTGGTAGTCGCATCCAGATGAGCGAACGCGGTGGCCGGTGCCGGGTCGGTGTAATCGTCGGCAGGCACGTAAATCGCCTGCACGGAAGTGATCGACCCTTTCTTGGTCGAGGTGATGCGCTCCTGAAGCTCACCCATTTCGGTCGCCAGGTTGGGCTGGTAGCCTACCGCCGAAGGCATGCGGCCAAGCAGCGCCGAGACCTCCGAACCCGCTTGCGTAAACCGGAAAATATTGTCGATGAAGAGCAGCACATCCTGCCCTTCCTCATCGCGAAAATATTCGGCCACCGTGAGACCGGTCAGACCCACGCGCAGGCGCGCACCGGGCGGCTCCGTCATCTGGCCGTAGATCAGGGCGCACTTCGACTTTTGGAAATCGTGGGGATCGATTACGCCGGACTCCTGCATTTCGAGCCACAGGTCGTT
>JAFAWA010000079.1 GCA_019242155.1 Terriglobia bacterium | reverse complement strand
CGCCCGCGGGCGAGGTGGAAGGCCATGCGGGCGATGCGCTCGATTTCCGAGCGCGTGTACGTCATGGTATTGACGGCCCGCGTCTCCCCGCCGTTCTCCGTGATACCGCGGGGTGTGCCGTAATAGATCCCGCCCGTCAGTTCGCGGACGATCACCATATCGGTGCCTTCCACCAGATGGTTTTTCAAAGGCGACGAATCGAGTTGTGAAGCATAGGCGCGCACGGGCCGCAGGTTGGCGTAGACGCCCAGCAGCTTGCGAATGCCCAATAGGCCTTTCTCGGGGCGCTTTTCGGGCGGCGCATCGTCGAATTCGGGCAGGCCTACGGCACCCATCAGCGTGGCGTCGGCCTGAGCTGCGAGTTGTTCCGTTTCGGGCGGCAGCGGAGTACCGGTTTTGTGAATGGCGATGCCGCCGAGCAGGCCTTCGGTCAGCGCCAGCGTGTGATTCCATTTGGCCGCTACGCGGCGCAGCACGCGAACAGCCTCCGCGGTGACTTCGGTGCCGATGCCATCGCCGGGAAGGACGAGTACGTTCAGGTTCATTCTTTAGTCTGCCACCGCATGCTGCGCACTCTGACCCTCATGGATCAGGGCCAGGATCTCTTCGTCCATCAGGCCTTTCTTGCGGTGGTCGGCGACGGCTACAAAGCGGTGGTACAGTTCGTCGAGTTCCTGCCTGTCTAAATGGAAGCCCAGTTCCTGACAGCGCTTCAGCAGGGCATGACGCCCGCTATGTTTACCGAGCACCAGTTTGCCTTCCGGCACGCCGACCGAACGCGGGTCGATGATTTCGTATGTGGACTTCTCTTTGAGATATCCGTCCTGGTGAATACCGGCTTCGTGCGCAAAGGCGTTGCGGCCCACGATAGCCTTGTTGGGCTGCGGGCCGAAAGTGATGATCGAACTCAGCATTTCGCTGGCCGAGTAGAGATGCTCGGTCTGGATGCCGGTGTGGAAGGGGTACGCGTCCGGGCGCGTCTTCAGTATCATGACGATCTCTTCGAGTGAAGTATTGCCGGCACGCTCGCCGATGCCGTTGATCGTGCACTCGACCTGGCGCGCGCCGGCCTTCACGGCGGCGATCGAATTCGGCACCGCGAGGCCCATGTCGTCATGGCAGTGAACGCTTACCGTGGCGCAATCGCCGAGAGCCCGAACCATGCGGCCGATCAGAACGCCATACTCTTCGGGAACAGAGTAGCCAACGGTATCCGGAATGTTGACGGTGCGCGCGCCTGCCGCGACTACGGCTTTCGCGACCTGCTCGAGATAATCGGGATCGGTCCGCGAGCCATCCTCGGCTGAAAACTCCACGTCGTCGACGTGCTGCCGGGCCAGTTCCACAGCCGCTACAGCTTCATCGAGCACCTGCTGCCGCGACTTTTTCAGCTTGAATTTGAGGTGAATGTCACTGGTGGCGATGAACGTATGAATGCGGGGCCGCTTGGCGCGGCGGAGCGACTCGGCGGCGCGCTCCACATCGAGCGTACAGGCTCTGGCCAGAGCAGCGACGTGCAGCCATGGGAATTCGCGGCTTACCGCATCGACGGCCTCAAAATCCCCTTCCGAGGCGATCGGGAAACCGGCTTCGAGGATATCCACCCCGAGATCGGCCAGTTTCCGCGCCATGCGCAGCTTCTCCGGTACGGTCATGCTGCAGCCGGGGGACTGCTCCCCATCGCGCAAGGTGGTGTCAAAGATGTATACGCGGTCGCTCATAACATTCCGATATGAGCTATTATGCGGGCGGCTTCACGATTTGGCAAATTTATAATTTTCGCATTCCGCATTAGGAATTATTATAAGCTACCATGGATGCGAGCGGGCCGATGGAACTGTACGCACTCGAGGTCTTTCTGACGATTGCGACGGAAAAGAGTTTTTCGCGCGCCGCACAGAAGCTGTATCGGACGCAGCCGGCAGTCTCACTGGCATTGCAGAGGCTTGAACAGGAGCTGGGCGAGAAACTGATCGATCGCGGGCCTAAGGATTTTACTCTCACCGACGCCGGCCGCACGGTGCTGGACTATGCTTATCGTTTCCTCAACCTGGAACAGGAGTTGGGGAACTCGCTGGCGGAACTGAGGGACAAATCCGCCGGCCGGCTCACGATTGGAGCAAACGAATCGGCGGCGCTCTACCTGCTGCGGCACATCGAACAGTACCGGGAACTCTATCCCAAAGTGAAAATTACGATACGGCGGAGCCTCTCGAGCCGCATACCGGCCGAGCTGCTGGACGGCAACCTGGAATTGGGCGTATTGAGCTACGACCCGCACGATGACAGGATCCGGGCCCACAAGATTTATTCCGACGCCTTGGCCCTGGTGGTTTCTCCGAAGCACCGGCTGTCACATCGCAAGAATGTTCCAATGTCCGAACTGGGCGAGGAAACATTTATAGCCCATAATGTTTTATCCCCATATCGTGAACTCGTGATCCGCGTATTCCGGGAGCATAACGTGCCGCTACAGATCGATATCGAAATGCCGACCATCGAGACGATCCGGAAATTGGTGCAGAGCAACCTGGGGGTAGCGTTTCTGCCGCGCATGTGCGTGGAGCAGGAGATCGATCAGAAGCTTTTGCACGAGGTGCATGTAAAGGAGATGCTTCTGAACCGGAACATTTTCCTGATTCACCCGACGCGACGGGCCTTGAGCCACGCGGCCAAGGCGTTCTTGGAGTTGGTGGGGTAACGCGGAACAGACGCTGCCGCTGCGCTCGTAAAAAAAATGTGACGAGCAAAGCCAATTTGGGAGAACCGGGATTGTGGCGCGGGCTTGGCGAAGCGATGCAGGTGTCTTGAGCCTCCTTTCTGTTCAGGGTAGCGTTCGCGGGAAGGGGGACGGGGGTGGTTGGGCGTGGAAGGTATTTGGACGATTGGAGTTAGGTAGATAGAAGGAGGTGTGACTCAGAACTGCCGGCTATACGCAAGCAACCTTCCCAGGGCGCAATACTGGCTCAACCTGCAAATTCTGTACGAGTGGAAGTGGCCGAAAGATGCGCGGGTAAGGCGATCGAGCGCGAGGTGATCCGCCGGGTAGGTTGAGGCAGTTCGTAGGCGGAAAACTGTATAACATTGCGGCATCGCCACGGAGGGCTGAGCATGAAGGGATCTCGAGTTGTCAACTGGCGCTATTGGGGATGGTAGTTTTCGGGGTGCGGACAGCGCTCGCGGATCTCGCTTTCTCTTTCACCACAATCGATGTCCCCGGTGCTAGCTCGACTGAAGTGATCGCAGGCGATCTGCCCCACACTGAATGCGCCCGAACCCAAGAACCACGGCGCTCCTTCAACGGGCAACAGTCGGGACACGCGAGAGACAGCATCCGAAGCCGTCTCATTTTCAATTGCAATCTGCGGGCGCACACTGAGGAACTGATCGGAAAGCGAGCTCTTTACAAACGTTCCGGCGCCGGGACGGCTCTCGATAAAACCTTCAGCGAGGAGCTGCGCATAAGCATTGAGTAAGGGAATTCGCGAAACTCCGAGCTCATCAGCTAAGGCGCGTGTGGAAGGAATCTGTTGCCCCGGCTCCAATCTACGCTCCAGGATCATCGCGCGAAACGAGTCGTAGATCTGCCGGTGAAGGGGTTTTTCACTCTGCCGGTCGACAGAAATCATGGGCGCCGCGGCGCCGTGCGGCTTCTTTCTCATTCACTAAAACACAATGATAGTGCCACCCATTCTTCGGCTGTCCGGCGATCTAGGCCGGGTTCAATTACGAAGCGGTTTCACGGGGCTCGGAGGCGTACGCGATTCTGGCCGCGCGTCTTCCGGAACCGTCGGATTTAGCGGTTCGGGTCTGCAGGCGCCGGCACTCACAGCGAACGATGCTGCCGCCGTCCAACGTTCTCCCTGCCGGTGCTCTATTTGGAACGAACGCGAACTGGAGTTCGCCCGGACCCTCCAGTCTTTTTCGGATTCGACGGTGCGCGTAAGCCGAATCGGTTTCTGACTCAGTTCTTTTACGTTCCAGCTTTTGCCGCCATCCGGCGATTCATAGAGTGCATACCGCTCGGCTTCGCTGCCTTCGCCGCGGTCTATGACAAGCAGCCCGGCGTCTCGCGAGGTGAACAGAAACTGCTGGATCGAACCGGGGCCCATTTCCGAGAGAACCAGTTGGCGCTGCCAGGTCTTGCCTCCATCTGCTGTCAGAAGCAGGAAGGGATCTTGAGGCAATGGAAAGAGCGCTTCTCCGCTAATCCAGCCACTGGCGAAATCGAGGAACTGGATATGATCAAGACCGGCACCGCGTATGCGATTGTGTAGCTCCCGCCAAGTCTTACCGGCATCATCGCTGCCTAGGAGCACCGAATACAGGGTCACGGTTTCCGAGTGCAGATTTCCGGCGGCGAAAATCCTATCGCCCAAAGATTCGGCGGCGGCCACTTCGAAGTAGATGGGGCAGGGGTCCTGCTCAGAGCAGCTCAAGCCGGCCCATTGCATATCGTCTTCGGTGCATTGAAATGGAATTGTGATCGGCTGCCCAATATTAACCAGCACTCCGGCCGGGGCGGAGGTATGGGGATCGATCTGGCCGTGGGAACACATGGCGAAGGCCAGGATCGCGGTGCTGATTTCGAGAGTTTTCATTCAAACTCCGGGTCTCGGCTTCTTTCTTGAGATTTAGCTCTAAAGAGTCATCCGGGACTAAGTAACTTCTTCGGCAGAAGGGCGTCTTAGTAAGCAAATCCCCGTTACGACAGCGGGCGCACTCACCCCTATCACCCAAAAGCGCCCGCTTTTTCAATCCTCGAACAGACCTTCAAACAGCGCCGTGCTGAGATACCGCTCCGCTGCATCAGGAAGCACTGTAACAATAGTCTTTCCTGCGAAATCCGGTTGTTTCGCGAGTCGAATGGCGGCCGCGGCCGCTGCCCCACAGGAAATCCCTGATAGGATGCCCTCCTCTTTGGAGAGCCGGAGCGCCATGGCTATAGATTCCTCGTTCGTAACCAGTTCGATCCGGTCGACCATGGACAGGTCCAGTGTCTCGGGAATGAAACCTGCTCCGATCCCCTGAATTTTGTGGGGTCCCGGGCGCATCGGCTGACCCGCTAGATGTTGCGTGATTACGGGACTATGAGTCGGCTCAACGCCTACGGACAGGATCTTCTTTCCCTTCGTATTTTTGATGTATCGGGAGACGCCGGTAATCGTACCGCCGGTGCCGATTCCCGATACCAATACGTCGATCGCGCCATCGGTATCGTCCCAGATTTCCGGACCGGTGGTGCGAAAATGAATATCCGGATTGGCGGGGTTCTTGAACTGCTGCAACATCAGGTAACGTTCCGGATCGGATGCTACGATCTCTTCAGCTTTCGAAATCGATCCCGCCATGCCCTGGCTGCCCTCGGTTAGTACAAGATTTGCGCCCAAGGCTTTTAATACCTTGCGCCGTTCTGTAGACATGGTCTCGGGCATCGTAAGCGTGACGGGATAGCCGCGCGCTGCCGCCACGAACGCGAGCGCAATGCCTGTGTTGCCGCTGGTAGGCTCGATCAGCTCTTTTCCCGGCCGCAGTGTGCCGCGCCGCTCCGCGTCCCACACCATGGATGCGCCGATCCGGCACTTTACCGAATAGGCTGGATTCCGGCCTTCGATCTTAGCCAGAATCGTCGCCTTTGCTCCATCGGCGACGCGGTTCAGTCGAACCAACGGCGTCCGGCCGATGCTGAAGGTATTATCTTCGTAAATCCTCAAATCAGATCTCCCAATTCATTACGTGCTGGTTCTGCTTTTCCATCCAGCCTTTGAGTATGTCGGCGAATGTCGTTTTGTCCAGGATATCCGAGACGGCGCGGTCCACCTGCTCCCAGGTGGCCGAAAAAGGCGTGCCCGACTTGCGGCGCAGGCGGCTCTTGGCCGATTGCGGGCCTTCAATGAACCGCAACACATCTCCCACCGTGAAGGCGTTTGCCGGCCTCGCCAGAAGATACCCGCCTTCGGCGCCCCGCCGCGATTCGACAAACCCGCCTTGCTTGAGACTAGCCAAAATCAGTTCCAGGAACTTCTGCGGAATGTGCTGACGCCTTGCGATCTCAGCGATCTTCACGGGTTCGCCAGGGGGCCGGGAGGCTAAGTCAATTAGTGCTTCAAGCGCGTATTCGCCCTTGACGGAGATGTTCATTCAGAGATGGACACCGAATCTCCTCTGTCCAAGTAGAGATTGTAGGGGATGTATTGCGGCTGCGCAACGGCGCGTTCGGCCATGCCACAATGATCAACCGCAACTCGCGTCTGCAAAGTTCGACTCCTCTAGTCGAACCGAAGCGCGGCCACAGGATCGATTTTCATTGCGTGCCGCGCAGGGATGTAGCATGCGAGCAGCGCGACCGAGGCGAGGAGCAGCGCCACCGCTCCAAACGTGATCGGATCTCGAGGCGCCACTCCGTACAGTAGCGCCGCCAGTAGTTTGGTGAGCACGAATGCGCCGGCCAGGCCGATCGCGATTCCGGCGAGAACAATACGCGCACCACCGTTGATGATCAGCCACAGGATGTTATGCGGGCGGGCGCCCAATGCCAGACGCACACCGATCTCGTTGGTTCGCGACCGGACGGCAAAGCTCATTACGGCATACACGCCGACGGCCGACAGCAGCAACGCAAGGGCGGCAAAAAGGCCGAGTAGAAACGTGGAGAGTTGGCGGGATGCCACGGATTCCGAGAGCAACTCGTCGAGTGTGATTACATGAGCTACAGGTAAGTCGGGATCGAATTTGTGAATCTCGCGAATCACCGACTGAGTCAGCGCAGCAGGGTCGGCTATGGTCCGAACTACGGTATACCGCATCCACCCGACCGCACCATAGGAATCGAAGGTTGGCGCTGCTTCAAGTTCATACTGGTGGACGTTTCCGACTACGCCGACGACTGTCGTCCAACACGGCGCGGGCGCGAGCGAACAGAAATTAATACGTTTTCCGACGGCATCGGTGCCCGGCCAGAATCTTTCAGCGAGAGCTTGATTCACCACCACCGTCTGAGCGGCGTAATCGTGCGCGTCGAGCAGACGTCCCCGCCGTAACGGAATGCCCATGGCCGCGAAGTAGCCGGGACTGACGCTTCGGGTTTCGGCCACGGGCCGAAGGCCATCTGCGGGAACGGTCTGGCCTTCCACGAGGAAACGAGAGGCCGACCTCATGGCTGTGCCGAGCGGAAGTATGCTGACTACGCCCGCGGCCACAACGCCGGGCAAAGCCTGGATGCGCTCGACGAGCCCCTGGTATTCGATCGACTGCCGGCGCACATAGGCGGTAGCCTGATCATTGCTCAGTCTGTTTTGCTCGGCGGCAGAGAGCTGTGGTTTGTCAACTTCGAGTGCAAGAAGATGTTGCGGCCGAAAACCAGGATCGACGTTCATCACGCTTCGGAAGCTTCGTATCAGCAGGCCCGCTCCGGTAAGCAGCACAATTGCAAGTGCGACCTCCGCAACAACGAGCATGCGGCGGAACGCCTGAGTTCCCGGGCCGCCCGTTGCTCTCGTGCCTTCCTTCAAGACGCTGTGTATGCCGGTTTTCGATATCTGCAGGGCAGGAATGACGCCGCATGCCAGTCCCGCAAAAAAACTGAGCGTAAACGTGAAAGCCAGAACCCAAGGGTTCAATCGGGCACCGTTCAAGGCGGCGAGATCCACCGGGAGGAGCGCCCGCATGATGTGCAACCCGAGGCCGGCTAAGACAAGGCCGCACACGCCACCCACGAGCGATAGCAGGACGCTTTCCGTGAGCAAATGGCTTGACAGACGTCGCCGGCTTGCCCCGAGGGCAATGCGTGCAGCCAATTCCCGGTGGCGGCCCGCGTTTCGCGTCATTAGCAGATTCACGAAGTTTGCGCAGGCGACTAACAACACAAGTCCCACCGCGCGTAACAATACCAGCAGGGCCAGCCGCATTTTTCGCGCTGATGGATCTTCAAGCGGACGAACGACTATGCCGAAGTTCCTGTGCGTATCCGGAAACGCCTTCTGCTGCTGAGCGTTCAAAGTGGTGAGTTCACCCTGCGCCTGTTCGAGACGAATACCGGGCTTGAGCCGTCCGATGATGTTGAACTCGTGAAAACGATACGGATCCGGACCGGGATCGTACTGTCCCATCGGCATCCATACATCAGTTGACGGAGCCAGACGCAAGTCTGCGGGGAGGACGCCGATTAGCGTGTAACCTCGGCCGTCGAGGGTCAACGTGCGGCCCACAATCCCGCGGTTCGCACCGAACACCTTCTGCCATAACCGATCGCTGATCAGCGCGGTCCGGGGCATGGCCGGATTGTCCTCCGCGGGTGTAAATCCGCGGCCCAGGATGGGCTGAACACCCAATAGCGGAAACAGGCTCGACGTCACGTACCTCATCTCTAATCGCTGTGGTTCGCCTTCGCGCGTTAGGTTCAAACCTCTGGGAGTGTCGATGAATGCGCCCATGCCGTCGAAAGTTTTCGACCGCTGCCTGAAATCGCGAAAATCCCCCGCCGAATTCGGGCTCTGCGGAAGCATTGGTGGATAGGTGTTCCAGAGTTCCACTAGCCTCGAGGGATCTCTGTACGGAAGCCGGCGCAGGAGCACGCTTTGGACGACACTGAAAATTGCGGTGTTAGCTCCAATGCCGAGCGCCAGAGTCAGCACGGCCGTCAAGCTAAAGGCCGGAACCCTCCACAACGTTCTCCACGCGTGCCGCAGATCGTACCAGATCGCTCCCATGGCTCTCGATGCTCCTCTTCCAGTATGAAGGTTGACCCACTGCGGAGGGTCTACGCAACGGCTCTTATGACAGAATACGGTGGTGCTCCAAAGGCTCACCGAACGGAAGGAATGGAAGTTCTTCGCCGCCCTGCAAAAGGCAGACCCACTCCTTGGCGGAGTATGGTGGATCCTCCTTGTGCTGCGAGGGATTCTGCCCGCGGCCTTCGCAATCGCGATGGGCGTGCTCGTGGGAGCGGTGCAGCACGGGGATTCTCTAGCTTGGCCGTTAGCGGTAATGGGCACGATGTTCGTGCTGTTACAGGTTCTCAGCCCGATTCACCAGGCGCTGAGCGCGAATCTCGGCGACCGCACGGCATCATGGCTGTACGACCGGCTTACGGAGGCCTGCGTACGGCCGCCCGGTATAGGACATCTGGAGGACCCCGCGCTCACCGGCGATCTTACTGTCGCGCGGGATTTCGATCTCGCTATGACCGGCCCGCCGCTCGCAGTTTCGATCGATTTCATAGCTGGCGGGATGGTCGAAATGATCGGAGGTATCGCATGCGCGTTAATCGTCGCCCGGTATGCGTGGTGGGCGCCCCTCATTTTGGCAGGCGCGTGGCTGGCCACTCATTGGCTGCTGCGTGAGAGCGCGGTCTGGTGGGACCGCAACACTGAAGAGGTGCGCAGCGCGCAGCGGGATGCGGACTATGCCTACCGGCTGGCGGTCGACCCGCCGGCAAGCAAAGAACTCCGGTTGTTCGGTCTGGCCCGATGGACCATCGATCGTTTTATTGCCAAGCGCACTCGCTTGCACGAACTGCAGTACAAGGCTACGCGGCTGCGGGAGCGTCCCGTAATTTGGAGCATGCTGCTGGTGATCGCGGCTAACGTTCTGGTGTTCTGGGTCGTGGCAAACGCGGCAGCGAATGGCCGGATCAGCCTAGCTGCTGCCGTGATCTATCTGCAGAGCGCCATAGGCGTGTCGATGATTGCGTTCGGCGGATTTAGCTGGGCGCTCGACAGCGCGTCGGCTCCCGTCGGCGCGGTGCTGCGGTTAGAGCGGGCGATGCGGCCGGCCGGTAATCTCGCATCGGGCGGCCGTTCGGCCAACGGGATGCCGGCACGCGAGATTCGGTTTCGCGATGTTACTTTCGGGTACGGTTCCGGCGCACCCGTGCTGGAGCACTTCGATCTGACTATCGCCGCCGGGTCGTCGCTCGCGATTGTCGGACAGAATGGCGCCGGAAAAACGACTCTGGCGAAGCTCCTATGCCGGTTGTATGATCTCCAGTCGGGTGCGATAGAGATTGACGGCGTGGATATCCGCGACTTTGATCTCGCCTCGTGGCGGTCGCGCGTAACCGCGGTCTTTCAGGATTACATGCGCTTGGAGTTGCCGCTGCGTGACAACGTGGCGCC
>JAFAWA010000039.1 GCA_019242155.1 Terriglobia bacterium | reverse complement strand
GGAAGCGGACCGGCAGGCCATAGCCGATTTTGAACTGTTGAAACGCAGGAGGTGCACGTGCACAAGATTCTGGAAGGTTTGAAGGGCATCGCGGCGATCGCCGCATTCGGTGTTTTCGTCCTGACCGTGACGGCTCCCTACGGCCACGCGCAGGCGGCCGGGCAAGCGCCCCAAAAGAAGGTCAAAGACCAGGGCGAATACGACCTTTACAATAGTGTCGTCAAAGAGACTGATACCGCTAAAAAACTGCAGTATCTGAATCAGTGGGTAGAGAAATACCCGGACAGCGATTATCAGGAAGAACAGGCGCGGTTTTATGACCAGCTCAACCAGCCCGCCAAGGCGATCGAGGTGGCGCAAAGAATTCTGGCCAAAGATGCGAAGAATCTGATCGCGCTCACGGTAATGTGTACCGATATACAGAAGCTTCCGAATGCGACTCCGGATCAGTTGGCGAATGCGCAAAAAGCCGCTCAGACGCTCCTCGATAATCTGGACTCCTTGAAGCCTGCGAATGTTAGCGATGACGCATGGAAGCAGGCCCGGCCCAGTTTGGAAACTTTGGCCAAGGCCACTATCGATTGGATCGTAGGCAAACCCGCGCGCGAGGCGATGGAGAAGAAGGACTATCCGGCAGCGGAAACGGCTTTGACCAAACTCGTGCAGCAGTTCCCGGACAACGGGCAGTACGCCTACCAGCTAGGCTCGGCTCTGGTCTCGGAAAAAGATCCGAACAAGTATCCGGAGGCGATTTACGAAATCGCGCGCGCGCTCGAGGTCGGCGGGTTACCGGCCCAGAACCGGCCGCAGGTTGAGGCGTACCTGACTAAAATTTACAATGCGTACCACGGACCCGATGACGAGGATTTGAAGAAGCTTCGCCAGATGGCCAAAGCGTCTCCCCTGCCTCCTGCCGATTTCAAAATTGAGACATCCGCCGAAATCGCCACCCGTAAAGAAGCCGAATTTCAGAAATCCAATCCCGCGCTGGCCATGTGGATGGGCTTCCGCAAACAGCTTACCGACACGGGCGGCGACCAGTATTTCCAGTCCATGAAGGGCACGCTGGTGGGCGGCGGACAGCTTCCGAAGTTTAAGGGCACATTAGTTGAAGCCAAGCCGGCTTGCCGCTCGAAAGAACTGCTGGTGGCGATCTCCGATGCCAAGAATCCGGAAGTCACTATCAAGCTCGACATGGCGCTCAAAGGGAAACCTGCCGCCGGGCAGGAGCTTCAATGGCAAGGCGTTCCGACGGATTTCAGCAAAGACCCGTTCATGTTGACTATGACCGTTGAAGAGGGCATGATCGAGGGACTTCAGACGGAACCCTGCGCCGCCGGGGCGCCCGCAAAGAAAGCTATTACCAAAAAGAAACAGTAGATGCTTAGCGCGCGTTGGCTCCCGCCAAGGCCAAGCTAAACAGGACCCGCTCCAAGGGGCTCAGGGCGTTCCCGGCCCCTTTCAGCTCTTCAAACCGCTGTTCGAAGTTCCGTGCCGAAGTCGCAATTCGCTCCTTGGTTCCCGGCTGTCCCGCCGCAATCAGCGTCCCTACGATTACCGCAAGCGCGAAGCTCCTTCGAATCATCTCACCCCTTAAGACGATTCCCTGATACCGAATGTTATCCAGAACCGGTGATCAATTGGAGTCACTAGCTACACCGTCGCTGAAGAAATCTGCTATATTTTAACTAAGATTTCACGTATGCCAATGTACGAGTATCGGTGCAAAGCCTGCGGCCAAAAGTTCGAGGTCAGGCAAAAGTTCAGTGATGAGCCCCTCCAAATTCACGAAGAGTGTGGGGGCGAGGTTGAGCGGCTGCTTTCCGCTCCCGCACTTCAGTTCAAAGGGTCCGGTTGGTACGTTACCGATTATGCAAGGAACAACGGCTCGGCTGCTTCCGGCGACTCCAACGGAAAAAGCGAGACTCCGGCCGGAACGAAATCGGAAGGCAAAACCGAGAATAAGTCTGAAACCAAGTCTCAACCCTCCGAGACGAAGCCGGCTGCCAAGCCGCCCGCCTCAGACACCTAGCGCTCTTATACCTCTGAGCCCGGCTGAGTATTCGAAACCGCGCTGCCGGTTTGTGGACCTGTCGATCGCTCCAACCCACCGGCGCAGGGTCCGGTCGATTGGAGCCCGGTTGGTGGGAGTGGCCCGGCCCTGCGTCCGAAATTCGTAGCGCTCGATGGTGCAAGCAACGGTGCGCATTTGAGTGCGTACCACGTACCCGAACACCACCAGGCGCATCATACAGCTTTCATCCAGAAGCACGGGCCAACTGATCGACAGCTCCATCAATGTGCCCGGCTTTAAATTCTCCGAGGTCTCAAACGCTACCCCGCCGCTACTGATGTCAATGGTTTGTCCGTGCCCCGTGGTAATCACCCGTTCGCTCTCCAGAACTTTAAAACGTACCTCGCGCTGAATCGCGAACCGATGTTTCCCACGCCGTTCATGGCCTGCTTCGGTGTTGCGCATTGTAAGACTCCTGATGTTCGCTATCTGTTAAGGCATGCCGGCCACCGAAGTTCCGCCCTTTAGAAACACTGGTTTATACTCCCAGAGGGGGATAGCTATCCACGCGGTGGACATTACGGGCGGAGCCGCTGTACATCCGGTAGGCACTCGATTTAGCACGGCCATTGACGAGTGAATTTTCCGCACCCGGACGCGAGCGCACCGTTATAATCGTTTGGGAGCATCTCAATGGATTTGCGTCCACTACACGATCGAGTTCTAATCAAACGTCTGGAAGAAGGCGAACAAAAGAGGGGCGGGATCATCATCCCGGACAGTGCCAAGGAGAAACCGCAGCAGGGCGAAGTGCAGGCGGTGGGCAACGGAAAGCTACTCGATTCCGGCAGCCGCACGCCGCCTGAGGTAAAGCCGGGCGACCGGATCCTGTTCGGCAAGTACTCCGGTTCCGAGATCAAGCTGGAGGGAGACGAATACCTCATCCTGCGCGAAGACGAGATTCTCGGGGTACTGGAGTAGCGGCGCTCAGGTGCGTGCGGGCCGCGCGCGGTTAAAGCGCAGAGATCGGGGGGGTGGTGCGCACGGTAATCTCCCACCGAGCGCATGGCGGCGGTGATAAGGCAGGCGGCATTGCCTTGAGGCACGGGCCGTCTGAATTTTGCTGCGGCGCCGCGTGTTACCGTTCGTGTTTGAGACTGCGAATCATCAACCAGACTCGTAACACCATACTCGCATCCACCGCCGATGTTGCCGATACGAGTGCCAAGCGCCGCACTGGCCTACTTAAGCACGATCGTCTAGAACCGGGCGAGGGGCTCTGGATTTTGCCCTGCGAATCGGTCCACACGTTTTTTATGAAGTTCGCTATTGATCTGGTCTATATGGATAAGGCGAAGCGGGTACGGAAAATCCGTGCGGCCGTGAAGCCTTGGCGCCTCTCCGCGTGCTTTACCGCGTCTTCGATTCTAGAGCTTCCCGCCGGTACGATCGCCCGCACCGGCACCGAACGCGGTGATCAACTGAAATTCGAACCGGCACAGTAGGCAGGCTTATGGGAGAGGACGGCGTGTTTGCGGGAAGAACTGCAGAGCGCGCGGCGGTGCCGACGGCAATTGTTTAGCGAGTGTGGGCCCAGAACAAGCAGAATATCGTACCCGCGGCAATGGCAATGCCGTGCGGCATGTTCAGTGAACCGGGGTGCCTCACATCCAAGTGGCTCCGGCGTTTATAGGGCGGCCGGAAGTGCGCCAGCTCACTCAGGATGTAGCCTGTGTTCCAGAGCGTTTCGCGAACTCGGCCTTTCGCAATCATCAGCGCGGCGGCGAGCACTCCGCCCGCGATGGCGGTGGCTAGCAGCACTGCCACCCAATTCGCCGGGCCGAGAACTGCTCCCACCGCGGCCATCAACTTGACATCGCCGGCGCCCATGGCATGAAGACAATATAAAGCAAAGTAGGCTGCAAAGCCGAGCAGCATACCGCCCAGGGACCGCTCCATGCCGGCCCAACCGCCGGTTCGAGCGCCTAATAATAAGCCGCCAACTATGCCTCCGAGCGTTAACCAGTTAGGGATACGCCGCCGCCGGAAGTCACTCACAGCTGCGGTAACTACCAGCGCCGCAGCCGCAAACTCTGTGGGGGAGATAAGTGTCATAAGGCTGCTATCTCATTCGAGGATTGTGCTCGCGGCACTGCGGACCGCACTGCCGTCCTCGGCTTCTTTAATAAGTTTGTATAGGATCCCGTTCTTGGGCAGCCCGGCCTCGACATAATCCACTCCAGCGCCGGTAATCGCATAACTGCTGTCTTCCGTCTGCCGGATGTAGCCTTTGTCCTTGAGATACCAGATGGTAAACACCAGATGCTCCCGGGGCGAGGACATCAGCTTTTCAAACTCGAGCAGCGAGAGCCCCGGCTCTTCCGAGCTGACACGCCTGCGGTTGTAAAGGAGGCAAAGGACTCCCATGCGGCGGTTGCTCTCGCCATCGATGCCCATCGCAAACTCCCTCAGATTGAACACCGCCATGGGCTCGAGGTGCTGCGCACGGTAATCGGCATCGTACGCTGCCCGGGCCGGCGGATCGGACAAAGTGCGATACGCCTCGGTTAGCCTCAGAAACCGCTCCATATCGCCGGTGTTGCTGTTATCCGGGTGATAGCGGGCCGCCAACATGCGGTAGACACGCTGCACGGTTTCCATGTCGGCATTCGGACTGATTTGCATCAGCTCGTAATAATCGATGAACGTATCCGCCGGGCGGTCCATTGCTAGTGCCCTCCCAGCGCCGGGCCAAGATGCGTGGCGATTTGGATGGCCGCAGGCCCGGCTGTGACCAGCAGCATGCACGGCATGATGAAGAAGAAGATCGGGAAGATCAACTTGACGCCCACCTTGGAGGCCCGCTCTTCGGCGTGCTGCCGCCGCCGGACGCGCAGGTATTCGGCGTGGACGCGCAGAGCATCCCCCATGCTGGTGCCGAACCGGTCGGCCTGAACCAGCACTGTCACGAACTTCCGGATCTCCGGTTCCTGAGTACGGGCGGCGAGGTTCTCAAGCGCTTCCTGCCGGCGTATGCCGGCCGTTATTTCCGCGCGCACCAGGGAAAACTCATCCGTCAGTTCGGGATGGACAATCGCCAACTGCTGCGTGACCGCCTGAAAGGAGCGGTCTAAGGCGAGGCCGGCTTCCGTGCAGACCACCATCAGATCGAGGGCGTCCGGCAGCGCCATACGCAAGCGGTTGCGGCGCTGTTTGAGGCGCCGCTTGAGCAGAAAGTCCGGCAGCTGATATCCCGCCACGATGGCCCCCACTACCAAGAACAGACGCATCGTCATCGGCAATCCGGGCCCCAATTGAAAAAGCAAAGCCAACGCTAACAGTCCGCCGGCGAGCGCAATCTTGGCGCCGTAAAAGACGGCCACAGCGTTCTGCTGCCGGTATCCGGATGCGATAAGCAAGGCTTGAAAACGGGACGCTTTCGCAGGCGCGGGAGGTATCGCTCGTCCTACCCGCTCCATGAATTCGATGACCGTGAAAAAGTCGGGGTTGGCAGGCGCTCCGGCTGCGCCCGCCGGACCAGACTCTACGGCCAGACGGTCGTAAACGCGTCCCGGCCGGACATAACTCCTATATCCGAAAACTAGAACCAGTGAAGCTACGACCACGAACAGTAAGACCGCAAACCCGAATGCCATGACTTAGACCTCGATGTTAGTTATCTTTCTCATGCACAGATAGCCGAGTATCTGCGCGACTACCGCGGCTCCGAGTAGAGTGCGGCCGAGTGGTTCGCCGGTCAGGCCCTCCAGAAATTGTGGGGAGATGATCTTCAGCATGACCATGACCACGATAGGGAGGGCGGTCAAAATTCTGGCGGTGAGCCGGCCCTGTCCACTGACCGACTTCACGTGTCCCCGCAGCCGCAAGCGGTCTCTTAAGGAGGTAGCCAACCGGCCCAGAACCTCGGCCAGGTTGCCTCCGGCCTCTCTTTGTAGGAGAACCGCCGCCACAAAGAAACGCGTCTCGATGAGAGGAACGCGGACCGCCAGGTTCGACAGAGCATTTTCGAGCGACGCGCCCAGGGCTAACTCACGGGTCACCTTCAGGAACTCGGAACGGAGCGGCTCAGCCGCCTCGCCCGCCAGCATCTCCAGGCTGATGAACAGGGCGTTGCCGGCGCGTACGGAACGCGCTAAAAAGTCGAGCACCTCGGGGAACTGGTCCTCGATGGCTGCCATGCGCCTGCGTTTCCTGCGCGCAACAAGGGCGTACGGTATGGCGCCGAAAGCGATGGCGGCAGTTGGTAGAGCCGTCACTCCGAACGTATCCTGAAGCCGGCTGCCCACCAGAAGCCCGGCCAAGCCCAGAGCTAGTGCGATCGCCTGCAGCCGGCGAGGGTGTTCGCCTGCTGGGCCTGTTCCCACAGGGGTTCCGGAGCCGGCTTGGAGGAACTGGTCCGGTTGGCTGCCGTTCTTTGACGGCGCCGCATGCAGCACGGTCGTAGTTACGGTGGCTCTGGCCGGATCTACCTCGCGTACCAATTGCTCGAGCTTTTGCCGATGGGAATTGGTCACCAGGCGCCACCACACCAGGGCCGCTGCCACGAAAATGGTCAGCAGCGAAACAAAGAGCAGAATCCAAAGTTGCGGCATCCCGTCCTCGTTCAGTGGATCTCCACAATGGTCTGGAATAGAGATGCGGGCAAAACATGGCCGGCCGTGCGCAGCGTTTCGTAAAACTTGGGCCGGATACCGGTAGCCCGGAACCGTCCCACCACGCGGCCATTCTGCAACACCCCCTGTTTCTCGAACAGAAAGATGTCCTGGGTCGTGACGGTGTCTACCTCGATGCCGACGCACTCGGTGATATGAGTGATGCGCCGCGAGCCATCGCTAAAGCGCGAAACGTGCACGAAAAGATCCACCGCGGAACAGATCTGCTGGCGTATGGAATGTACACTCATGCTGGCATTGGCCATGCCCATCATGACTTCCAAGCGGGAGAGGCCGTCGCGCGGGCTGTTGGCATGAATGGTGGTAAGCGATCCATCGTGACCGGTGTTCATGGCCTGCATCATGTCGAGCGCCTCTTCCCCGCGCACTTCGCCGACGATGATGCGGTCCGGCCGCATGCGGAGAGCGTTGATCACCAGGTGGCGAATCTTGATCGCGCCCGCGCCTTCCATATTTGGCGGCCGCGTCTCCATGCGCGCCGTATGGGTCTGCTGCAGGCGCAACTCGGCGGCATCCTCAATGGTAACGATCCGTTCCGTCTCGGGAATGAAGGAAGACAGCACGTTGAGCAACGTGGTTTTACCCGCGCCTGTGCCGCCCGAGACCACAACATTCAAGCGCGAAGCCACGCACGCCTTCAGCAGTTCGCACATGCCTTCCGTCAGCGTGAGATTGCGAACTAGTTCATCGGACGCCAGCGCGCCTTTGCCGAAGCGCCGGATGGAAAGGATGGGCCCGTCCACGGCGACCGGCGGAATGACGGCGTTCACGCGCGAGCCATCCGGCAGGCGGGCGTCCACCATGGGAGAGGACTCATCGATACGCCTGCCCACCCGGCTCACAATCTTCTCGATGATCCGGATCAGGTGCGCATTGTCTTTGAACTCTACCGGTGTCCTAAAGAGCTTGCCGCCCCGTTCCACGTATACCAGCGACGGGGTGGTGACCAGGATGTCCGATATGTCCGGGTCCTGCAACAGCGGCTCGAGAGGGCCCAATCCGAAGACTTCGTCCAGAACCTCGTCGAGAATACGGTGTTGCTCGATGGCATTCAGGGCCACATCTTCCTCATCGAGCAACCGCGCCAGGGCGCCCCTTATCTCCGCCCGTATGCGTTCCTCGGGCAGAGCCAGCACCGCTTCCAGGTTCACGCGCCCGAGAAGCTTACGGTGCAAAGAAAACTTTAACTGCTGATACCCGGCCACCTCGGCGCGCGGATTCATGAGCCGGTGAATCCATCCCGGCTCGGCTTTCTGCAAACTGGAACTGAAACTGGATTGCGGTGTTGCCGGCATTTGACACCTCTCAGCTAAAAATCGAGAACTTGCGGGCTCGCTTGGCCTCCTCAGGCATCCCCGCAAGGGCAGAAGCCAACTCGGCCATGTGCCCTCCGAGCAGCGAGGAAGGTTCGAGCAGCTTGGGCTGCGCATACGCTTCCGCCAGCGAACGGTAGTCGTTGGGAAGGGTCGCTTGAATGGGGAATCCCATAATGCGCTCCAGCTCCGGGACCTGGATTGCAGGCCTTTTCGGCATCCGATTGACTACCAGCCGGACACGTTTGCCGCCGTAGTTTCTCCGTTCGAGACCTTGCAAAATCAGCTTGGCCTGCCGCAGAGCATGCACCTCGTTAGTGGTGACCACGGCCAGCATGTCGACCCATTCGACCACGTCTCCCAGCAGGGGACTGAAACCGTGGCCGAAGTCCACTACAGTCAGTTCGTACTGCGAGCGCCAAAAGCGCAGCAGGTGACACATCTTGCGTGATGCCGGGCCGAGATCATACGGCGGCGGCGGGGCCGGAATCACCGCCAGCCCGGAAGCTGCCGTCGATACCATTCCCTTCCATAGGGTGAGATCGAGGCGGTGCAGATTGTGTATGGCATCGGCCCAGCTATAGTGAGGCGCGATCTGCAGCAGCGAGCCGGCCATGCCGGATTGCAGATCGAGATCCGCGAGGAGGACGTTTTTCGATCGGCTGCGCCGCAGATAATCGGCCGAATGGCAGGCCAGGGTAGTGGCCCCACAGCCGCCTTTAGCCGACAGGAAGCCGATAATGCGGCCCAGGTTCGCTTCCGTAACCGTCTGCTTCTTTAGGCTCTCGGCGATGACACGGTGGAGAGCTTCGGCGAAGCCGTTTTCGAAGGGCGGGTAGACGAACTCGCTCGCCCCGGAACGCATCGCCTTCAGAATCGTTGCCGGATCGGCCGAATCGCTCACGGCGATGATCCGCGGCGGCGAATCGAGAGTGGCGATACGCGCCAACATCTCGCCTGCGTCGCCCGACAGTCCCGGCAGGCCTACCAGCACAATTCCGGTGTGCAACCGCGCGATGCCTGCCAGTATCTCGGACTGCTCCGATGCCCAACAATCGTCGTCGGCAATGGTCACCGGCAGTGCCTTGAGTGCTTCCAGAACCTGTTCCCGCAACTCCGGGTCACCAATCGCGATGGCTGCCGTGACCTGGTTGCGCGGCTCCAACTCCGCCGTAGAGATCATTGATTCGACCTCGCCGGCATATCGGTTCTCTCGATCTTTAGCGGTCTTTCCTTTTCTTCGAAGGTGGTTTCCGACGGCACTTGGGATTGGACGGGAAGTTGGATCCTCGCCGGAGGGTTGACGTCCGGAGCAGCCGATGGACCGTCCTTCAAAAACGGCTTAGGCATTTCCACTTCGGGTACCTTGGCATTGGCGGGAATGGGCTGGACCAGTTCCGGCGTCACCACGACGAGCAGCTCTGATTTGCTGCGGCTCGTCGAGCGGGATTGAAATAGCTTTCCGAGCACCGGGATGTCGCCCAGACCAGGAACTTTGTTGAAATTGTCGGTGAGACGATTATCCAAAAGGCCCGCAATGGCGAAGCTCTGCCCCTGCTCCAGTTCCACTTCAGTCTGGACACGGCGAACGTCCAGGGCCGGGATATTGAAGCCTTGGTACACCAGGCCGTTGGCATAGTCGAGTGAGCTGACTTCCGGCGCTACCTGAAGGCGAATCGTACCGCGGGGGGTGATCGTGGGAGTGAAATTCAAGCGAATGCCGAACTCGCGAAACATGATGGTGACGGTGGCATACCCCGACCCGGCATTTTGCACAACCGGGTAGGGAAATTCCCCACCTGCGAGAAAGCTCGCCTGCTTACCGGTCGTGGCCAGTACGTTCGGTTCGGCCAAAATCTGCACCAGGTTCCTGGCCTGCAGGGCCTGAATGGTGGCGCCCAGGTTTAAATCAGGCCGGAAGAGAAAAACATTTAAAGCATCGGAGATATTGAACGTCGTGCCCTTCTGCGTGGAGTTATTTAGCGTGGGCGGGCTGAACTGCTGCGTGGAGATGCTGCCGGGTGTATTCCCCGCGCCTGTGCTGAAAATGTTCGCCCCCAGTTGGACGGCGGCGGTGCGGTCCACATCGGCGAAACGCACCTTCAGCAGGATCTGCGGCTCGGCGGGGGGGGTAGTTACGTTGAGGAGGTTAATGGGTTTGCCGAGCGAAGACGCGAGCGCCAGCGCCCTCTCGGCGGCCACTGGAGTGGCTACCGTGCCGCGCACGATCACCGATTTATCATCCTGCTCCACTTCGACTCCGGCGCCCACTTCGCTGTGAATGCGCTGGCGAAGGGCTTCGAGGCGTACGGCCGAGGGCTGCACCGTGACGTCGTAAGTTAGACGTCCGGCGCCATCGCGCTGCCAAACTACTACCGAAGTTTCGCCGGGGGCTTTGGCATTGAGCAGGATTTCACGCTCGGTCACAGCCATGGCCTCTAAGACATCGCTGTTTACCACAGCGACGCGTTCCACCGAAGCCTGTGTGTCGAGCACTATCGATTTGCCGGTGGATAGGGTTACCGGCATCACTGAATCGGCCGCGCGGAGTTGCGCTGCTGCGACCAGCAGTACAAACGGCGCCATGCGTTTTCCGATGCGTTTCACTGTTTCTCCTCCTGATTACCTGCCGGCAGTACGGGGACGATCTGCCGCTTGTCGCCGTTGATGACTTCTACTGTGGGAAAGGCAGGCGCGGCTTTCGATACGACTACGGGAACGACGGGCGGCGCCGGCGGCGGCACAACGCGCGGTTTCCACGCGGGATTCGTAGGTTTGGCAACCGGAGCACCTACCAGCAACTGACTGGTGGAGATGCCGGCCGTGGCAACCGTGCCGGTGTCCAGCAAATTCCGCAGCACCAGTTGAATCTTGGTTTGGGCGCCGGCCAGGCTCAGCGCTTCGGCCTGACTGGGCGATACCAGCAGATTTACTACTTCGACGGCCGCCGCTTTGCCCTGCATGTCGCGCTCGAAATTCTGCCCGGCCGAAAGCACTTGGATGTTCTGCAGAATCGTGCGGGTAATTGTCCCCTGGGTGGCGGTGCCGGGCGGCGTTCCGGAAGCAAGCACGTCCACGCGCATACCCGGTTGCACGAACCCGGAAACGCCTACGACCTGATCCACTTTCACCGCCACCGCCCGCATGCCCGCGGGAATAACAGCGGCGAGACCGGCTCCCGCCCCCTTGGGAGCGAGCCGGTTTTCGGAGAAGGGCTCGTTTTTATTGATATTGGCGGTCACTCCACGTCCGACAATGGCCTCACGCCGCGCTATCCAGCTCGGGCTTATAGGACCGGACCATGCCACCGCGCGGATATCCGATGCTTCCACTAGCGAGCCCACGTTCAGGTCGCGTGTGGCCACAGGGACCATGACAGCTTGCGGAGTGGGAACTTGGGTGCGAGCCGAAAGGACCCGGTATAAGGCTGTGCTGGCGGCCAGCGCCGCCACAACCGCAAATAGAAGTACAGTAATCAAACGGCGTCGCATTAAAATTTCTCCTCAATTGGACAGACTGTTACTCAAAGTTGTCCAGATGGTATTAATGACTGTGCTGAAGTTGGTAAGGGCTGCGACACACGCCAGCGCCACCACGGCTATGAGCAGTCCGTACTCGACCATGTCCTGGCCGTCGCATTGTTTAAACATCCGCTGCAGCATGCGTCTCATCCTGTAAGGGACTGGAGGGGCCTGAAACCAGGCCCCAAGCCTTGTTGTTGCTCTATTGAGCGTTTTGGCCGAACGTATCAGAAACAGAGGTGCCCAGGGTTTTAAGACCGGTACTGATCTTCCCGCCGAACGCCGTGAAGGCTGCGATGGCGCCGAGCACGAGCACCGCGATAATCATGCCGTATTCGACCATGTCCTGACCGTCTTCTTCTACGAAAAAGCTTTTCAAAACTGACATCTTTTTATCTCCTGTTAATTGGTTTTTGTGAGATTGCTCCCGCGGCAATCATTCCGATCGACGAACATCATGCGGCGAACTGCGACGCTGACACGCAACAGCCCCCCCTCTACGCCGGTATCAGTTACGACTGCCGCAATTTCCAGAGACCTCGGACGGAAATTGCCGGAAACGGGCAACGCAACTAGTATCATGACCTCCCCTTGAAACTCGAGCCAGGCTGAAGCCGGCGTGCTGCAGACCAGCACGATCGCGGAGTCTCTATCCAACTCTTCGGCAGTTCCCTGAATTTCTTTGCACTCAGGATGGCTCGACCGAATAGTGCAGGGTATTTTTAATCGGACTCGAATTTTCTGGACGGTGCTCATCTGCAATTTCGACTTTACACGCAAGTAAGTAAACAGCCAAGATAGCCGTTAGTCTATATAACCGGCTTATGCCGAGGAGTAAGTAAGTCACTAAGTATCAATGTAGGGGAGACGGACGCGCGGCAGCAGCAATTCACCTATGGGTCTAGAACCTCCGGTTCATTTAATTGAATGACAAGAGGACCTAAGATCGCTGATATGAATCTCTGCACAGAAAGCCTGCCGGCCAAGCTGGTTGTGTTCACTGACGAGCCGCTGCTGGCGTTCGGTGTCCAGCATCTTCTCTCGGGGAGCAAGCAATTCGAGTTCATTCCGGCGGAGCCGCAGTTGGCGGAACTGCTGCCTCTGGTTAAAGAAGTACAGCCCGACATTATTCTGGTCGATCTTACTCCCGAGATGACGATAACATTACTTGCCCAGATCCACGAGAATGCGCCGGGGGCGCGCCTCATAATGTGGGCGCGGTCCTGCTCGGATGAATTGCTCGCGCAGGCACAAGAGTTCGGGATAACCGGCGTCATCAGCCGGACCTGCTCCAAGGAGATATTCCTCGAGAAGCTGCTCCAAGCCGCGGCAGGGGACACTCTTAGGCAGGCGGAAGCTCCCGGCCGTTCTACCAAGGTTGATCTGACGCACCGCGAAAGCCAACTGGTTACGCTTCTATCCCAAGGCCTCAAAAACAAAGAGATCGCAACCTGTTTGGGTATCACGGAGGCCACCGTAAAGGCATACTTATCGCGCCTGTTTCAAAAAGTAGGCGCGCGTGATCGTTTTGAATTGGCGTTATTTGGCCTGAAGAACACTTATTGCGGGCAAGCGTGGTGGGATGGGCCGAATGGTTTCGTAATGGAACCCCAACAAGAGCGGGCGGCGCCCTTGGTCCGTTCTCTGGTGTTGGTAGAGCCGGCCCGCCGGCAAGGTTGCCCGCAGGCGAGGTTGGCGTGAAAATGCGTAAGACTCGCGAGCGTGGCTCCCAACTGGTAGAAGCCGGAGCGATGATGGTGCCCTTTTTGGCATTGGCTTTTCTGGTGCTCGACGCGGGGTGGGCGGTGTTTGTAAAAGCCACGCTACAAACAGCGGTTCGGGAAGCTACCCGTTACGGAGTAACCGGTCAGCCGGGCAGCGCCATTCAGGGCGTGGCCCAGCAGTACGCGCTCGGTCTGCTGAGCGGCAGCCAGGCAGGCACATTAAGCATAAACTGCTGGAATCCAGCTAATAGTAAGCCTAATCCCGCCGATACGACCGGATGCGGCGTGGGCGGGAACGTAGTGGAAGTTTCTGTTCAGGGCTACCAGGTCTCGCCACT
>JAFAWA010000517.1 GCA_019242155.1 Terriglobia bacterium | reverse complement strand
TCAATGCTGTCACTGGCGGGGATCCTGACCTACGGCGGCTTTCGAGTGAGCGCGGGCGCGTTGACGCTCGGAGTAATCGCGTCCTTCCTGCAATATGGCTTGCGATTCTTCCGCCCGATTCAGGATTTAAGCGAAAAGTACAACATTCTGCAGGCCGCTATGGCATCCGCCGAACGCATTTTCAAACTGCTCGATGCGGAAGCCACGGTGTTGGCCCCGGCTACGCCGCATCCCGCACCCGCCACCAGCGCGGCCGTGGAATTTCAGAATGTCTGGTTCGCCTACAACAACGAAGACTGGGTTCTGCAGGATGTGAGCTTCCGGATTGACCCGGGTGAAACGATTGCCGTGGTGGGCCACACGGGCGCGGGGAAGACCACGCTGATCAGCCTGCTGCTCCGTTTTTACGATGTCCAGCGGGGATCGATTCGTATTGCCGGCCGGGACGTACGGGATTTCGATCCGCTCGATCTGCGGCGCCAGTTTGGGGTGGTATTGCAAGACCCGTATCTGTTTACAGGAACGCTCGAAGAAAATATCCGCTTGGGCACGGAGGCGATTGCCCGCGAAGACGTGGAAACAGCGGCCGAACAGGTGAACCTTCTGGACTTCATTCGAACACTTCCGGAAGGGTTCGCGCATCCCATCCGGGAGCGCGGAAGCGGTCTTTCGACGGGACAAAAGCAGTTGATCAGTTTCGCGCGCGCGCTGGCGCACAATCCGCGATACCTGATTCTGGATGAAGCGACTTCAAGCGTCGATACCGAAACCGAATTTCGCGTGCGTGAAGCATTGGGGCGCATGGTGGCAGGCCGGACGTCGATCATCATTGCGCACCGGCTTTCGACGATTCAACGCGCCGACCGCATCCTGGTGATGCACAAAGGCCGGCTGCGGGAAGCGGGAACCCACCAGCAACTGCTGGCAAAGCGCGGCATTTACTGGAAGCTGTACCAGTTGCAATACAAGGATCAGGAGATTCGAATCGCCGAGCCGCATACGGATCTGCTGCCGAACGGCCACGAAGCGCGCGTATCTCGGTTAGTAGAATAGCCGCATGGCGACTCTCTATGCGGGCACCTCCGGTTTTGCCTATCCGGCGTGGAAGCCGGGCTTTTATCCGGCCAAGCTGCCCGCCAAGCAGTTCTTAAATCACTATGCGGGGCGGCTCAACTGCGTGGAGATCAATTACACGTTCCGCCGGTTGCCAGCGGCTGCCACTTTAGAGGGCTGGGTCAACCAAACCCCCGCAGGTTTTGTGTTCGCTGTCAAAGCCAATCAGCGCATCACGCATATTCTGCGGTTAAAAGATGCGGAGCAGGCAACCGAGATCTTTCTCAAGGCGATTGACCCTTTGCGGACCGCGCGCCGTTTGGGGCCGATTCTCTTCCAGCTTCCGCCACAGATGAAGTGCGATGCCGGTCTGCTTCGCGATTTTCTCGCCCTCCTGCCCGAAGGTCTCCGGTATGCGTTCGAGTTTCGGCACGAATCCTGGCTGAGTGAGCCTGTCTATAGCGAACTGCGCAGCCATAATGTGTCGCTTTGCGTCGCAGAGTCGGAGAGGTTGGAAGTGCCGGAAGTAATTACGGCTGACTTTGTCTATTATCGCCTCCGAAAACCGGATTACACCGAAGCCGATATTGACACATTCGCGGCACGCGCGAAAGAGCTTTTGGCGGAGGGCCGTGATCTCTATCTGTTGTTCAAGCACGAAGAGACACCCGAAGGCGCATTGAACGCAGAACTACTGCTGGGAAGGGAAAACATTGCCGCCAAGAGCGGCGACTGAGCGGAGTTACTGATGAAACCCGCAGGGCAGGCGCGAACCTGCCCTATGGTTTAAAGAACTTTGATTTTGTCGACGCTGATAGTATCGCCGGACATCTTTCCAGTGAGCATCACCTTCTTGCCCGCATCCGGAACTACCTTATTTTGTTCCGCGATCTTATACACTTTCCCGTCGTCAGTGACGAGAACCGCCGGGGAACCGCCTTTAATGCACTTGTTGGCGCATTCCACGTTGCCGCGCATCGCCGGCATCTTGGAACACATCTCATCGATGATGTAGCCCGTATAATCCGCCGCCATGGCACTGACCGAAAGACCTGCGGCCACTCCCAACAATGCGATCGTACGTTTCATGAGTCCTCCTCTGAATGACTTTGCCACTGACGCCGACTATACTCCTTGAGCATCTTACCTGCAACCCGCCGACCTTCCGGAAGTCCGTTTGCATACATTCTGCGAATTTGGCTGCTAGACTAAAGCGGTGGCCGCCCTGTACACCCGCTCCGAGCTGGTCGAGCAAAGAGCGCGTTGGCGAAACGAAGCCAAAATCGTCGTCTTCACGAACGGATGCTACGACCTCCTGCACCCCGGCCATATAGGCCTTCTCGAACAGGCCCGGTCTCTGGGCGATGTGCTGGTCGTGGGGCTGAATACGGACGCCGGTGTGAAGCGTGCGAAGGGGCCGGAACGGCCCTGGACACCCGAGCGCGAACGCGCCGAATTGCTGCTGGCGCTCGAAGCTGTGGACGCGGTGGTTCTATTTGACGAAGACACGCCCCGCGCGCTCATCGCCGCGCTTTCGCCCGATGTGCTAGTGAAAGGGGCGGACTGGTCGCATTTCGTAGCCGGCCGCGAAGAGGTCGAGGCCGCGGGTGGGCGCGTCGTCACGCTGCCCCTAGAGCCGGGCTACTCTTCTACTGCGATAATTGAGAAAATACACTCTCAGCCAACTTGATTCATCCCGCCGTTCGCGACCTGTTTCTGGATTTAGCCAAGCATCCCGGGTTTCAGGATGCGGTGCGCCGCCTCAGTGCGTCCTCTGCGCGTGAGCGTGCGTCGATTTCCGGTCTCACCACAACTGCCAAAGCGTTGTATTCGGTGCTGTTGTGGCGTCACATGGGGCGGCCTTTACTGCTGCTCGTCGATGGCAACAAAGAGGCCGAGGCGCTTTCGGGCGCAATCGAAACCTTTTACTCGCTGCTGTTCGGAGACGAGCGCAATGGTCCTCTGCTTTTGCCGGCCCTCGACGTCCTGCCTTGCCAGAATCTGTCACCGCATGCGGAGATTCTGGAACAGCGGGCGATCGGCCTGTGGCGCCTGGCAACCCAACGCGTCCCGCTGACCGTAATGCCCGTAGCCGCGGCTCTGCTGCGCATCGCGCCGGGCGAATACTACCGCCAACTGGCGCTGCGGCTGCGGGTGGGCGATGAGCTGCCGCTCGAAGATGTGTTGGCGCACCTCGAGAGTATCGGCTACGAGCGACGGGAGCCGGTGGAGATGATTGGCGAGTACTCGGTGCGCGGCGGAATCGTGGACGTATTTTCACCTGAGGCACAGCGGCCGGTACGCATCGACCTTTTTGGGGACATGGTCGAATCGATGCGCCGCTTCGAAGTGGAGTCGCAGCGTTCCGTCCTGAAGATCGAAGAATCGACGCTCCTGCCGTTGACGGAATTTCAGAAGTCGCCCGCGCTCATGATGGAACTGCGCGAGTTGGCGGAGCGCTCCGGCCCTCCCGGCGAGCCGTTCCCCGGTTGGGAACTGCTGACCGGAATGGTGCAGCCGCGCAATGCTTCCGTATTTTCCCTGGTGGATGAGCCGGTGATCATCTGGGACGAGCCGGAGCAGGTGCATGGCGCGGCCGAGCGTTTTTGGAAGCGGCTGGATCAGATCGAGCGCAGTCCGGCATACGATCCCGCCAAGCTGTATTTCGCGTGGGAGGACCTGGCATCCCGTGCGGCGTCGCTCCCGCAGCTAGACCTTAAGGAACTGGATATCGGGTGGGGCGCAGAAGGTGCCCACATCGCGACGCGGCCGTCCATGACGTTCCACGGCAATATGCAGGTCGCGGTGGGCGAGGCTCGCAACCTGGTAGAGGCCGGATCGCGTGTCGCCTTTTTCGGTTCGACTACCGGTGAAGTCGAACGTGTGGCCGACATCTTGAATGAGTACGGCCTGGCCTATCAATTAGGCCTGGAACAGAGCGATTCGACGCCTGCATACCTGGCGGAGCGGGCCTATATGGCGGGCTCTGTGGCCAGCGTGTACCTGGTGAAAGGGCAGATCGGGCACGGCGCGGTATTCCCGGAGAGTGGTCTGGTGGTGTTCGGCTCTGAGGACCTGTTCGATTCCTCGGAGATGGTGGCCCGGGCGCCTTCCTCGAAATCGGCGCTGGCAGCGTTTTCCGCCGATCTGATCGATCTCAAGCCCGGCGATTTTGTCGTGCACGCCGAGCACGGAGTGGCGCAGTACCTCGGCCTGCGGGAGATCTCCCAGGGAGAGGCGAAGGGCGACTACATGCTGCTCGAGTATGCGGGGGGATCCAAACTTTACGTGCCGCTCGCGCGCATGGATCTCATCGAGCGATTCCGTGGAGCGGGAGAAGCCAGGCCCGCGCTCGACCGTATGGGGGGCGCCACCTGGACGCGCACCAAGACGCGCATCAAGGCCAAGATGCGCGACATGGCCGACGAGCTTTTGAAGCTGTATGCGCAGCGCAAGATGGCCGAAGGGTTTGCATTTTCGCCCGACAGCAACTGGCAGCGAGAATTCGAAGACGCGTTCGAATTCACCGAGACACGCGATCAGCTCAACGCCATCAAAGAAATTAAGCGGGACATGGAGAACCCGCAGCCCATGGACCGGCTGCTCTGCGGGGATGTGGGATACGGCAAAACTGAAGTCGCGATGCGTGCCGCCTTCAAGGCCATGGGCGACGGCAAACAGGTGGTCCTGCTCGCGCCTACTACGGTATTGGCCTTCCAGCACTATGAGACCTTCAAACGCCGCTTTCAGCCGTTTCCAGTGCGCATTGAGATGTTCAGCCGGTTCCGCTCTCCCAAAGAACTGAAGTCCGCACTCGCCGACATGGCCGAAGGAAAAGTGGATCTGGCCATAGGCACGCACCGGCTGCTTTCGCAGGATGTGGTGTTCCGCGATCTCGGCCTGGTGCTGGTGGATGAAGAGCAGCGGTTCGGAGTGAAGCACAAGGAACGGCTGAAGCAACTGAAGCAGAGCGTGGATGTGATCAGCATGAGCGCCACGCCCATCCCGCGCACGCTGCACATGTCGCTGCTCGGGATGCGCGATATGTCGGTGATCGAGACGCCTCCGAAAGACCGGCTGGCGATTCATACGGTGGTTGCGCCGTTTCAGGATGAGCTGATCCGCTCGGCCATGGAACTGGAACTGGCGCGCGGCGGGCAGATCTATTTCTTGCATAACCGCGTGGATTCGATTTGGACCCGCGCCGCTATGCTGCAACAACTGGTGCCGCAGGCGCGGATCGGCGTGGGTCACGGACAGATGGGCGAGTCGGAATTGGAGAAGACCATGCTGCAATTCATGCGGCACGAGTTCGACATTCTGGTCTGCACCACGATTATCGAGAACGGGTTGGACATTCCCTTGGCCAACACGATGCTGGTGGAGAATGCCGAGCGCTACGGCCTCTCCGAGTTGTACCAGTTGCGCGGCCGCGTGGGGCGGTCGAACCGGCGGGCGTATGCGTACCTGTTGGTGCCGCCGGATACGGAGCTCTCCGAAATCGCACGCAAGCGCCTGGCCGCATTGAAGGAGTTCAGCGATCTCGGAGCCGGTTTCAAAATCGCCGCGCTCGATTTGGAATTGCGGGGCGCGGGCAACTTACTAGGCGGGGAACAGCACGGGCACATCAATACCGTGGGCTTCGACACGTATGTGCGCCTGCTGGACGAGACCGTGCGCGAGTTAAAAGGCGAAGAGGTGGTGCCGGAGATCCATTCCGCTCTCAATCTCGGGCTCGATATCCGGATCCCCTCGGAATATATCTCGGACGAGAATCAACGTCTGCGCGCCTACCGGCAGATTGCCAATGCAGCGGATGCGGCTGCGCGCGAGCGAGCCGGAAAAGAACTGGAGGACCGGTACGGCAAAGTGCCCGCGGCCGTCCGGAACCTGATCGAATATTCCGCGCTCAAGACCCTGGCAGAGCAGATCGGAATCGAAGTCATCGACCGCCGGCATAACGTGTTAAACGTAAAGTTTCACGCGAAGACTCGCGTCGACCCCGCGCGGCTGATGAGTATCGTAAGCAAGACGCGCGGCGCGCAGTTCACCCCTGCCGGCGTGTTGATGCTGCCGCTCGATGGCGAAACGGATGCGGCCGGAATTCTCCGCTTTCTGGGAGAGAGGCTCGAAGAGCTGCGGCCTCACGATGCGTTGACCACATCCTGATAACACCGCTCGTATTTGGGAATGATCTTCTCGGGGCAGTAGCGCTCCGCGGCGTTCCATCGGCCGGTTTTGGCCATCCGGTACTGCAAGTCCTCGTCTGTTAAGAGCGTCACTACGCGCGCGGCGAGCGCAGCGATATCTCCGGGCGCCTCCAGGTAGCCGTCCTCGCCATCGGTAATCAACTCCGGCACCCCTCCGACACGCGTCGCAACCGGGACCACGCCGCACGCCATCGCCTCGAGCGCCGCCAGGCCAAAGGACTCGAGTTCGCTCGGCATGAGCAGCACATGAGCTAGAGGGATCAGCCGCTCTACATGGTTCTGCTTTCCCAGGAACGAAATGTGGCGGTCGATTTTCAATTCCCGGGCCAGATATTCCGCGGGGCCGCGGTCCGGGCCGTCGCCTACCATCAGCAGGTGCGCCGGAACGTGTTTGCGCACTTCCGCCAGAATGCGGATGCAGTCCAGAACACGTTTCACGGGGCGGAAATTGGACAGGTGAATGAGCAGCTTCTCGCCCGCGAGTGCATAATTCGCGGCGGCCTTTTTTTCGTTATCCGGATGGTACAGTTCGCAGTTCACGAAGTTCTTAATCACGCTGATCTCATTGGCAATGCCGAACACCTTCACCGTTTCGTCTCGCAGATAGTCGCTGATCGACGTGATTCCGTTCGATTGTTCGATCGAGAACTTCGTAATCGGAAAGTAGGATCGATCCACGCCCACCAGCGTGATGTCCGTTCCATGCAGCGTAGTAATAAAAGGAAGACGCCGGCGAGCCGCCACCATTTGCTGCGCTAGCATGGCGGAGATCGAGTGAGGGATCGCGTAGTGAACGTGCATCACATCGAGATCATAAGCCTCGGAAACTTCGGCCATGCGCGACGCCAGAGCCAAACAGTACGGCGGATACTGAAACAGCGGATAAGTAGAGACTTCTACTTCGTGATAATAAATGCGCGGTGTGCCCGGATCGAGGCGAATGGGATTCGAGTAGGTGATGAAGTGAACCTGGTGGCCGCGAATCGCAAGCTCCAGGCCCAGTTCCGTAGCGACAATGCCGCTGCCGCCGTACGTTGGATAGCAGGTGATGCCGACATTCACTTGGCCAGCGTAGCATTAACCGGATGAAGGACCGCAAACCCGATCTGGCCGTTTATGTTCTCTGCCGGGTGGGGAACGTTGCCGCCGCCGAACCAGACCCGCACTTCCGAATCGGTAGCCAAAACCGTCGGGTCGCAGATGACTTCCGAATCCCAGGCTTCCGAGCCGGAAAATACGGAGGCCTGTTTCTGCCAGTGGACGCCGTCGGTCGAGCGCGCAAGCCCCAGACGTCGATTCTCGCGGACGTCGCGGCCGGTGTAAAGCATCCAGTAGAAGCCTCGTGCCGACCAGACCGCAGGCTCGCCCAGGCCGTTCTCATCAAAGGTTCCGCTGGTGCCCAGTTCCAGGATTGGATTGGAGCGGAGTTTTTCCCATTTGATGCCGTCGCGCGAGCGGGCCACCCCCAGCCGCTGCTCGCGCGCGCGATCCTGGCCGAGATAGAAAAGATACAGCCAGGGGCCGATACCGATGACGTAAGGATCAGCCACCCCGCGCTCATCCCACGAGCCGCGCGGGCCCGGGTCCAGAACCGGGCCTGCCTGTTTGATCCATGTGCGGCCGTCACGCGATCGCGCAAGGCCGAGATGGGGCGTCTCGCTTGGCCCCGCCTGATACCAGTACCAGAATTGGCGGCCATCAAAGAGCGCGGCGCCGTTCGTTGCCCAGTGCGAGCCTTCCCACGTTCGCGGATCGGGCGCGAGCACTAAGCCCTGTTTCCGCCAAGTCACGCCGTCGTCGGAGGTGGCCAATCCTGTGCGCCAGGCCCGGCCGTCAAAACCGGAGTAGAAGTTGTAAAGCGAAGGCCGGGAACCGGAGCCTGAGACGACCTGGACTACGGCGGGATTGAGGACGTCATGCGAATCCCAGGTTCCACCTCTGGCGAGTACCGGCTGGGGTTGCGGGTCCCACCTGTAGGTAAGGTTCGGACCGCCCCCAAGACGCGGCAGGGTGAACTCCGAGTAGCGCCCGCAGCCCGGCAACAGCAGGACTGATAAGGTGGCGCACCATATCGCCCTCCGCGGCGTGGGCCGAGGCCTTTGGGCGCTGGCCCTCGTCATAGCGGGATGCGAAATTTCAATCCAGCGCCGCGCCCCGGGCGGGATTCCAACTGCAGGTCGGCATTCAGCGACCGCGCGCGCCGCTTCAGGCTGGCCGGACCGAGCCGCAGCAGTTCCAACTCTTCGAGCGAGTAGGCACCCGCGAAGGCGAAGCCGTGGCCGTTGTCATCGATCGAGATCTCGAGCCCGCGATCGGTCTTCTCTACCGCGACCGCAACGCGTGTTGCCCCCGCGTGCTTTTGCACATTGTGCAAAGCCTCGCGCAGCATCTGCAAGACTTCGCCGCTGGCTTCGAGCGGCAGGCCTACGGGCTTATTGGCGCCGATGAAGGTGACGGGAATGCCGCTCTCTTTTTGGAAATTTTCGGCGGTGCGCCGGGCCGATGCCATCAGATTCGCGCCATCCACGTCAGCGGGACGCATGCTGCGGAGGAATGCCCTCAGGTCCCCAATTTGCGATTGGGCGAGCGATTGTAACTGGCGCAGATCTTCCATGCCGCTCGCGAAATCCCGCTCCAGCAGCCTTCGGAGGATGTCCAGGCGCATTTGCAGGCTCATAAAACTCTGCAGCGGCCCATCGTGGAAATCGGAAGCGATGCGCTGTCGCTCATTTTCGAGCGCCTTTTCTTTTGCCTTTCGAACTTCCAGCAGTTGAGATTCGAGGTCCGCAATCGTCTTTTGCGCCCGCTGCCGGGCAACACTCGCGGCGCACGCGATACCGCCGCCCACAAATACGATTCGGCCCAACCCCGAAGCTCTCGCCGTCGTTTCGAGAAGACAGAACGCCAGGCACGCGGTAGAAACGACGAACGCCTCTACCGGACCAAAGAATAGAATGGCCTCCGCGAAAAGATGAAGGAGGAACAACACCGAAAGCCACGGAACATCGGAAACAAAGCCGGCCAGAATGAGAAAGAAGACCGTATCGCCGAATAACGCAAGCAGGCGAAGCGGCCCGGTCTGCAGACGGTTCTGGATCGCCTCCGCTAGAGCGTATGCAAAAAAGATGCCGATAATTAAATACAGCCCGAGCGATCGCGGCTGCGGCAGCGCATGTACCTTCCAAAGCACTCCCGTAGCGATCAGGATGCGCGCGGAAGTGACGAGTCTCGGCCAGGAAGGAAACGAGCGCAGTCGCACGGCTACTTCCGGTACAAGTAGAGCGTGTGACTGCGGCCTTCGCCGTCATCATCGATGCGCTCCACCTTCTCTGGAATCCATCCTTTGAACTCGTAATCGTGCGCAACCACACGCGCGCCCTTCTTCAGCATCTGATCGAGCAGAGGCTGGACCCGCTCGTTAGCCAAAGGAAACAGGTATACCGTGACTAAATTCGCCGAACTGTAGTCTTGCTTCAGGAGATCCCCGGTCAAAATTCGCGCATGCTGGTCGAGACCCAATTTGCGAATCTTCTCGGAACTCTGCCTGGCCAAATTCTTGTCGAGCTCCACACCGGTAGCATCCGCCCGAAATTTTTGGGCAGCCATGATCACGATTCTCCCGTCGCCCGATCCCAAGTCGAAGAGCCGTTCACCGGCCTTCAACTCGCCCAATTCGAGCATCTTGACCACCACCGATTCCGGTGTGGGGTAGTACGGAGCCAGCCTTCCGCCGCTCTCCTGCGCCGGAACCAGCAGGACCGGGCCGAGCAACCAGAGCAGAACCAGCTTACGCATG
>JAFAWA010000360.1 GCA_019242155.1 Terriglobia bacterium | reverse complement strand
ACGCGGTCAAATCCCAGGCGATTCCCTAGCGTCGCGAAGTACTGATTATTCGAGACCGCGAGCGCCGTGGTGAGGTTGAAGCGGGCCACGCGGCTGGTATAGATCCACGTGTCGCGATCGACGATGTGTTCCGTCAAAGCGGCCACTGAAGTCACCAGCTTGATAGTGGAACACGGAGTGAATCCGCTCTCGAATGCCAGCCTCTGGTTGACGATGGTGAGAATGCGGCCGCTATTAGGATCGACTACTACTACGCTGCCCTTCACGTCGCCCAGCGCCGCGACTGCCGCGCGCCGGATCACCAGGTCGTCGCCATCCACGTTATCGCCGTCGGTCGGATCGTAAGGCGGCAGCGGTTTAACTGCGCGCTTCCTCGTGCCGGCGGCCCTCAGAGAACCAGTGGCTTTGGATGCAACCGTAGTTTTGTGGCCTGCGGTTGCCGGAGCCGTTTTCCGAGCCGGCTTTTGCTCGAGAGTTGCCGCGTGTAAACCGGCAGTCAGTACTAATGGAGCGATCAGCAGTCTTTTCATGCGTGGCGCGCACCAACCCAGCCGTCCCTCTGCATTACGACCGGAAGCTTTTTATCGACCTGACGCCATATTATACACGGCCTGTCATAGGGTCGTCACTTGTCTTGGTTCCCATGTCTTGGTTCCCATTGTCTTGGTTCCCATTGTCTTGGTTCCCATGGTTCGGATGCCGGCTCAGATTTTGGCGTGTGGGAATCGCGCCCGCATCCAGGTGACGAACTTTTCCGGAGCGGGCATCGTGGAGAGGCGCCCCTGCCGAACCAGAGCCCAATCTGCGAAGGCTTTGGACTGCTTGATCTCCGCCAGCGTAACGCCCGGATCGAGCCGTTCTAAAAGCTCCAAGTCCACAACCGCGGACTTCGGATTTTTCGGATCGTCCCGCGGCGGGGAAGTCACGCGCGCCAGTCCGACAATCGCGGACTGCCCGCCACTGTGATAAATAAACACGCGGTCCTGCGGCCGCATATCGCGGATCGCGCGCACGGCTTGCGCGTTAGTGACACCGTCCCAAGTCGTCTTCTTCTCCCGCTCCAGATCATCAATGGAATAAGTCTCGGGATCTGTCTTCGCGAGGAAGTAATTCATTTCAGCCCATATTATCGCGGCCGCCGGCGCGCGACGTTACGGAAGAAGTCCAACATCGGGCCGAATTGTCCCAGGGCGGCGTTATAGTGACCGGCCTCGGGCAGTTCGATATACACGACGTCGGCTCCTGCTTTGCGAGCCGCGGCCGCCATTGCCCGCGATTGTGACACCGGTACCGTGTCGTCCAAAACTCCGTGGACAACATACTGGGGAACATCTCGTAACTTTGGCATCTCTTCCGGCTCGCCGCCTCCGGCGATCAGGCCTAAGCCGGCGAACAGATCCGGATGCTGCGCGGCGAGACGCCATGCAGCGAAAGCACCCATCGAGTGGCCCAGGATGTAGACACGGTCCGGGTCCACCCGGTAATCCCGCCGGACTTCCGCCCACACATCGAAAACATCGCGTTCCGCCGCGCCGCGGTAGCCCGAACTGGGCCCTCGCCCTTTGGGACAGACCACCAGAAAGCCGGTCCGTTGCACTTCCCGCTTCAGAGGCGCTTCCTGGTAGCTGTCGAAGAAGTCGTTCTCGTCTCCGCCTGCGCCATGTAGCGCGATTACCAGTGGGAAGGGCCGGGAGCCGTCGTACGCATCCGGGACGAATAACCGGTACGGTTGCAAGGTGCCGTCCAGCGCCGAGCGATATGCGCGCCGAAAATCGCCGTGCCTGCCCTGGAATGGATTACGGCCGCGGTCGAGTTCGTCTAAGATGACATTCGCCGTTTCGAACTCCTGGCGAAACGAATAACGTACGAAGCGCCGCGCGCTTTCCTCGCCGCGGTCTACCCGCTCGAAAAAGCGCAAGACGTACTCTGCGCCGGCCAGAGCCGCTTGGTTCTGCGAAGCCCCGCGTCCGGCTAACCTGCCCCGCAACTGATCGGCTTCGCTCGCTAGATTCTCTATGTGCAACGGCGCCGTTTTCAGAAATGCTTCCTTCATTTCATCGGGAGCCGTGCCGTTCAGGGGCGCAAGGCGTAATTCCAGCGAATAGGCGCCCGGTGCCGTTTCGGGAATCCGAAGCCGGGTACTGAAGGGCAGCCGGACGGCTTCGATGACCGCACCACGTGCGAGGCAGATTTCTCTCGCGAGGGTACTCCCTGATCCACCGCTATGGGGCACCAGGAAAACGGACAGGCTCAACTGCGCGCCGCTCGTGACGCGATACTGCGAAGCGAGCGTAACCGTAACCGGCTGCCCAATATCGAGCATCACGTGATCGACACGCGCCTCAATCGAGGACGCCAATTCTAAAACCGGAGTCCAGGATGCGTTCCTGAGAACCGCCAGCGCATGCGCATAATCCCTGAGGGCCTCACTGAACCGGCCCGTTTGGGTTTCGCGCTGCGCTTGCCCTTCGAGCCGGTCCGACTCCTGCCGCTGCGCATCGGAGACACCGGGACCCTGCTTTTGTGACTCGACAGCGATTGCCGCCGCTCTGACCGCAGCGGAACTTTGCGCGGCGGCCGTACCGGTCGTCACGGCTAGAACCAGCCACCACCGCCCCATGCACAAGCGTTGCGAAGGACGCGAGGAAACTGTGGTCAAGTACGCTGCCGCATGCTCCGGGCAAACTTCTCGCGGAACTTCGCGAGCTTGGGCGCCACTACGTAGCTGCAATAAGACTGTCCCGGATGGCTGCGATAGTAGTTTTGATGGTACTCTTCCGCTTTGTAAAACGGAGCGGCCGGTTGTAGCTCAGTGACAATCGGAGCGCGCCATATTTTCTCTGCGTTCAATTCTGCAATGAGTTCCTCGGCAACTACTCGCTGGCCCTCATCCTGCCAGAAGATCGCCGACCGGTACTGCGTTCCGGTGTCATTGCCCTGCCGGTTCAGCGTGGTTGGGTCGTGGATTGCAAAAAAGACCTTCAAAATGTCGCGATACGAAACCACTTCGGGGTCGAAGGTGATACGCACGGCTTCCGCGTGACCGGTAGAACCGCCGCAAACCTGCTCGTATGTGGGATTTGGGAGGCGCCCCCCGGCGTAACCGGACTCCACGGCCCGCACTCCGTCGAGCTCCTGATATACCGCCTCCAGGCACCAGAAGCAGCCTCCGGCTAAAACGGCAATCTCCTCGGTGGGCAGCGGCTTATCCCTTCACCGCGACAGGCGCAAGGTCGCGGCTCGCAATCACCCTGTCGATCATGCCATACTGCACCGCCCCCTCTGGCTCCATGATGTAGTCGCGGTCTACGTCCTTAGCGACGCGGTCAATGGTTTGACCGGTGGCTTCGGCCAGCATGGTGTTCAAAATCTCGCGCATCCGTAAAATCTCGCGAGCGTAGATATCGATATCGGCGGCCTGCCCGGCCAAGCCCTGCATCGAGGGCTGGTGAATCATGATGCGGGAGTTCGGCAGGCTGAAGCGTTTGCCCTTAGTTCCCTTTGCCAGCAACACCGCGGCCATGGAAGCCGCTTGGCCCACGCAGATGGTCACAATATCCGGGCGGATAAATGCCATGGTGTCCAAAATCGCCAGTCCGGCGGTAATCGACCCCCCTGGTGAGTTGATGTAGATGGAAATGTCTTTTTCGGGATCTTCTGCCTCGAGAAATAGCAGTTGCGCAATGATCAGGTTGGCAACCTGATCATCGATCGGAGTCCCGAGGAAAATAATGTTTTCTTTGAGCAGCCTGGAATAGATATCGTACGCGCGTTCGCCCCTGGAAGTCTGTTCGACCACCATGGGAACCAGGACGGATTGTCCCATCATGCCTCCGGGTAACTAGAATGTTTGGAGCTAAGCCCGCTTGGCGGCAACCGCCCGCCGGCCTTTGCGCTGTTTCGTGGCCGCCAGATTTTTCTTTTTGATTTCCAGCGCTTTGGCCAAATCGCCGATTGTATTCCGCCCCAAATAATCCATGATACGCCCTCTAAGGGCCACCCAGCTATCGTGCATCGAACAAGGCATTTCGTCGGAGCACTCGGAGAGCCCGCTCGCGCATTGCTGGTAGGGAGCTAATCCGTCGAGCGACTCCACGATGTCCACTAACCGAATCTCGTTGGGATCCACTCGCAAGGCGAACCCGCCGGTGGGACCCTTGCTCGAGCGCAGCAGCCCCTTACGAGCCAGTTGCTGCAGGATCTTGGCCAAGAAGTGCGCCGGTATGTCCTCCTGCTCCGCAATGTTTTTCACCATGGCATACTTGCCCTCAGGGACCTGAGCCAGGTGTACAAAGGCTCGAATGGCGTACTCAGCCGAACGCGAATAGATCATCGCTTCTCCCGCAGAAAATCGGAATCTCTACTCCGTTATCTTAAAATGAAGCCCCTACAGGCGCAAGTGTTCTCGTTATGTAGAACCTTTGTTCTACTTCGGTGCAAAGCACCTTGCGATCATGAGAGTAGGAGTACTAAGCATGAAGTGGACCTTACTATTACTTACTTTGGGAATCAGTCCTGGACGTATCATGGGACAGACTCCCGCTCCGCGCCCACCTGCCGTCGAAGTGAGCGCCGACGCTACAGTCCAAGTCAAGCCCGACCAAGCCACATTGGCAATCGGCATTGTGACCCAGGCCCCGACCGCGCAGGAAGCGGGTGCGCAAAACGCGAACCAAACACAGATGGCGTTAGACAAATTGCGGGCCGCTATGGGTGCAGGCGGTACCCTTCGAACCCTCGGATACTCCATCAATCCGGTCTATAGCGATTCGAAAAACGGCCAGCCCACGATTCGGGCTTATAGCGCCAACAATACCGTCCAAGTGACTACTTCCGACCTCGCCGGCCTCGGCAAGCTGATCGATGCTGCCACTCAAGGCGGCGCTAATCGAATTCAAGGTCTTCAATTCAGCGTTAAGGACGAAGCTCCTTTCCGAGCCGAGGCTCTGAAGAATGCCGTGAAAGCGGCCCGAGCCAACGCCGAAGCGATTGCCGCAGCCGCTGGCTTGAAGCTGGGTAAGGTACTGCTGGTTCACCAGGACAACGCCTCCGTGATCCGCCCAATCCCCGGACCGAGAGCGTTTGCCGCGGCTGAGATAGCACCTACACCTGTGGAGCCAGGGACCATCGAGGTGCGGGCCAGTGTCACGGTTAGCATCGAGTTACAGTAAATCCACACTGAGCAGCGTTACGAGAGTAACCCGAATCTTAGCCCGCAATGCTTAATTGGGGATCGGAGCTGTCCCCAACCCCAAATAGCGCCTGGGTCTCGGCTGCTTGCAACGACGCCTGATTGGCAGCGAGTTGATCCGCCGGCGGCAGGGTAGCCGCCGTGCCGGATGACGTTTGCGTATTCGTAGCCGCGGGTGTCGTGACGCCCGCGAGCAGGTTGTTGATGTCCGTATCGGAGCTGGTCGGCATCCCAAACATCTCATCGACACTCTGCAGTTGCTCATCCGCCATGCTCTGCTCGATACTCTGGGCGGACGGTGTTGCCGAAGACGACGCCGACGAAGACGGAGTAGCCGTGGCAAGACTTGGAAACATACTGCTCATACCGGAACTCGATGTATCGGAGGTTTGCGGAAGTCCGAACATGGCGTCCACCCCTTGTAGCTGCAAAGCCGCCGTACTCAGTTGCACGATATCCGAGGGCGGCGCCTTCTCGAGCGCGGATACAACTGACGGCGAGGACAGTACCGGACAATTGACGTCGGAGATATTCTGCAGCAAATTCGAGACGGCGGTATTCGTCGAAGAGACCGTACCCAATCTACAATGCCTCCGTGCTGAATATCGGCAGCCGACCCGAAGGACGTTAGCCCGCCACGCGAAAACTTACTGGCCGGCCTTCAGCACCTCAAGCAATGCCGCGGATACCGCCTCCGGCCTCTCGCGAGGCAGGAAGTGGCCGGCGCCGGAGATTACCCGGTGGGCAACTAAAGAGGGAAACAGCGCACGTTCGGCCGGGGTGGCTTCCGCCGGAGGGCGGGCAATGCCGTCATCGCCTCCATATAGGAGGATCGAAGGCGCCTGGATTTTGGGGCGCTCGGCCAGGCGTTTTTCCATCTCGAGGAACCGAGGCTCTCCCGGCGCATTCCCGATCCGGTGGCGGTAAGAGTGAATCACGACCTCGACAAAATCGGGATTGTCGAATGAGGCTGCCGTACGGTTATAAGTTTCGTCTGTGAAATGCCAATTCGGCGACCATGTCTGCCACAGGAACTTGCACAGTGCGCGGCGGTTCTTTTCGAGCCCGGCCCGGCCCCTTTCGGTGTTGAAATACCACTGATACCAGGCCGCCCGTTCGGCCTCCGGAGAGGCCGGCGGCGAAGGCGCAGTCGTATTTTGAATCGTATACCCGCTGCAGAGTACTACGGCGCGCACCCGGTCCGGGTGAAGGGCTGCGGCAATGGCGGCGGCGCGCCCGCCCCAATCATAGCCGCTCACTGCAAAGCGCGGCAATTTCAAGGCGTCGGCGAAATCTATGACATCCTGACCGATCGCGGCCTGCTCCGCCATGCGAGGCGCACTCGCCTCCCGAAACCGCGTGGGGCCGTAGCCTCGGATATACGGAACCAGCACACGATATCCAGCCTTAGCCAAAGGAGGTGCGACCTCATCCCACGCGCGCGCGTCGTCCGGGAATCCATGCAGCAGAATCACCGGAAATCCCTGACCGCTTTCTTCGTATGCGATATCGAGCACCGGAGTTTGGACCGTCTTGACGGTCTGGGTTTGTGCGTCACTCATCGCGGCGCTACTTGCGGCCCAGGCGGCAGCGGCCCGGAGGACGTTTCTGCGGCTGATACGCTTCGAGTTCATCGCGCCTCCCGTGTTTCAAGGGCTTCACCACCCCCGAGATTACACCAGGGCCGAGGGCCGCCTGGTCCACTGGCTGCCTTTCTCTTTCGCGATCGTTTCCATGTCTTTCACGTAGGCGCCGGCTTGCGTCAGGATGTGGTGGAGATCATTTCCGACGCTGACGAAACGGAAACCTTTGCCCAGGAATTCGCCCACCCGGCTCGTGCCGAATAAGAACAGACCCAGAATGACCTGATTCCGGTTCGCCGCCGCGATCAGCTTTTCGGTAGCGGCGCCCAGCTCGGGCGATGTGTACATATGCGGGAACTCGTATTTCTCATACAGCCCCATCGACATGCACAGATCGTTTTGCCCCAGAAACAGAATGTCCACTCCGGGCACGGCGGCGATCTCGTCAATGTTTTCGATGCAGGAGGCCGTCTCCACCTGGAGCGCCACAATGATATTGGCGTTCGCGGCGCCCGCGTAGCCGAGGAGTCCCGCCCGGTTCATGCTGCGCTGGGGGAAGTACACCGAGCGCGTGCCGGCCGTGGGATACCGCGCGCAGCTTACCGCCTGGCGGGCCTCGTCGGCGGTATTGATATACGGTACAAGGACGCCGTCAGAGCCCATATCCAGTGCCTGCTGGATTCCAGGGCGGTCCTGGTAACCGCCTACGCGCACCAGTGATTTCGCGCCCCCATTGGAGATTCCGGCGAGCATGGCGGACAGGCTCTCGAATCCCATAGGACCATGCTGCGTATCCACCAGCAGCCAATCGTATCCACTATGCGCCAACTGCTCCGCTACGGTCGGGCTGTGCGAATTGAGGAACAGACCCATCTTGGGGCGTCCCTCGCGCATCTGTTTTTTGAACTCTGCTCCACTGAGCACTTCACTCATCGACTATCTCTCCTGATTCCAGACAACACCTGAGGTTCGTACCGGTATCAAAGTATACACTGTCAGCTTAAGGAGAGTCTGGGAAAAACGAAGAGTGCGGATGCCCCGAAGGAATTTCGGAGCATCCCACTGGTTGAGAACGAAGTGAGCCGGTTAACGCGCGGCCGTATCTTTGGGAGTGGAGAGGTAGCCGACGATCTGATCCTTTCCTACTTGATTGATCACGAGCTCGTAGGGCGTGCGGCCGCCTTTTGTCGTAAAGAACTGCACGGGCTCGTTCATGTTCTTGTCTTTTTTCTCGGTCAGTTTGTCGTCGGCCATAACGTCGACTGTGTACCGGTTGTGCTTTGGATCGGTCTTCTTGAGCAGCAGCGTAACATCCGCGAAACGCACGGGAGCTTTGGTCCTCCCGAGCTTCACATCAATGTAATTCCGCTCGCCCTTCAGCTTCAGAGCCGACAGTTCGTTGCCGTTGGTCGCAATCAGACCGCTTTGCACGCCCAGGTCGCCCTGAACGGACTTAAGCTGGGCGATGGTGCTTTGCAATTCAGCCTGAGTGGAGGTTAGCTGCGTCTTGACGCCGCCTACATCGGTGCTGACATCGCCGATTTTGGCGTTCAGGCTGGCGCTTGCCGTATCAGCCGCCTGCTTCACTCCGCTGATTTCCGTGGTGAGCTGCTGCTGGGTGCGCGCCTGTTCGGATGCCAACTGTTTTGCAAGCTGTTCGGCGCGCGCTTCAGCCTCGGCTTTAGCTTGACTGGAAAGCGTGCGGGCCTGCTCCCGCGCGGTCTTTAGCTCCTCGGTCAGAGTTTCCAAATGACGCGACTGGGCGGCGGTGTTCACAGAAGAGGCATCGCGAAGACTGGCAAATTCGGCGGTAACCGAATCGCGGGTTTTGGCCAAATCGGCGCGCACGTGATCCAGTTGCACATACAGATAAACGTTTGCAGCCACCAGTGCAATCAGCGCTCCTGCGATCAGCGCGGTCTTAATGCCCGAATGATCGGCCGGCGGCGGGGGCGGGTAATTGGATGTGGGACTCACTTCGATACTCCTTTACGTTCCTTACAGTATAGATGGCAGAAGGGATTGTGCGGGTTACGTCGATTTGGGCGCGCTCACTTCAGACGGTCCAGTTTGCGGTAAAGAGTTTTCCTCTCGATGCCCAGTATCTGAGCCGCTTTGCTCTTGTTACCCCCTGTGGCCGCCAGCACCTTGCGAATCTGATCTTCTTCAGCTTCGGCCAGCGTTTCCACGGCTTTCTCGCGCGACTGCATTGCGGTGAGCGCCCGGTCCACCGTCTCCGCATCCACCCGGTCCCCTAGAATAGTGATCCGCTCAATAATATGCTGCAGCTGGCGCACGTTACCGGGCCAGGTGTATTCCTGTAAGGCGCGCATCCCCGTGTTTGTCACTTTCACCTTGCGGCCGTAACGGTGGTTGTACTTGCTTAAGTAGAATTGCACCAGCAGTGGAATGTCCGAGCGGCGCTCCCGCAAGGCAGGCAGGATGATGCGCACAGTGTTCAGGCGATACCAGAGATCCTTGCGGAATTTGTCCTGATCCACCATGGCCTGCACATCACGGTTGGTGGCCGCGATCACCCGTACGTCCACCTCTTTGGACCTTGAGGCGCCTACCGGCCGGATCTCCCGCATCTCCAGGAATCGAAGAAGCGCCATCTGAAACTTCGGCTCGATTTCGCCGATTTCGTCCAGGAAGACCGTACCTCGGTGAGCCGCCTCGAAAACGCCCATGCGGTCGCGGTCGGCACCCGTGTAGGCGCCCCGCAAAGCGCCGAACAGCTCGCTTTCGAGCAGCGTGGGCTGAATCGCCGTGCAGTCGACGGCTACGAAGGGCTGCGTAGATCGGCGGCTGAGATTATGAATCATGCGCGCCACCAGCTCTTTTCCGGTTCCCGTTTCACCTTCGATGATGACCGTAGCGTCTGTGGGCGCAGCCTTAACCGCGGTCTTATAAACCTCCACCATCGGCGGCGAGCTGCCGATCATTTCGCTCTCGGGCAGCTCTTCCTCTTCGGGCTCGTCCTCATCGGTGCGAGCCGCTCCGGCGCGCTCTACAGCATCAAGCATCACGTCCAATTCGAACGGTTTGGCGATATAGTCGAAAGCGCCGCCGCGAGTAGCCGCCATGACGGTCTCCACCGTGCCGCGGCCGGTCATCAGAATTACCGAGCAATCCGGGTCTTTCCGCTTGGCTGCATTGAGCACGTCGAGCCCGGTGCGCTCATCCACATAAATATCGGAGATTACAATGTGATAGCTTTCACCAGCCAGCCGCTCCATCGCTTCCTCCGTGGTCGAGACCGCATTCACCTCGTAGCCTTGCTGTTCTAACGCGGTCTGAATGGTCAGTTGCAGGGCAGGATCGTCTTCGACCAGTAACAGCTTCCGCATCAGTTTTGGGCGGGCAGCACCAGGGTGAAGCAGGATCCAATGCCCGGTTGGCTGACGACCTCGATACGGCCGCCGTGCTGTTCCACAATCTGCTGCACAATCGAAAGACCGATGCCGGTCCCGGCCTCTCCGGACTCCTCGGCCTTGCGCGTGCGATAAAACTTTTGAAAGACTTTCTTGACTTCTCTACTGTCCATGCCGATGCCTTGATCTTTTACCGCAAGAAGAACGTGACCGTTCTCTTTGCGGCCGGACACCGTCACATGGGTGCGCTGCGGGGAGTACTTCACGGCATTAGTGAGTAGATTGTAACAGGCATACTCCATCAGTTCGCGGTCGCCGCACAGAAGGGGGTCGCCGTTGATCGGTTCGAGCTTCAGGCCGATGTGCTTTCGTTCGGCCAGGGGGCGTGTGCGCTCTATGCAAACCTGAACCATGTCCTTCAACGGGATCTCCTCGTGTTTCAGTTCCATTTGTCCCGCCGAGAGACGTTCCACGTTCAGAAAAATCTCGACCATGCGCGCCAGGCGCTTGGATTCGGAATTGATGAGCTGCGCCATTTGCTGGCGCTTTTCCTCGTTCAAGGCAAAGCGGGAGATCAGCTCGCTCGAACCCTGAATTGCGGAAAGTGGAGTGCGCATTTCATGAGTCACAAAATGCATGGCCTGCTGATAACGCGCCCGCTCGGCTTCGGCGCGCCGCAGATCACGGCGGATAATGAGTGCCTGCCAGGCGGCGCTGGCCGCAATGCCCAGAGTTGCGGCGGTGGCGGGCATGGCGAACGGAAACACGCGCTGGTGGGTGAAAAAGATGTAAGGCCCGGTAACCGCGGCCGCCAGCACCACCACGGCGCCGGCGTAAGCCCTCCAGCCCGGCAGATACGCGAAGCACAGCCCCGCGGTAACGACTAACAACAGGCTGAAAAGTGGCGGCCAGCTGAGCGGGACGTCAGTTAGAAATAAGCGTTGAACTATCGTCTCGAACGCTTCTGCGTGGATTTCGATTCCCGTGGTGGTGGCTCCGAAAGAGTACGGTGTAGACAGCCGGTCGCTCACCTGACTAGCCGCGGTGACTCCCACAAAAACCACTTTCCCGGCGAATTCCTGCGCGCGCGAGGGATGCTCTAAAAGCGCCTTGACCGAGATGCGGGGAACGGACCGGTCCGGCGGAAGATAACGGACACGCATAAGCCGCCCGGCATCGGTTCTTTTGAACGGAATCAAAGTGCCGGCCACCTCCACGTCATCGGGTGATTCAAGCGGCGTACCGCCTCCACGGCTGAGGCGAAAGGCTTCGAGCGCAATCGCCCAGCGCTGTTGGGTCAGCACATGTTTATCCAACGGGATGACGCGGGTCACGTTATCCTCATCGCTCGGCTTGGCGTAGACATGACCTTTGGCGGCCGCCCAGCGCGCAAACTCCGGCCGGGGCTCCTCCCAACCGAGCGGATCGTCCAGGATTAATGAAGAGAGCACTAAGTTAGGGGTTGCGCGAAAGACGCCGGCGAGCTCCCTATCCACCTCGGGGTCCCGGCGGTCGGTGAGGATCAGATCCACCGCCACCGCTTTGGGCGCGGGTTGAACGGCGTCGATCAGGTGTAGGGCACGCGCGAGCGGCCGCCGGATGTTCATCATCCCGCCATCCACCCAACTGATGGTTGCTTCGTCGATCGCTAGGATCACGGAGTCCAGTTTCCAGGGCTTGGGCTGATACAGCCGGAACATGGCATCGTAAGCATAGTTGTTGAGCTGCGCCCCGAAACCGTAGCTGATCCACACTGCTATGAGGAATATGAGGCCCAATAGGCCGCTATAGGCGATTGCTTGTTTTAAGCGCCGGCGGAGCTTAAGATCGTCCAGATTTCGCCTGAAGGTACGCGGGGTCCTCATCGGCAGCCATTCACTTCAATTCTATATAAGGCCCATTCCTTACCGCCCGCTACCGTAAAAGTCCCGTTCACATCTTCAGTTTTTCGCCGATAAGAAACTCATGAACCGCAGGCACCTGCTCATCGTCGTCGGGGCGGCACTTTTCTGTACATTACTCGGGTTCCTCTCTTGGACGGCGTGGCACAAGCGGTTTCGTACCGACCACGTCTATAAAATCGGTTACCACCAAAACCCGCCATATCAAATGCGTGGTCCGGATGGGCGTCCCGCGGGGTTGGCCGTGGAAGCCGTTAAGTCCGCCGCCCGGCGCTTGGGCCTTCGCCTGGAATGGGTTTTCGATGAAACTCCGGGATTTCAGGTCCTCCGGAACCGATCCGTCGAACTGTGGCCGCTAATGGCGGACGTTCCGGAACGCCGGACCTTCGCCTACATTTCGGACCCGTGGATTGTCGCGGAGGGCTACATGATCGCCCGCAACCCCGAGGCCGCTCTTCCCGTCGGAAGTTTCAGCGGTACGATTTACTACTCCAGCCCCGGCCTCTTCGCCGCGTTAGTCCGCAAACATTGGCCTCAAGCGAATTTGCAATCGGTTCCAGATGTGTCAAGCATAGCCGCACCCTTCTGCGCCGGGCACCTCCCGCTTCTCTTTGTCTCGGTGTATCAGGCGAGCGAGATTCTGCGCGACATCGGCAAGCTTTGTCCCGCCGAAAAATACCGTATTCTGCAGTTGCCGGAGATTTCGCTGCGTTTGGGAGTAGCCTCTCTGAAGGAAAGTTCGCCGGTTGCG
>JAFAWA010000350.1 GCA_019242155.1 Terriglobia bacterium | reverse complement strand
CGTTCGTGGGCTTTGCGCAGCGTCACCAGCCGATCCCTATCGGTTTGGCTCATTAGTAGTTGTCCTTCCTGCATCCCCAAAGCTTGGGGCTGTCAAGGTGACATTTCTACTTTGCCCAAAGGTGACATTTCTATTTTGCTGCCACAGTTGGGAATGCGCCGTTGTCGCGGCAGATCGAGGCCCCAGGCATTTACTGCACGAATACAGTCTCAGGTCCGAAGCCCCTGAGCAGGCACTCCCACAGTCTACCGGATAACGGTAGGTCTGGGTGGCGCAATCCCGCCGCTTTCCACGCCGCCGACACTGCGGCAGCGTTCCCTTCGGCGCGTGCTCAGGGCTTGCCGCCAGCAGCAGCGCCGTCGAGAATTGGGGTATCGCAGCAGGTTTGAGCGACCATGGAACACCCAAAGGCCTTGCCCGTGCTCTTGCGGGCCACACGATTGCGACCGCCCAATCGAGAGGATGGGGACGTCTAAGCAATGGCCTTTTGCGCGATGCTGCGGAACATGCCGGGTTTGATCTTCTGCTTCAACAGATCAGAGTATCCACCATCAGCAGAATCTTACTGGACGAAAAATCGCGATTGTCATTCTCACAGGGCAACCAAATGGTCCCGCGTCCGGCTGCATTTCGAACGAATAGCCGCCGCCGTGAACATGGAACAGCCCCGCCGACTACATTGAGCTAGAAGTTCCGTTCGAAATGAATACTGTCGTACTGTTTAGAACTGCTTTCCCGGAGAACTGATCTCACTCCGGCAATGAAATAAGCCTTTTCCCCGCCAGCGATGTGCGGAACCCGTAAAGCGCGAGCAGCGCTACCAGAACCAATGGCACCGCCGTTGTTCCGGCATACCAAACGGAGAAGTCGAGCGTGTGCGGCATCCTGAGAGTACTCTTAATTGCGTACCCAAAGATCGCGGCAACCAGGCCAAATCGCAGCATGACGATGGTCAAGATTCCCACCAACGCTATTTCGAACGGAAGATCGGCAAGCCGCATCCCTCCGGGAGCGTAATCGATTGCGCCCACTATGGCGATCGTAGCCACAATCGCGATCCATTCCTTCCGCAGCACTAGGCGCGAGAGAAAGAGCACGAAGAAGATCAACAGGGAATTGATTACTTCACCGCCAAACACCAAAAGCATGCTGCTGATGACTGGGAGGACGCCCATCAGCGTAAATAGCGCGCCGGGAAACAGCGGGGGAGATGAGGGGCCGCGGAGCGCGGACTGGAGCAGATCGAGCAGCCCCAGTAAGGCGCCGACGCTCACCGAATACAACAGATCACGGCCCACCAGAGGATCGCGCCAGCCCTTAACCGTATAGCGGCTCCAGGAGATCATCGTGTGCGGCCAGCTACGCCGCACCCAGGGCTCCAACGCCAGGTACAGCACCCAAACAAGAAACCCATTGATTGCGCCATCGTTGGTCACTACGCGCCAGAAGGTCGTCACCTCCGCTACGGAAGCTGTGTGGTGCGCGCGCAGAAAGTACGCACCGGAATACGCTGCCCAACACCAGAGCGCAATTTTCGTCGCACCTCGGAGATCAGCCTTGCGGGCGCGGAAATTCAGCCACGCTACAACGCAGGCGGCCAGCAAGAATGCGTACAATATGATGATCTTGGCCACTTGGCCCCCGCTTGCGGGGCTGCCGCCGCGGAGAGGAACCGTCCACGGTTGGACGATCCGGAACGAAACCGGCCGGCCGCGCCAGGCAGCCGCTTCGATCCGCATCGATCCCGCTGTCCACGCCGCGCGCTGGTCCCAGTTGGCGGCCGGCGTCCATTGGGCCTCGGCGGTCTGGAAGAGAGCCATATCGAGCCCGGCGGCTTCGAAGAGTTTGCTCCATTCGAATGATCCGGGACCGGCCGGAGCTTCCATCTGCGGCGGGATCGCCTCCAGATACCTGAGTTTGCCGTTTGGATCGAAGCGCAGACGGATCATTGTTGGGATTTCAAAGGGAGGATCAGTAAAACTCGTCTGCATGTTGACCGTACGCTGAGCTATCAGCGGACTCGGGCTTTCGCGGTACCAAAACGTAGCGAGAGGCGGATCTACCGCGGCAAGGTTCTTCCAGCGCGCCTCGGCTTCCGCCGGATGAGTCCCGAGGTAGGCTCGATACTCACCGTCATATTCCAAGCCCCAATAGCGGTCAGCAGGGCGGGCAGTATACCCGTAGCCTTGGAGCAGCGTCCGGGCATCCCGGGCCAGTGCATCCGGCGGGTTCTCCAAGTGAAGCGCCTCGGTGATCTGCTGAGACGGCGCGATGATCGCGACCGCCGCCAACCCCAGAAGCCCCGCCGCCAGCCACGCCACGGCAGTTCTTGGTTGTAGCCCTTCCGTTTTCCCCGCAGCCGCGATCAACTCCGGCGATGGCGTCTCACCCGCCGCGAGCGCCGCTGCCAACGGATCACCGCCGGGCAGCGCTGCCGCTACCGAGAGCGCTGTAGCTGGCCGCTGCTTAGGATCCGGAGCCAGACAGCGAAGGACAATACGCTCCACTGCCGGATCAAGCTCTTTGACCAGCGTCGTGAGACTCATGGGAGCGCCGCGCTGCTGCAGATCCAGCAACTCCGCCATGCTCGCCGCCTCGAACGCGCGTTTCCCCGTGAACAATTCGTACAGCACCAGACCCAATGCGTAGATATCGCTCTTGACTGTAACCTCGGTACCCGCCAGTTGTTCCGGGGACATGTAGGCCGGAGTGCCGCTGCGAATGTCGCCCTCCAGCTGATGGCTCAGGCCCGCCAGCCCGAAGTCCATGATGATGACTTGCCCACGCCGGTCCAGCATAATGTTCGCGGGCTTCAAGTCGCGATGCAGCACTCCACGTTCATGAGCGGCGGCCAGACCGGCGCATACCTTCCGCGCCGTCTCCACGGCCTTGTCCACAGGCAAGCGCCCGATGCGCCGCAGCAGCGAAGCCAGATCTTCGCCGTCTACATACTCCATGGAGATGTAGTGCTGGCCTTCTACTTGCCCGATGTCGTACACACGGCATACGTTCGGGTGCGTGACCTGCCGCGCGATTCGTACTTCGTTATAGAAGCGAGCCAGCGCTCGGTCATCCCGAGCTAGAGTCTCCGGCAGGAACTTCAACGCCACGGCTTGTCCAAGGGTCAAATCGGTAGCGCGATACACTTCGCCCATGCCGCCGCGCCCCAGCAGGCCGGCGATCCGGTAACGGCCGGCTAGAACTGTGCCCGGAAGGAAGCGGCCTTCATCCACGCTTGATGTTGAACTGAGATCGGGCGCTGACGGCGTTGCGCTAAAGAGCGCAGTCTCGACCCCACTGCCATTGAGCGGAGTGGCGCACCAGCCACAGAAACTCCCGCCTAAGCTTTCCCGTCCACAAGACGGGCATCGAACCGTTGTCCCCATTGTCAGTTGAGCGAGGCTAGCTCCGCGACTGCATTAGTTCCACTCGTCAATCGCTTTTCGTGGCAACGAGCCCGGCAGAAAATCCAGCAACTCCAGCCGGACCCCGTTCGGATCGGTCGCATTGGTGATGCTGGTCTTGGTCGCGCCGGTCCGCGGGTCGGGCACGGTTGCGCCGCGTTGACGCAGCGCGGTCACCGTTGCGTTCAGGTCCTGTGGCCAGATACCCACGTGACTCAGCCCCGCGGGGCGCTCGGCCGTAGCCGGAGCGAGCTCCAGAAACTGCTCGCGATTGATTTGCAGATACGCGAGCGTCGGTTTACCGTCTTTATCTTTGATAGTGAATGCCTCCCGGAAACCCATGGTTTGCGTGTAGAAGCGCATCGACTCGTCGAAGTCTTTGGCATACACGCCCACATGGTTCAGCCGCAGCCCCGGGAGTTGCGTTTGCTGCGCAGCGCCGCGCTCCATCAGCAGGCCGCCGGCAATCACTCCGGCTGCGAATATCGTCAGACCTCGAAACCAATCGCGCATCGTATCCTCCTCCAAAAAATGCAGTGCTTATCGGGCCGCCGGCGCCGGCTCACGGGCCGCCTCGTATACAATGCGGCCGCCCACCATTGTCATCACGGGACGAATGTCTTTGATCTGGTCCGCCGGAATCGTAAGATAGTCGCGGTCGAGCACCACCAGATCGGCTAATTTGCCGGGCTGAATCGCGCCTAGGTTATCCTCCTGGAACACGAGGTAGGCGTTCTTTCGCGTGTGCGCGATCAGCGCATCCTCGCGGCTGATCGTTTGGCGCAGTACTTTAGCCCCGCCCGCCATCTTACCCGTAACCGCAAAATAGAGTGTGGTGAACGGCAAGTACTGATTGGCCGCGCTCCCGTCCGTGCCCAACCCCCAAACGATTCCGCTGTCGGCAAGAGTGCGCAGCGGCGGCATGTCGTAAGCGCCGTCGCCGAAGCCTTCATGCATGATGCCGCCGTTGATCACCGCCCATGGATTTACAGCTGCGTACATTCCGAGCCGCTTCATGCGCTCGATTTGCGGCCCGTTGAGCTGGTTGACGTGCGCCAGCACCCAGCGCAGGTTTTTG
>JAFAWA010000200.1 GCA_019242155.1 Terriglobia bacterium | reverse complement strand
TGATCGGCTGCGGGCTGCGGCGCAGCGAAGTCTCGGCTCTTACTTTCGAACACATCCAGCAGCGCGATGCGCGCTGGGCAATCGTGGACATGCACGGCAAAGGAAATCGCCTGCGTACGGTGCCGATGCCTTCTTGGACCAAGCTCGCAATCGACAAGTGGGCCGAAGCCGCGGGGCTGTCGAGCGGGCACGTCTTTCGCGCCTTGAATAACCGGCGCCAGTTGACGAGAGAGGTTCTGCTGCCACAGAACATCATGGAAGCCGTCGTCAAATATGGTAAGAGCATCGGCGTACCGCATCTGGCGCCGCATGATCTCAGGAGAACATTTGCAAAGCTGGCGCATAAAGGCCGCGCGGCTTTGGAACAGATCCAGCTTTCGCTCGGCCATGCATCCATTCAAACCACCGAGCGATATCTCGGCGTGCGGCAGGATCTAAAGGACGCCCCCTGCAACCACCTCGGCTTGCATCTGAGTTGATTCCTGCCACGGAGGTTGGCGATTCTTGCGCCGCTCTCGCCTGGCGCCGTTTCCCTGCCAAGACCTTTCTCTCGCCAGCGACTATCGGCAAAGGCAAATGCGGCACAGAATAGAACACTGGTCGTCCTTAGCGAATGGGTCGAAACAGGACTAACGATTATTCGCCGAAATAGGTCTTTTGTAACAGGGCCGTTTGCTTGCAGTTTTAAGGACACTTTGAATTCCGTCATCCTTAAGGAGCTTGACAATGAAAGATATTCTCGATCGCGAGCAAAAAACTGCACCAAATGATTTCGGTATTCTGAACTGGCCCACTTTGGCAGTTTGGTTTGGCCCACCCTCCCAACGAACGGGTACCCTTGATCGGGCGCAGGCCCCGAGCGGAGGAACTCGTTGGATTGGAGAGCAAAGGTGGAGTTGTTTGAAGAGATCCGAAGAGAGTACGAGTTCGGCATCGGCACGATCGCCGGAGTGGCAAAGAAGCTGAAAGTCCACCGCCGGTGGTGCGGGAAGCAATCGGCAGCGCAGTGCCAGCGCCGCGCAAGAAAACGGAACGGCCCCGGTAGAAATTCGCCAGCGCCGTGGCGTTCGTGGACGGAATCCTGGAGTCGGATCGGAAGGCGCCGCGGAAGCAGCGCCACACGGCTCACCGGATCTGGGAGCGGATGCGCGCGGAGATGCCGGAGTGCGCGGTGTGCGAGCGGACGGTGCGGCAGTACGTCCAGGAACGCAAGGGAGCCCTGGGCTTGGTGGTCAACGAAGTGTTCGTGCCCCAGAGCTACGACTGGGGCGTGGAAGCGCAGGTGGATTGGTACGAAGCTGTCGCGGATTTAGCCGGCGAACGGACCAAACTACAGGTGTTCTCGTGCGGAGTATGGCCAGCGGCGCCGCGTTTCACTGCGCGTTTCTGCACGCCACGCAGCAGGCATTTCTGGAGGCGCACGAACTGGCATTTGCCTTTTTCTGCGGTGTGTTTCGTAAACTTCGGTATGACAATCTCAAGGCGGCTGTAAAGAAGATCGTGCGCGGTCAGCGCCGGGAAGAGACGGCGCGGTTCATCGCATTCCGCTCGCATTGGCGTTTCAATAGCGAGTTCTGCACACCGGCCGAAGGGCATGAAAAGGGTGGCGTGGAAGGAGAGGCTGGCTACTTCCGCAGAAATCACTGGGTGCCCGTGCCAAAGGCTGTCGATGTGGCAGAACTGAATCGTCAGTTACTCGACGCCTGCCGTCGCGACGAGCAGCGTTCGATTGCAGGGCGGGACCAGAGCATCGGCGGGGCGCTGCTGATCGAGCAGCAGCATCTCTTGCCGCTGGCAGCCGAGGGCATGGACTTGGCGCAGACGAGTTTTCCCACGGTGAACCGTATGGGCTGGGTCAAAGTTCTGACCAACGCCTACTCCGTTCCGCTGAAAGTCGGCGTGGAGGTACACGCCAAGGCTTATGCCCGCACGGTGGAACTCTGGAAGGACGGCCAGTGCGTGGCTTTGCATGAGCGTTGCTATGGCAGGCAGAAACAGGTGCTCGAACTGGAGCATTACCTCGATGTGTTGTCGCGCAAGCCAGGCGCATTGGCCGGATCGCGGCCATTGGAACAGCAGCGCCGAGCGGGACTCTGGCCGGAGTGCTTCGATGTGATGTGGCAGGCGTTGAACGTGCGCCATGGCAAGCAGGACGGGACCAGGCAGATGATCGATCTCCTGAAACTGGCCAAGCAACAGAATGGCCATGGCCGGCTACGAGCGGCAATCGAGACGGCGCTGGCAACTGGCTGCACGGATGCCGCCGCAGTGCAGCATCTGTTTAACTCACCGAATCTGAACCGAAGACCCTGTGAGGCAATCGACATCGGATCGCTGGAACGGTATCAGCGCCCCGTGCCGGTGATGAACGAATATGACCAGTTACTAATAGCCGGAGGTCCCAGATGAGCAGTCAACTGGCGCAGCTACAAGAGGCCACCATCAAGCAGCACTGCAAGACGCTGCGCATGCCGATGATGGCGTCGCAGTTCAGCACGCTGGCCGAGCAGGCGGTGCGGGAGAAGAAGACACACACCGGGTATCTGGAAGTTCTGTTGACGGCCGAGATCGAAGAACGGGAGCGAAATACGGTGGAGCGGCGGATCAAAGAAGCGCATCTGCCGCGCGTGAAAACGCTCGAGGAGTTCGACTACACGCAGGCGCCGCTGGTCACCGCGGCGAAGATGCGCGATCTCACCGAGGGCGGTTACCTCGAGCGAGCCGAACCAGTTTTGTTCATCGGCGATTGTGGGACCGGCAAGACGCATCTTTTAACCGGCCTCTGCGTCGCCGCGTGCCGGCAGAAGCGGCGCGTCCGATTCACCACGGCGGCTGCGCTGGTAACGAGCTGGTAGAAGCGAAACACCAACTCCAACTGCGGCGGGTGATGGCGCGTTGGAGCCGCTACGACCTGATCGCGATAGATGAGGTTGGGTATGTGCCGCTGGCAGAAGTGGGCGCGGAGTTTCTGTTTCAGGTGATCGCTGAACGCGCCGAGCGGACGGCGGTGATAGTAACAACGAACCTGGCATTCTCCGAATGGACCCGGGTGATTCCGAATGCGCGACTCTGCAAGGCGCTGCTGGATCGGATCACGGATCGCGCTTACATCCTGGAGACCGGCACGGAATCGTATCGCTTCCGCCGAACGGTTGCCAAAGGGAAGAAAGGAGAGAAACCGGCCGATGCGAAATGAGCTGTGGAAATGACGGCCCGTGGAAAGCATGGAAAGCCAAAAGCAGGCTTCCCACCCTTTCCACCGTCCTTGGAAAGCCCGCACAAAGCAGCGGCCTTCCCACATTCCCACAGCTTCGACGACTGGTCCTTATATAAGGAAAGAACTAAGCCAAGGCCGGCCTTACGGCCGAGCCTAAAACCGTCACCTCGGAGGGTGGGCCAAAATAAACTGCCGAAGTGGGCCAAAATCAGTTGCCAAAGCCACCAAATGCCCTCCAGCGCAAAGGACCAATCGCGCGTACTATCGAGCAGCAAACTTCCAAACTACTGTCCGATACGTTTCTCTGGGCGGCGCTCGGCTCTATCGGTGTGTCCCTCGTGATGTTTGCTATGGGCGACGAAAAGAAAGCCAATTTCATCGGGCACTGGGCACCAACCTTCTTAATTTTGGAACTCTACAACAAGTTGGTGAAACTGGATCTGATGCGGACCGCGAACTGAGTTAATTCGGCCGGCGGACGGCTCAACTGTCGGGCTTTTACCTCCGCCTCATATCCCTCGACTTCTTATCCTCCCGTTATCCGGACTTCCTCCGTCAGAAATTATTCGTCGGGCTCCGGCGTGATCGAAGCGGCTTGCAGGACGGTCATAGTCTCCCGGGCCGCTCCTGTCACGCCTAGGACGAGTGCGCGTTGGAAAAGCACGGTATCATTCCGCCGCGCGGAGCTATTTAAGGTCGTCGGCGAATCTTTGGTAGCATGCTCTGCATAGACCATGGCTAAAGTCGAATTTATCTGGTAAATCGGCCTCCAGCAGCAGATAATCCAGATCCTTCCAGATCGTCGAAGTGAGGGGAAATCGATAACGTTGACAGAAGCTGCAGATTGCAACGAGCGTGGTGGCTGAATTCGTCTCAGCAGGGATCCGGCGCTCGCGCGGAATCTCACGGAGAAGAGTGGACTCGTATCGGACCATTTCATTTTCAAAGGAAAGGCTCATGATCATCTCGCGGCGCACATGGGGGCCGTCACATCGGTAAGGAAAAGTTATCGAAACGCCAGTTCTGAGAACTTTGTTCATGAGCGCCTGATAAAGATGGTGGATTTCAATACCTTCAATAAATTCAAAGAGGTTCCGGCCGATAATGTGATCTGTAGTGAATGGCTGCAAGAAAATTCCGTCTTCCTTGCGAACCAGATCGGCGTTTTCGCTCTCTGCACGGAGAATCGTCCCGCTCGCTGAAATCCAGTAAACCATCCGAGGGCATAAACCTTCTGCGTAAGCGGGCTGCATTGGTCTATTATCCCGCTGTCCGAATACTCCTTTCCTTCACCCCTGTGCCACGCTCCGTCTTATAGGTTGCGCAAATGCAATCATTTGAGTATCCCCGGGCAATCTAACCCCTAGCCCTCCCAGGTAGGGTCGGGGACTGGCACCGCGCTCCGTAGGTCCGGCCTATCCGTTGCTCCCCATTTCCTGTGGGAGTGCCTGCGGAATCCTGAATGAGACAAGGCAAGAGGCCGAACGCACGATACCGGAATCTGAGCCGGATTAGAATATCGCGAATTTCAGGCGCAAGCCCGAGATTACCTGGACTCATGTTTTGACGACAGGGTTAGATGGTAGAGATACGGTACCACCGTCCGCGACGCATCACGTAAATCGGTTCTGTGCGCAAATCACAGGTCCATCCAAAAAATAGCTAACGAAAACAGGTAACGCAGACGACGGCGGTGCGCCGCTTGCATCCCCGAAGCGCCTATGGCAGCATTGGCCACAATGCGCACTTCAACATTGCTGATTCTTGCGGCGGCTGCGGGGTTGCGAGCGCAGACTGCGGATCCGGCAGCGCGACTGGTGGCGCGCGCCGTGGGGCCGACCGACGGGGTCGCCCGCGCTGGCAAAGGCAGTGGAGTGGGCTGCGGCGAAGTTCCGGTCGGCCGGGATCGATCCCAAGCTTGAACCTTCACGATTCCTGAATTGTGGCTGCCGGTGAGTTCGGAGGCCGCGACGACGGCACCGGTAAGCTTTGCGATCCGACTCGCAGCGGCGCCCTTCACGCCATCGATCGACCGTGAGGCGCAGGTGATCGATGCAGGCGAGGGAACGGAGGCGGACTTCGCCAAATTGGGCGTACGGGCCGCGGGAGCGTTCGCACTCATCCATAGCAAACAGATGAATACGTTCGACGACCTTTTCGCCGAATACCTGCGCAATGCGCCGCTCATGGCGGCGGCGAAAAAGGCGGGCGTGGCGGCGTTGTTGCTCGAATCGACGCGTCCGCGCGGACTACTGTACCGGCACCCATTGAGTTTGGATGGAGCGTTGCAACCGGTGCCTTCGGCGATCGTCAGCCGCGAACACTTCGAGCGTCTGGCGCGGTTGGTCGAAAAGGGCGACGTACGGATGCGGCTCGATCTGCGGAACAAGACTGGCGGGGTGTACACGTCCCAGAACGTAGTGGCCGAAATTCGCGGGCGGGAAGCGCCAGAAGAGGTGGTTCTGATCGGGGCGCATCTGGATTCGTGGGATCTGGGCACCGGCGCAGAAGACAACGGGGTCAACGTGGTGCTGGTGCTCGATGTGGCCCGCGCGTTTCAGGAACTCGGCGTGAAACCGCGGCGCACGGTGCGGTTCGTATTGTTCACGGGCGAAGAGCAGGGGATGTGGGGATCGCGCCGGTATGTGGAGCAGCATCGCGGGGAATTGGACAATTTCGCGGCAACGATGACTTTCGGTCGGGCCGCTTAGTGGGGTTCTACCTCAACGGGAGGGATGAACTGCGCAAGTCGATCAACGGCGCGCTTTCGAAGGTACAAGGACTGAACGCGACCGAGCACCTGATCGACGCCATCGACGGAACGGACAACTTTGACTTTCTGCTGTCGGGGGTGCCGAACATCGTCGGGATTCAGGATCCGATTCCGTACCTGCCCGATTACCACGCCGAGTCGGACACTCTCGACCGCGTGAACCAGCGTGAGGAAAAGATGACGCTCGCGGCGGCTTCGGCGATACTGTGGGCGTTCGCCGAAAATCCGGAGCGACTGAGGCGGCAATCGCGCGCGGAGATCGAGAAGTTGATCAAAGATACGAAGCTCGACGAGCAGATGAAACCCTTCGGACAGTGGGAGAATTTCGTGCAGCACAAACGCGGGGTGTCGGAATGAGGTTCGCGGGTCCGGTCCTCGCCGGCGTAAAACGAAAGCGGCATCCTGTGACAATAACCTCCGGGCTTGAATACTGCCCGAGAAGGTCGCATGCAAACACGGAGCCGATTCGCAGGTCTAGCGGTCTTGCTGATGGGATTGATGTTTCTCTTTCGGTATCTCGGCCAGCCGCGCATTCAAATGCTACACGGCGCAGACATCGTGGAGCTTACTGGCTGCGGCGCGTGCCTAGGAGTCGGCATAGTGGGATTGATTGGTCTTCTGAGGCTTCCCGAGAAGTGACGTGTCGCCAGTGTTTCAAAATGAAGAAGAAAGGCACCCATGACGGTCACGATTGAACTCACCGATAACCAAGCCGCCGATGTTTTGAACACTACGGGCAATTCTGTTTCAACTTCTCGCTGTGGGTAAATCTTGGTTTCTGCACAGAACAGCAACCCCCTGCGCGGCGCATCTCGCTGGTAGTCAACTCTCGACAAAAGGGCTCATTTTGTAGAGGGTTTAAGAACCGGCGAAACTACGACTGTGGGCCGCCCCTGTGCTGTGCCTAAATCTACTGAGGAGGTTTTGCCTGCAGCGTCTGTTTTGAGCGCTTGTTGTTCAGGTCGCGAGACACCATTAGCTTCAAGGTTAGCCGGTCGGCTCCACCGGTGTAACCCACACCAACTCCGGTTTCGATGTTCAGAAAATTAGTATCATGATTCACGACGGCCCAAACCTCATGGAATTGCTCGCTCACCGGTAGAAAATCGTAGAGCGGGTCGAAACCGGCATATTCTTCGGCTGCGACGGCTGCCCGGACTGGGAGACATCTGCACGCCGCGCAATTCTGACCGGATGATGCGCTTAACCGGTCCGCCGGATTCGTGTGTCGTTCCTTATTGTTCGGTCCAGAACCGCAGCCGCAGTAAGACTAGCGCCCGCCGTGAGTAATGGAACGTTAGGCATTTCCGTGGGGGCTTCTTTTTGCCAAATTTGACGGATAGTCAGACGAGAATTAGAATATGCTCTCGCGAATACACATTGTCTTAGCATTGGTCGTACTCTCCGCCAGCCTTGGTTTAGCCAAGAAATACGTGCTCACGCCAGCTACGATCGTGCCTGCTGCCGCTGGCGAACTGGAAATCGGAACTGACAAGAACGGGAATACCGAGTTGAAGGTCAGAGTGCGCCACCTCGCAAAACCCGAGGGACTGACCCCTGCGAAGAGCGCGTACGTGATCTGGATCCAGCAAACTGGCGGGACTCCCGAAAGGGCAGGCCTTCTCAAGGTCAATTCGAAGCTGGAGGGCAGCTTTGAAACCACGACTCCCTACAAAGCATTCGACCTTAGCATCACCGCGGAGGATGATCCGAACTTAAAGAGTCCGTTGGGCCCTGAAGTCTTTCGCGGCAGCGTCCGCCCGTAGTCGTCGTTGCTATCGTGAGCCGGGCGCCAACGGCGGTCCGAAGCCGATTGCAGCCTAGTTTATTGGACAGTGAACGGCGGCCCTGATCTACAGTGCTGCAAACGCCCTCGTGGAAGTTCCGGCGAGAGTCGGCTTGTGAATGGAAATCCACTTGACCGCATAACACGCGACATTGATCCAAGGACTCCGGCGGCTGTCAATGGGCCGCGATCCATCCGATGCTGAATAGGCTGACCACTGCATAACTTTTCAAACACCCTAATCATGGTTCCGACAAGAAACTCAGAATCTCCTGCATGACGCGTTCGCCCTGATCAGTCTGAAACAGGAATTGAGCGTGCGCAGAGCCATCGAGGATCAACAACCGCTTCGGCTCGGGCATTCTCGCATAATCTTTTTGAATTCCCTGAAGCCGTAACCCCGTCCCACTTGCATCGTTTTTTCTCTCGCTTTGCGTAATACTCTATGAAGACTGAGAGGATTGTCAGCTCAGGATATGCCGTTCTATGCGCCTTGAACGCCGTTTAATATTTTCCATGCAAAGCGAGCGCATCCAGGAGGGCCTTTACAAACTGAGTGTATTGCTTCCTCCTCTCTTCCACGGAAAATTTTGGAGTAGTTGGGCCATATGGAGCGACCGGAGCCGGGGCAATCAGCTCGGACCGACATTTTCGATTCGGCATTAGCAACGAATGAGGAGCATCATGCGGCGGAGGTTGTGGTTTGCTTTTCTTAGCGTGCTGCCGGTGTGCAGCGCGCAAACATTAATCATCCCCCAGATTGCGGATGGCGGCGGATGGCAAACCACTCTCGTCCTCACGAATACGAGTGCGGTGACCGTTTCGGCCAGCTTGAACTTCTACCAGGAAACGAATGGAGGCGCCACCCAGAGCTGAAATTTGGCTTTTCTGGAAAGCAGGCCGCAGAACCTTCCTCTACCGGGCGGCGGCACGCTCTTCCTACATACGTTGGGGACGAATTCTGCTACTTCGGTTGGCTGGGTGCAGATTCAGGCTTCGTTGAGTGTGGTCGCGTATGCCATCTTCACTCAACGCGTGCCGGGCCGCACCGATCAGGATGGGACGGCCCCAGCCGCGGCCGGTGCCGCCCACATCCTGGTTCCCTTTGATAACTCTTCCGGGTTTGTCACAAGTGTGGCGCTCGTGAACCCGACCGGTGCAAGCGAAAACGTAGCAGTCAATATCGAAACCGAAGCCGGCGTGCTCCCCCCAATCTTCCATTCCCGCACTTGCACCCCTTCCGGTACAGGGACACACAGCTTTCGCGCTTCCGCAGCAATTCCCTACAACGGCCGGCCATCCCGGCCTCGTCGAGTTCTACGTGACTAACGGCAGCCTGGCGACGCTCGCGCTCCGGTTTAACCCGACCGGCGGATTTACCACCGCACCGGTATATCCACAGAATGGTGCGCCGATCATCGGCGGGACTGGCAGAGGAGACGGCGGACTAATAAGCTTTTCGACACTGAGCGCCGTCCTGACTTTCCAGCCTGTAGGGTATTCGTCCGGTCAACTGCCCCTTACGATTACTCCGAATGCCGACCATTTAACTTACACCGCAACCAGCGGCATCGGCATCACTTTCACTAACGGAACCGTATCCGGCGAGACACTCACCTTCAACAGCATGCAAGCCGGAGTAGACGGTTTGACGCAGTTCATTTGGGGCGCTAACGATTTGCAGGTATCTTCCGCGTCATTGAGCCTTATGCTACAGCCAACTTCCACAGCGGGCATTGGTCTTGGGACGATTACGGGAACACTAACTATAGCCGGGAAACCGCTTCCCACGGGCGGCGCCTCCATCACACCCTCTGGCGCCATCACTGGAAATTGCACCGCGCTCCCGTAGAAGTTGGGGCTCTTTGCGCGTGGCTCGGGTGCTTCCAGATTGGCGCAGATGTACGCGCGCAGAAACACACTCAACTTTGGTTCGCCGAGGAGCTCCGCACTCCTCTGCGCGCATTAGAAATGCGAAAGGTTCAGCCAACGTTAGCCCACGCGCTTGTTTTTGGTTTGAATCGATTTTTTGAAGCCCGAGCTAACCAGCGCTTTCGAAATTTGGATTTCGACCCGTTTCACGCTTTCGCATTCTCTCATTGTGAAAGTCCCAAATCGAAGCTGCAACAGAACCTCGCAACGCTGGTTGTAGGCGAGCCGAAATCTTCAAATGCGGTTTGTCCCAGAACGTTATACGATCAGGCGATGAAACTAACCTGCTCCATGCTATATGCGATAGATTTTCCGAGAATGAAGGAATTCTACGCGAAGATGCTCGGCACGAACCCTGTCAATACTATGTGGAGCGATTCATGGGCATTTTTCGACACCGGTTTCGCGCTGCATGCGGTTCAAGACGAACATAGCCGACACGGGGGCACATCTTCGCCGCTACAGTCGCGCGACAAATGTCCCATCAAACTAATCTTTACAGTAGAAAATGCCGAAGCCGAACGGACGCGTCTGGAGGCTATGGGTATCACGATGTTGACGCGATTATGGCAGCAGTCCGCCGAATCGTGCGACGGTGTGGACCCGGAAGGGAATGTGTTCCAGATCGTGAAGGCAAATAACTGGCCGGCGGTGAGCGGAACCGGACCCGTGCGCAGGGATTCAGCTTAGCTGAATGACACCCTCCCCTACGGCGACCACGCCAGTGCCGGTCCGTTGAAACGGGTAAGTTTTGCATGGCCGTCAAACTAAACGTTGGCGGTGCCGTATCGTCTTCAAGAAAGAACCCGCAATGAAACTCTATGTGCTCATGGTTTCGATTATGGCGTGTTGTTCCATGTACGGGGCAAGCCCTGAACTCGAGATTACGCTTGCGCACGGTACGCCCGAAGAGATGGAGACACGGGGCCAATTGCAGCGGTTGCTTAACACCTTCGACATCTCAGGCTGGACATGGACACGGAAGGTGCTGATCGATAATGACGCGATCCCTCATAGCCACCCCGTTCTGACTTTACACACCCGCCACGTCAACAGGATCAACTCCTGCTTTCAACGTTTGTCCACGAGGAATACCACTGGTGTGAGACGGCGCACCCGAAGGAAACTTTTGCCGCGATTGAGGGCTTAAAGACTATGTACCCGGACGTTCCAATCGGCGGACAAGATGGTGCTTCGGATGAAGAGAGCTCTTATCTCCACATCATCGTCTGCTACGGTGAGTACGAAAAGATGAAAGAATTGGTTGGTGCCAATCGAGCCCGCCAGATCATGGAGTTTTGGACCATGAGGCGGCTGTCGGCGTCGTTCTCCAGCGTCATCGATTATTTCCGCCATCCTAACGAGCCGGGCACGTGTTCCATCATGCGACAGCGGGACCGCTTTCAGGAGCCATGCCACTCGATTAGCTGTGCCGTGTACCCTGCACAGTCGGCGCTCGAAAACCAGTCTGACAGCCAGAGGGCACCAGCTTTTCACCAAGGGTAGGAATTGAGAATTGCCGCACCACGCCCGATATGCTAGAAACACGCGGGGGATGCCGATCAATGACCCGTGAACAAGTCATCGTCGCGCTACGCGCCCACGAACCGGAGTTCAAATCCGCGGGAGTGGTCAGCATGTCCTTGTTCGGCTCGACAGCGCGGAATGAACCCGACGCCGCCAACGTTTGATATTGCCGTACGACCGGCGGGACAAAATTACGCACCGGTTGGCTGCCCGCTTATTCCGCAAAGGACAGATAACACGGTGTTTTCATTTTGCAAGCATCCACCGCCAGACGCAGCATTTTGACCACCTCCGAGGCTAAAAAAAGGCAGAATGTCCCTTGCTGCGCAGCCCGGTTTATAGCGGTTTTATGTCATCCGCCGGTCGTTCGCGGCGGGCGCCATGTCACGCGAGCCAACGATGATTTTGCGCTCGACAGCCCGCGCTGGAATTGCGCGAAAGGATTAGCGGCCCCCGTGTCCATACTCTCCGTGCCGGAGATCAGCCGCACGGAGCTGCATATCATTCGATTGTCTTCAGTGCCACCCGGCCCCGTGGTCTCCTGATCAGTTGTGTAAAATCGGTGTGCTGTTCAGTAATCCTGCAGTCGCTGACAACAGAGGTGCATTTTGAGGTTGTCATCTAAATTCGACAACGCGAAATCGATTTTGGCGGGGCTCATGCCATATTCGGCCTTATTCAGTGCCGGGTTTTCGCTACTCAGTGCTGTTTTTTCAGGGATGCTCTATCTTTATACGCTCGTGCGCGGCACAGAGGTCAGGGTGCTGCTGCCGATCAACTCGGAGTGTTGATACCGGATGATCCATCCTGAGATCGCACGCGTGCTTCTTTCAGCCGGAGTTAGGTGCACTGGCCTGGACAAGTCACTGGGTTCGGTACAAAGAATTATGGTAGACCTATCATCTGCTATCCGTACGGATCACTGGATTTACCGGTGGGCGATCGAGAGGAAGTTTGTCCCAGCTTCAAGCGAGCCGATCGGCCATGAAATCGCCGATGAAATTCAATACGGTTAGCCGAGTGACCCAATTTGTTGTGCCGGCACAATCGTCAGTCGTGAAGCTGATCGAATGCTGGCCTAGTAAGGAATCGATGTGCCAGCAGGCTGGCAGGCAGTTTAAAGCTCCGAATGGCCATTGAGAGTGACAACGGAATCGTGAGAAGCCCCGAACGCGAATACGCCTGCGGTCATTTGGAGCGGGGCATTTTTCCTGGTGCGACCAGAAATGATCACTCATCGTGCCGCGTCAGCGCCTCCGACTTCAGCATTTTGACCACCTCCGAGGCTAAAAAAAGGCAGAATGTTTCCCTTGCTGCGCAGGCCGGTTTTATGGCGGTTTATGTCATCTCGCGGGAGTTGCCCGCGTGTTTCGGAAGATGAATGGTGATGGGCGGTTGGGGCAGCGGACGGCAGCCTTCGTTTCCTGACAAAGACACGGTGAAAGACTGCCGGGTGATCGATGTAAATCAGTGATGCCGGTATCGATGTAAATCAGCGGATGCGCAAGGGTGTGCTGGTCTCGAATACTGTGAGTCGCGGAAGATGGGTCTGGAGCCGTGCTGGAACTGGGGAAGAGCTGGCTTCGATTGGGTACGCAATCGACACCGTCGGCCCGGCACCTCCGCCTGGTTAGGTCTTTGCATGCCTCGATGATCCTTCGCAGTGCGAATTTCTCCCGCAGGATTGTGGTGTGGTGCGCTCATCGCAGCGCCTCCCGCATGTTTGCGCGGGTGTGGAACTCATCCCGTGCGACGGACAGTGCGAGTTTGGTATTCTCTTATTGCCTCATTCCCTTTAACTCCGGGGTGTGGTTTTTGTGCGCGTGGGGTGCGCTGACGACGTGCCTCACGCGATTTTTCATCCGCTAGCCACTGGCTGGCGTTGGGCTGGCTAAAAAAGGCAGAATGTTTCCCTTGCTGCGCAGGCCGATTTTATGGCGGTTTTTGTCATCTCTCGGGAGTTGCCCGCGTGTTTCGGAAAATGAATGGTGATGGGCGGTTGGGGCAGCGGACGGCAGCCTTCGTTTCCTGACAAAGACACGGTGGAAGACTGCCGGGTGATCGATGTAAATCAGTGGATGCGCAAGAGTGTACTGGTCTCGGCTGTGAGTCGCGGAAGATGGGTCTGGAGCCGTGCTGGAACTGGGGAAGAGCTGGCCTCCATCGTTGGTGGTAAGAATTGGTCTTTATAGCGCTCTATCGCGCGCTGATTTTTCTACCGTAATCTCACGGGTCGGCTGTCTTGAGTTTTTGATTCGAGTGACAATTCAACACGAATCCTTACCGCCAACGACACAACACAGTGGCGCTGGTAGAGTCGAGGATGGGCGCGGGTGCTGACGCCAAGCGCCATCCCGGTTCCCATCCCCGCTCATCAAACCGGACATGCTCGTTTCGAGCATCCGGCTTTCCGACTGGCTTCATCCTAGACTCACGAACTAGGTGCCAAGGCAACTCGAAGCCGGTAAACTCCCAGTTCGCCAAAAACCGCCCGGTATGGGAACCGGGTAGTGCCACGCGTGGGCGCTTTATGGCGCCGCCGAAGGAAATGCCGTACGCAATCATAGACGTTATGGTCGACCGCCTGATACACCTGTCGCCGCGTGCCGTAGCTGAAGTATGCGGCCCAGCCTTTCAACATCTGATTCAGCCGATCCCGCACCTCCGCCCACG
>JAFAWA010000101.1 GCA_019242155.1 Terriglobia bacterium | reverse complement strand
GCCGCCTTCGCCCGAACCACCGCGCCCCCGCTACCAGCACTCCGATGTGTCGCCCGGCCTGGCGCTGGGTTTGGGGTTTATTCCCGGCGTAGGCGCCATTTACAACGGGCAGTACGCCAAAGGGCTGGTGCACGCCGTCATCTTCGGCATAATCATCAGCATCCTCGATACCAACATGGAAGGCGTCTCGGTGATCTTTTCTTTCGTGCTCACGGCATGGGTATTCTACATGGCGTTTGAGGCGTACCACACCGCGCGCCGCCGGCGGAACGGCGAACCTGTCGACGAGTATTCCGGCCTTTTAAGCTTCCAAAGCCGTACCAGCGCTGCGCCGGTAGCCGGAATTATTCTGGTTCTGCTGGGTGTGGTGCTGCTGCTCGATACCCTGCATCTGTTCGATTTCGCGTATCTCGCGCGGTATTGGCCGGTGCTGCTGATCGGAGCGGGCGCGTATCTGCTCTATTCGCGGTTCAGCACCGGCGCCTCCAAGGAGATCCATCGATGAACGGCGATATCTCTTTGATCCGCGCGGTCCGCGGCCCGATCATGATGATTACCGTAGGGGCCTTGTTCGTCCTGAATAATTTCACGCCGTACGGATTCCGGGAGACCTGGCCGATTCTATTGATTGTTTTCGGCCTTCTGACTCTGATGGGACGAGGCTCAAATCAACCGCCCGGAGGGCCCCAATGAGACCACGGTCGCTTACCACGCCGTTGATACTGGTGATGCTCGGCGCCTTTTTTCTATGGCGCAATTTGCATCCCGAAGCGCCGGTCTTCGATCTCATTGCGAACTATTGGCCCTTCCTGCTGATTGCCTGGGGCTTCATCCGGCTGCTCGAAGTCTTGGCTTGGCGTGCCTCGCGGTACCCCGGCGTAACCGGAGGCGAGGTAGTCCTGGTGATCTTCATCTGCCTGGGCGGGATGGGTCTGTTTGAGGTGCATCGGCACGGGATCCGGCTGACCCCCGCGATCTTCGGCGAACAGTTCGAGTATCCGGTCTCCTCCCAAATGCCGGCCCCCGAAATTAAGCGCATCGTTCTCGATACTCCCCGAGGCTCCATTCATTTGACGGGCGGCGACACGGGCCAGATCAGCGTCAGCGGACAAAAGCAGATCCGTGCCTACACGCGCGAAGATGCCGACCGGACCAATGGACGAACGCAGTTGGAAATGACGGTAGAGGGAGACCGGCTGCTGATCCGCTCCCACCAGGATCGCGCCCCGGCGGAGCAGCGCATTTCCGATGACCTTGAGGTGTCTGTGCCGCGCGACGTCGCCGTTGAAGGCCGGGCCGGAAATACGGATTTCGATATCTCCGACATTAACGGCGCTGTAGAATTGCGGAGCGGCCGCGGCGACGTGCATCTTTCGCGGATCGGAGGGAATGTGCGCCTGGATATCGGCCGCAGTGCCGCCATCTCGGCCAGCGACATTCACGGCAACCTCGACATTGCGGGCCAGGGTTCCGACGTTCAGATCGATAACGTCAGCGGCCAGGTAACCCTGAACGGCGCATACGTGGGCTCGCTCGAATTTCACAATCTTTCGAGTCCGCTGCGCGTGCAGGGCGCGCGAAACCTGGAGCTGCGCGCCGCCGCCGTGCCCGGCACGATCAGCACGGATCTGAGCGATCTCACCGCGGATAACGTTCTCGGCCCCATTCACCTGGTGACGAGATCGCGCGATGTCCATTTCGAGAACTTCACCGATTCGCTCGAACTCGAAACCGACCACGGCGATGTCGAACTCGAACCGGGGCGTATGCCGCTGCCGCGAATCGATGCGCATTCCACTTCGGGAGAGATTGAATTGGCTTTACCGGAGCACGCAGAGTTTCAACTGCAGGCGACAGCCGAGCGTGGCGAGGCCGTCAATGATTTCGGATCTCCCATCAACACACAAGTGGAAGGCCGCAGGGCCATGATGACGGGGGCTGTCGGCAGCGGCCCCTCGATCCGCATAACTTCGGACCGTGGTGCGGTCGCGGTACGCAAACAGGGGAGCGCGCCCAGTGTCCGCGTTCCCCAGCCTCCACGACCGCCCGCACCCCCGCGGCCACCCGCGCCTGTGAACCTGAAACAGTCGGAGGTTAAGCTATAGCGACCCGCGTGGAGATCATTACGAAGCCGGTTACCGGCTCGCGGGTGCGGCCGCGGGCGCCTCGTGAAGCTGGCGGATCTCGGTTTCGCCTCCCCCTGCCACACCGAGGAAATATTTCGTGCGCTCAATTGCTTCTTCCTTCGAGGCCGCTCGAATGATGGCAAAGCCGCCGATCAGTTCTTTGGTCTCCGCGAAGGGTCCGTCTGTAACCGTGAATGCGCCGTTGGAAAGCTGGACGCGCGCGCCGGCCGCGCTCGGAAGACAGCCTTCAGTCGAGAGCAGCCAGCCTTCTTGCATTGCCTCTTGAACCAGCTTCCCCATTCTTGCCATCTCCTCAGGGGCCGGAGGCATCTCGGGTTTGCCCGGCTTGTACACACACAAAAATCGCATCGTAGTGTTCCTCTCTTTTCTGATTATGAGAACCCTGGGCAGCCAGTCAATAGCGGCCGAACCGCAGATCTCAACAGTGAATCGATCGGCGGGCGGCGAAATCGACAGAGGGCGCGATCTTTTTTTACTTCTCTCTCGCCGGGTAAGAGTCGAATGGCGACCGTCTACCCCCACGTGAGGGGGAGGGCTAATGCCCCGAAAATAGACGGGCTAAGAAGGTGTATTTATCCGATTTTCCGTTATAGGATGAGTCTTAAGCATAAGTTGATTTACATTGGCTGCAAATTTTAAAGAAATGGCCCCGGCAACTACGCTCCCCCATTGGCCTTCGGTTGTCCAGCAGATTTGCGACGGCAACCCTCTAGGGTTCGAGACTTTATATCGCTCCCTAACATCTTTCCGCAGCCGCTTTCGGCGGCAACTTGGTCCTGAGCGCTGCGAGGACCTCTATCACGATTTGATCGTCCAGTTGGTTTGCCAGATCCGCCGGGGCCAGTTGCGCGACCCCAGCCGTCTACTGGGCTATGCAGGCGTCATGGCGAGCAGGCAGTTTATGGCCTGCGTGGAAGACCTGGTGCACGAAAGAAATTTCGAAGTCCCGGCCGATGCTTTTCAGGTTTCTGATAAGAGTGTGAGCGCCGAAAAAGCGGCCATCGAGCAGGAAAACCGGGAAATCGCCGAACGAATTCTTAGGGCGCTTCCCAAAAGAGAGCGCGAAGTGCTGATGCGTTTCTATCTTGACGAACAGACACCGGAAAAGATCCAGGCGGACTTGGGACTTACTCCAACTCAATTCCGGCTGATCAAAACACGCGCCAAAGCCCGCTTCACCGAAATGAGCAAGCGGCGCATGACACGCGCGGAACCGGCGGCGGCGAACTGCAGCCCCTCGTGGCCCGCTCAGGCTTCTCTCGCTCTCGTTGTAACCTGAAGAGGCCGGGCTCAGCCCACGCCTGTTCATGAACTCGGAATCACTTCGGATTGCCGACCAGTTACGCCGCGCCTTCACAGGCGGCGCATGGCATGGGCCCTCGGTACGCGAGTCACTCGATGGTATCGCCGCAGAGCAGGCGAGCCATCGTGTTTTGCCCGAGGCCCACACGGTTTGGGAGATGGTTCTACACATGAATTCCTGGGTGAATGCGGCGTTCGAATCTATGCGGGGCGTTCCCATGCCGCAGCTCGATGATTGGACGGAAGACTGGCCCGTAGTCAAGGACACGGACGAGCAGGCCTGGGCCGCAGCCAAGGAGCACTTACACCAGAGCGGCGCCCGGTTGGCAGAAGCGATTCAACAGTTCACCGACGCGAATCTCAAAAGTGTAGTGCCCGGCCGCACCTACGACTTCTATTTTCTCTTCCACGGAATCGTGCAACATAGTCTTTACCATACGGGTCAGATCGTGCTTTTGAAACGCGCTGCTCTCTAGCTCAAGTTCATCGCGCGGTTCATTGCGATTCGCTGTTCTTTCAATGGATCATTCACTACGCTGCTGGTGTTGTCTATGACCATCGTGGCGCGGTCTTTTGCGTCCAAGGCAGGCCAGTGCGGCAGCTTGGGTGTGTTGGGGTTGCCGGTTCGCGCGAAGGCGATCCAGGTGTCGCTCAGTTTGTCGGCCAGGGCCATGGCGGCTTCACCGCCGCCCGTCAGCCGCGAGGAGATCTTGACGTTATCGAAGGCGAACGGGATCTCCATCGTATGCGGCGATTTCAACCGGCCGCCTTGCACCGGAGTTTCCCACCGGAAATAGTACAGATACACCGGTCCTTTTCCCAAAGCGGCACGGCGTTCGGCGATCTTCATGGTGGGCGCGCCGTAGCGGTAATCACTCGCAATCAGGAAGTAGATGTCGGAAGGTTTGGCCCCGGGGTTGAGTTTGCGGTAGAGGTCGATCAAACTCCCAGAGTGATCGCCCAGAAGGCTCTTCACCCTGGTTCGCAAACCATCGTCATCGAGACTGAAGGCGGCTGCATCGTTGAGTGAGAACAGAGTCATCTCTGTGCGCGTACAACCGATCATCACAGGCACGCCGGCCGACACCGGCGAGGCGGCCGGATCGAACGGATGCTGCGGCAGAATGCGGCCGTCGACAGTCGGCGCGAATCCGTCGATCGATTGATCCACTCCCGGGGATTCGCGAACGACTGCAAAGTATGCGGCCATGATCTTGTCCACAGGAATCTTTTGGATGTCGTGCACGCCGCTTTTCGGGATGTTGAGTTTGGCGAGCAAACGATCCGCGTTCTTGATGGCGATTTCGCGGCCGGCGACACGCAGCGCCGCGCCGCTTTCGATGGTGGCGCGGTGGAACAGACCTTTGGCGGAAGGCATTGCGAGCAGGGTCTCGACTTTTCGCCCGCCGCCGGACTGCCCGAAGATCATTACGGTGTTCGGGTCGCCTCCGAACTGGCCTATGTTGGTCCGCACCCAGCGAAGCGCGTGGACGATATCCATCATGCCCGCGTCACCGGAGGCGGCGAAGTCGGTACTAAACTCGCTGAGGTTTGCAAACCCGAGGACGTTGAGCCGGTGATTGATGGTGACCACGACAACGTCGCCGCGGCGAGCGAGATTGGTTCCGTCGTTATCGGGAGAGGATCCCGACCCGCTCGAGAATCCGCCGCCATGGCACCAGAACATCACGGGCCGCTTGTGTCCGTCGTTGATAGCGGGGGTCCAGATGTTCAGGACCAGGCAGTCTTCGCCCTCGGCAGGCAGGTTCGAGCCGGAGACAGTGAGATTACCGTTGGAGGGCGGCGCAGCAGCAGGATCACGTTGCGGAGCGCTCTGGCCATATTGCAGCGCATCGCGAACGCCGGTCCACTTGGCGGGATCCTGGGGCGGCATGAACCGGTTAGCGCCGGCCGTGCTCGCGCCGTAAGGAATGCCCTTGAAGATCTTGATCCCATTACTGTCGATGCCGCGCACCTGTCCGAAGCTGGTTTGGGCGACGACGTATTTGGAATCCTGCGCACTGGCATACTCGAGCAGTGTGCCGCTCGAAAGCGCGACCCAGGAAGTGTGCCGCAAAAAGTCCCGGCGATGAATCATGTGGCGGACCTCCGGGAGCGATTCTATCACTCCGGAGAGGCCGGACCGCGGATTTCAGAACAGGAACCGGAGGCTGAGCTGGAGACGGCGGGCCAGGGTGCCGTCGGGTGAGTAGGAATCGCCGGAGCCGAAGTTATAAGCGGTAGGCGTGAGGGTGAGCACGCCTTTAGCTTCGGTGAATGCCTGTGTGGTCATGGACGTCGGCGACCAGCTATTGCTGATGTTGAAGGCTTCGAAGTTGCCGTAGATCTTGTAGCGGCCGTCGGGGCCGAACGGAATGATCTTGCTCAGGCGGACGTCGGTCTTGAGCAGTTCCGGTTGATAGACGCTGTTGACCGCCCAGAACGGAACGCGCGAACTCAAACCGGAGCCGTTCAAAGTCGAATTGCTGAACATGCCGGTGACACCCGCGCCGAGGGTTCCCGCGGTCACGGGGGTATCGGTCATGCGCACGGTGGGGCTGCCGTAAGGCCGGGAACTATTGATGGTGGTCAGCGTGGAGAGTTGCCAGTTGTTGACAACGTATTTGAAGAAGGCGCCGGAACGGCGGGTAAAGGTCGGCTGCCAGATCCAGGCGAGCGCGAGGCGGTGACGCTGGTCTTCGAGCCCATTGCCCCGTTCGAGATGGTAGTTGCCGTTGTACAGGTAGGTGCTGGCGCTGCTCAAGAAGATAGTTTGCGAGGCTTGACCGAAACCCTGGCCGTCGTCGATCTCATGCGACAAGGTGTAAGAGAGGCTGGCCTGGAGCCCGTGTGAGAAGCTCTTGATTGCCTGTACCGCGAGCCCATTGTAGAAGCTGGTCACGCCGTTCTCCGCTTGAACGACGGCTCCGTAGCGGGGATCCGGCCGGCCGTTCGAAGTCGGAAGAGACAGGTACATGGGGGTGGTATAAGTGCCGATCTTGTTTCCGTTGGCGTCATCGACGGTGTAGGTATAGGTCAACGGACTGAGCGGAGGCAGATTCAGATCGCGCTCGCTATATAGGTCGATGCCGCGGCTCCAGATGTACGAGACGGTCAAGGCGATATCGCGGCTTAGCTGCCGCTCGACAGCGAAGGTTGCCTGCTCGGAGTAGGGCGTCTTCCAGTTCCGGGCCCCGAACTGGATGGCGGGAGCAGCCAGTTGGTAACCGGCGGGAAGGGAGCTTAGATTCGCCGGGAAGACGGGCCCGGCAGCCAGTTGCGCGGCTTGCGAGCTGGAAAGAGAGATCGGCTGCTGCGTGACGCCATTATCCAGCCACAAGTTCATCAACGTAGCGCCCGGTATAGAAGCGTAGAACATGCCGAAGCCCGCGCGCAGAACGGTTTTATCGTTCAGACGGTAGGCTACACCGACGCGAGGCATGAGGTTGGTGTTGCGCGAATTGATCCGGCAGGTCTGCGGGTAATCGGGGTTGCAGGTTTTAGGCTGAGGCATGGGCTCGTACTCGTAGCGAGCTCCGAAGTTTATAGCCAGCTTGGGAGTCACGCGCCATTGATCCTGCAGATAGAAGCTGTAGTTATTGATCCGGATGTTGGTAGTGCCGCTGCCGAGGGTCTGCGAAAACGTTTGCCAGTTTTTCAAGCCGGTGTTCCCGGTATAGTCCTGGGCAAAGGCGGTCACAGTCGCATAGGTGTAGCTGCCGTTGAGATTCTGCAAGAAAAGGGCATGGTCGAAGTTGGTAGTGATATCCACACCGGCCTGCACGGTATGGGTGCCTGTGGTCCAGGAAAAGTTATCGGCAACTTCGTGGCGGCTCTCGTTGGGCTCGACGCGCGGCAAATAATTAATAGGCCCGAGCTGCACGCCGGCGACGGAAACATCGAGGAGCCCCAGAGCCGGGCTGAGTAACGCCGGATTCGGATTATCACCTTCGAGATCGGTATCCCAGCCGAAGCGGAATTGATTCACGGTGCTTGAAGTGGGAACGGAGGTCCAAGTGAAATTCGCGTTGCGGACGCGGGAGTAATCGTTGCCGTTATTGTTAATCGCGGCGCCCGTGGTCGAGACCAGATTGGTCTGCTGCAGCCCGTTGAACGAATTGAACCGCATGTAGTTGAAGCTGCCGGTGAAATTGTTCTTGCTGTTGAGGTGATAATCGAGACGGCCGAAGCCGAGTTCCTGATTGAAATTGCGGGGCGTCTCTCCGAAGAAGCGCGGCAGCAGCCCATTGATGGCGGAACATTGGGCTGGGGTAGCGGGCGCTCCGCAGCCGATCCAGACTTGATTGACGGGATCGATCACTCCGGCGCGCACATAGCTATCGGCAAAGGGGAAGTCGCGGTGGGCATATTCGCCGTTGAAGAAGAAGAAGAGCTTGTCTTTAAGGAACGCTCCGCCCAAGCTTCCGCCGGCCTGGTGACGGGTGTCAGTGGGATTGATGGAAGCGAACGGATCGTGCGCGTTGAAGTCTGAATTGCGGTAGAACCAGTAGCCGGTGCCGTGCAGCCCATTGGTGCCGCTGCGGGTTACGGTGTTGACGATACCGCCGCTCGCGCGGCCGTATTGGGCTGAGAAATCCGCCGATACCACCTGGAAC
>JAFAWA010000484.1 GCA_019242155.1 Terriglobia bacterium | reverse complement strand
CGGTGCGGGGAAACTGATTTCTGAGACCCTTCTCCCCACATTGCAAACAGAAAACACCCAGAGCCTGGAAAAAGACCTCGCCTCGATTGGCGCCTTGCTCGACGACAAGGACCCCCAGATCAGGATCAAGGCTTCTGCCGTGCTATGGGCGCTCACGATACTCCGACAGGATACAACCGAGCCGCTAAAGGGCATTCTGCCGACGCTTATTTCTCACTTTCACGACCCCGATCCCCGTGCGCGCGAGAATGTGGCTCGGGCGGTAGCCGGGTTACGCCCCTCTATCCCGGCCGAAGCACTCCGAGAACTGCTCCCGTTAATTCATGACACGGATCGCATCGTCCAGGGAGTAGCCATTTACGGCATCACGCGAAGCGTGCCGCAATCCCCGGAGGCCCGTAATGCCCTGCTGGAGGTCCTGAGCGAGAGTGATGTCGCGGTAAAAGTGGATGCGCTGAAGGATGTCGGCTTTGTCAGGCTCCAGGATCCCGCGATCATCGGAAAACTCAGGCAACTGCTGAGCGACAAGGACCGCTCGGTAGTCCTGGCGACAATTGTGGCGCTGGATTATGCTGGCTCCGCAGCGGCGCCTGCTCGCCCTGAACTGCAGCAGATCGCCGCGAACGACGGTGCGGACAGCGAATTGGCCAAGGCAGCCGCTTCTGCACTAGCGAAGATAGACCGCCACTAAGATGTGCAGCATCACAGCCCATCACCCGCAAGCACCGAAGAACGGAAATTCGCCTCTTGGGCTATCCATCTCCCCGCTGATGGCGTTTTGAAGTATCCCAACGTCCCGGCCGTCTACAGCTATAATGCGATAACTCACGAGTCCGCCCGTACCGCAGGTTACCTCGAACTCGACACGCACTTTCTCCTTCTCGAATTCCCTTAACCGCTGCCTCATGCCGGGCGCGAAGAGGCATTCATAAAAATGCGGTGCGTCCACATATTTGAGGCAAGCCGCATCCGCTGTTTGGCCCATCAGTACATCCCGCCGCAAGTCTCGATCGTCGTACCACTCCATCTCTGTGCTGAACGTCCGCCGGTGGGTGCAGGATGAGAGCCACAGGCTCGCAACAGTGATTAGCGCGAAACCACAGCCGAACACCTCCGTTTTCATTCCCTCCAGCTTAGCCGGGGCCTGGCCCGGGATGAAACGTTCGGGCCGCAAGCTTGGCTCTCCACGTACCCCCAAACCAAGCACGCCGCTGCCGCTGTTGTCAGCCCGGCCATCCACGCCAGTCACCACGCCTCGCCATCCCAATCTCCCCACCCGCCACCAACTTAGACCGCAACCCCGGTCTCCCAACGCCGCGGCTCGCTTACACTCGTCCTGGGAGGCCCTATGCGCGCACCGGCGAAGAAGCACCATCAAAATTGGCTTTGCTCGTCCACTTTTTCTTTCGCCCGCATTTTCAGCCGCTCGTACGCCGGATTCCCGCCTTCTCTACGCGGCCCCGCCCCACCCGGAACACTCAAGCCCGCGCCGGTCCCGCCACTCGCCTATCCAGCCAATCGCGAATCACCCCGAACACTTCGTGATTGTTCTTCTCGAGCAGCATCAGGTTCCCGTTGCCTAAAATCCCGTGGTCGCGGAGCCGCAGCATTTCGGCGTCGCAGCCTGCCTGCTTCAGAAATGCCACATTGGCCACCGGTGACCCGCCGCCGCCGAACTCGCTGGTTAGCCATCCGATCGGAATGCCGCGAAGGTTCTTCCATTTCCGCGCCGGCTCCGCTTGCAGTTTGTACGAAGGCGGCACCGGCCTCGGCGAATCCGGCGGTTCTGTCCGGTCCATCAAGGCGAACTGCGAAGGATCCGTCACCGGCGGATCGTACGTCATCGGTCCCGCCGTCAGGCCCCAGCGAAGCTGCGCCGCGAACGGGTTGCCGTTGATCTCCATGCAAAGGATCCCCTTCACCAGGTTCGGCCGCCGGTCCGCTACACCCCACGCGAAAAATCCCCCGAACGCGTGCACCACTAAAATCGCCGGCCCGATGCGATCCAGCAGTTCCGCGCCGCCGCGCCAGACCATATCGCTGTGAAACGCTTCGTCCGAAGTGTTCCCGTACTCGCACGCCATGAACTGATCGATCAGCGGATCATTCATCCCGCCCGGCCCCGGCCACTGCGCCGTATTGAAAACGGCCGTGCTTTGAATCAGTCCTTCATAGGGCGGCACATTCGGCAGATGACTCGGTCCCAACGCATCCGGATGATAGGGCGACCGGCCATAACTCGGCCGATCCACCCAATACACGCTGTAGCCCGCCTGAACGAAATAGTGCACCCAGCCCGGCCGCCCGCCGATGCCCATCATGTGCGTGCCCTGGCCGCCGCCTCCATGCACCATCACCACCGGGTACTGGTAGCGGCGTTGGGCCGGAATCATGTACTGCACGTACATCTGCCCCTGCGGGATCGTGCCATACGGCATCTGCTTGCGCTCTACCCCCACCCAAAAGCACCCCTGGTCCGCCAGTTTCACCCCCGTCGATTCGGCATTCCGGTTCGGATCCACGCCGCTCTCCATCGTGAATCCCGGCCGTTTCGCCACCGCCGTCTCCATCCATTCCAAAACCGGCTGCAGCGCCTCGCGGTTGTTTTTCTCCAGGATCACCCACGCGCCGTTTCCGTGAACCCCGTGTTCCGCAAGCCGTATATGCTCCACCGCGCAGCCCGCCTGGCGCAGCGAAGCGGCGGCGTCTGCATCGCTCTGATTCGAAGACGATGCCTCTGCGCTCACAATTGCAATGGGGATCTTCGCCAGCTTCCCCAGCGCTTCGGCCGTCTGCCCGCGCAGCGATTGTGCCCCCTGCTCCACCGCCACAACGCCCTTTACCAGTTCCGGCCGCTCCTGCGCCGTTACCCAAGCAAAGACGGCCCCGTCCCCGTGCGTCAGCAGCACCGCCGGGCCGATCTTGTCCAAAAGAATCGCGCCCCGCGTGCGCCACACGTTCTGCGTAATGGCATTATTCGCCATCGGCTGCCCCATGGAGGCAGTCAACTGCGCGACCGCAGGGTCATTGGCCTCCCCGCTGCCGGGCCACTCGGTATGGCTCCGCGCGGAAATCGCCGCCGCCGTTCGCTCGAAGCTAGGCGCTTCCCGGTCGAACGCTCCATGCACGTACGGGTAATACGGACAGCGCCCCTGTCCCGGCCGGTCAATCACATATACCCTGTAGCCTTGCTCCACGAGCAGCGTTGCCCACCCGCGGCGTCCGTCCGGCGTGCTGATCCAGTCCGACCCCTGCCCGTAACCTCCGTGAATAAGCACCACCGCATATGGGTGTCGCACTTGGGCCGGTATCCAATGCTCCCCATACATCTGCTTTCCGTTGACTACCGTGCCTCTCGCCAACAGCGCGTGCTCTACCCCGTACCAGAAATAGCTCCATTCGGCGATATCCAGCGGCGGCGCGTTCTGGCCGGCGGCCGCCTGCGTCAACAGCGGTGCCTGTGCCGCCCCGAGCAGCGCGCCCGCCGTCAGCATCGTAAAATCTCGCCGGCTCGGCAGGCTCTTCTCCAGCGGACCGCTCGGAGTTTCCGGTTCTATGGCTGCCATCTCGTTCCCCCAGCAAGGCGTTACGCGCCTGCAGTTATCGCTGCCAGTATACCCCCGCCCCGCAATTGTGTCCCTGAACTCGATCGGTTCTACCCTGGGCCGGGGCTCGTCGAGCGTGGTCGGCCAAAAGGCTGATATACTTAACAGGTATTTGATTTCCCCGCAGCAAGCAGGCCGTAGTTCCGTCTTGTGTAGCCCGGTCATCAAAAACACTGGGAGAAAATGAAGAAGATTTTTGTAGGTAATTTAGATTTCAGCGCAACCGAAACCAGCATACGAACTCTGTTTGAGCCGTATGGCAGCGTTGATCGAGTAAACGTAATCACTGACCGGGACACGGGACGTTCGCGTGGGTTTGCCTTTGTTGAAATGCCAGACGCGAGCGAAGCGGACCGGGCAATCGCGGCCCTCAACGGGGCCAACCTGGATGGGCGTCAGCTCAATATCAATGAAGCTAGACCAAAGCCGGACGGCGGCGGACGCGGCTTCGGCGGGGGCGGCGGTTTTTCTCGTGGCGGCGGCGGTGGGCGTCCCGGTGGTTCCGGGCCGCGGCAGCGGCGCGAACCGCGCTGGTAAACTGATAACCGGGGCCGGGCCTTCCGAGGTCCGCCCCGCAATACTTAGGAGCGAGCAGCCATTTCTAATCGATCACGAACCTCATTTCAAAAACGACAGAAAGAATTAGCCCGCGCCGAAAAGCAACGTGACAAGGCCGCCAAGCGCGAACAACGCAAGCTGGCGCGCCAGGATTCACCCGGTGGCGCGGAGATCGCCGAACTGAGCACCGCGGAAGAGTTGGCCCAGGACGAGAAATCAGGCGACGAAGAACTCTTCACCGGCCGCGGCCGCAACGAGTAGTCCGCCGCTTCGCCTCGAATCCATGGGCGCAACCAGACTCGATCCTCTCCCTGCGACCGTGGCGGAGCTTTCCGAACGGCTGATCGCCTCCTACGCACGCGAGGGAGGAATCAATCACCTGGACGGCAAAAACCTGCCCTCCAAGCACGTGATTGCCGGCATCACCCTCGATCTGTTGCGTCTGCTCTTTCCGGGATTCTTTGACGAGAAGGCCATTCACTCCTCGGAAATCGGCGGCGTGACCGCGGCTCTTCTCGATACCATCCTGACCCGCCTTACCGGCGAGATCCGCAAGAGCCTCGAGTACGTGCTTCCTTCTGGAGTCGCCGGCCCGCCCCGCATGGCTCGCTCCCTTACCCTCAATTTCCTCGCCAAGGTACCGCGTGTCCGCGAGCTGCTCCAGACCGATACCGAAGCGGCTTATAGCGGCGACCCGGCCGCCTTCAGCAAGGAAGAGGTGATCGTAGCCTATCCCTTCATTGAAGCCATCGCCGTGCAGCGCCTCGCGCACGAACTGTACTTGGATGGTGTTCCCTTGATTCCGCGCATCATGACCGAGTGGGCCCACGCCCGCACCGGTATGGACCTCCATCCCGGCGCCCGCATCGGCACTCACTTCTTCGTCGATCACTGCACCGGTACCGTCGTCGGCGAGACCGCCACCATCGGCAACCACGTCAAGATGTACCAAGGTGTGGGCCTGGTCGCCAAGTCACTCGCCGCCGGTCAGGCGCTCCGCGGTCAGAAGCGTCACCCCACTCTCGAAGACCGCGTCACCGTCTACGCCGGCGCCACCATCATCGGCGGCGATACCGTTGTCGGTGAGGGCAGCACCATAGGCGCGAGCGTCTTCCTAACCTCGAGCGTCCCCCCGAACTCCCTCGTGGTCCTCGAAGCCGCCAACGTTAAGGTCATTCCCAAAAGGTCCGCCCCCAGCTTCGTTCTGGATTACCAGATCTAATCTGTGCTCGCCGCGGCAGCCCTTTGGAGCTCTGCTATATCGAACTTCTTCATCTTGAGAAAGGCCTGCGTCACGCGCCCGCTGCGTTTCTTATCATCGCCGCCCAGCAGTTCCGACAGCATCACCGGAGCGACCTGCCAGGAGAGCCCGTACCTGTCC
>JAFAWA010000328.1 GCA_019242155.1 Terriglobia bacterium | reverse complement strand
GCCCGAAAGGGCGTGACCAGCGCGGTACCGCATCCTGTAAACATGTACCACCTCCAAAGAAAAGCCTGTTGGTAGAAATCGAGCGCTGAACCGAAAGTACAGCCGAATTGCTCGCCCCGGCACGCCGGGCGCAAGCCCCCGAGGACCCAGAACGTCTGGCCCAGGATCATGCGCGAGCCCCGGAAAATATGATGTCGCTGAATTGATAGCAGCCCTTTTTGCCTACGATCCATTGAGCTGCGTGCAGGGCGCCGCGGGCGAAACTTTCACGGCTGCGAGCGATGTGCCGTAAAGTGATGGTGTCCGCAGCGGAATCAAAGCCGATTTCGTGCGTGCCCGGCACCATGCCGGCACGGTTCGAGCTCACATCGATTTGCCGTTCGTAACCGGCCGTTCTCATTTCTTCTACCAGCTTTAGCAGTGTACCGGAAGGAGCGTCTTTCTTGGCCGCATGATGAATCTCCCACGCCCATGCGCCGTATTCGGGCTGCGCCGCGAGCAGGCGGGCCGCATCCGCCACAAGGCGAAAAAAGGCATTCACTCCGACGGAGAAGTTCGGGCTCCACACCAGGCCGGTGCCATTTTGTTCGACGGAACGCTTGACTGCTTCAAGCTGCGCCAGCCAACCCGTGGTCCCCACCACCAGATTCACCCCGAAGGAGGCAATCGTCTCGACATTGGGCCGCACCGCCTCGGGCGCCGTGAACTCCACGGCCACATCAATCTTACGGAAATCCTCGGCGATGAGCGGCTCGAGATCGCGCTTGAGCGCCACGGTAAAACCAAACTCCGGAGCGAGCTGTTCAATCAGCTTGCCCATCTTTCCGTAACCGACGATGGCGAGATTAGGCATGAACGGCCGGTCCCGCGGGCGCCGCGGCTTCGAAGACGGCAGGATCGAGATCCGCGAAGAATTCCGTGTGCAGAGCCTCGACGGTACGCCGCAGATCGGCTTCCGCCACTACGAAACTGAAGTTAAGCAGAGAGGCTCCCTGAGAGATCATCCGAACATTCACGCCGTGAAGCGCGCCGAAAACGCGCCTGGCGACTCCCGGCGTATCGCGGATGTTATCGCCGACCAGACAAACGATGGCCTGGTCGCGTTCGCTTTCCACATCCGCGAATTGTCTCAGCTCGCCCGCGATACTCTCCAGCCGTTCGGAATTATCAATGGTGAGGGAAACACTGATCTCGGAGGTTGCGACCATGTCGACCGGTGTTTCGAACCGGTCAAATACTTCGAAGATGCGCCGGAGGAAACCGTGAGCCATCAGCATGCGGGTGGAATGAATGTTGAGTAGCGTAATTTTGCGCTTGCAGGCAATCGATTTTACGACATTTTGGCAGGCAATGGATTCGGCCACGATACGGGTTCCGGGAACGTCGGGGCGCCGGGAATTCAGAATCAGCACCGGAATGTTCTTCTCCATTGCTGGCAGCAGTGTTGCGGGGTGGAGCACCTTGGCGCCGAAATAGGCCAACTCGGCGGCTTCGGCGAAGGAGATGAGTTTGACGCGATGGCCGCCGGGCAGAATGGTGGGGTCGGCAGTAAGCATCCCATCCACGTCAGTCCAGATCTGGATCTCTTCGGCGGCGATTCCCGCGCCTACGATGGCGGCGGTGAAATCCGAACCACCGCGGCCCAAGGTGGTGGTGACGCCATCGCGGTTGCTTCCAATGAAGCCGCCCATCACGACCACGGAATGTTCTGCCATTGCGGGCACCGTGGCTGCGAGGCGGGTATAGGTTTCAGAATAGAGCGGCGCCGCTTGCGTATGGCGATTATCGGTCAGGATCACACGCCTGGAATCCAAGTGCACGGCGGGAATTCCGAAATGCCGGAAGGCGAGCGTCACGATGTAGCTCGAGAGGCGCTCGCCGTAGCTGGATATGGCGTCGATCGAGCGTGGGGTGAGTTCGCCCAGCACCGCCAGCCCTTTTACCAGCTCCGTGAGTTCCTGGAAATGGTCGTCGAGAGTGCGGTCGAGCTCCGTGCGGTCGGCAAGCGGAACTACCATGCGGGCTTCGCGCGAGTGAAAATCCCGGAGATCATGAATCTGGCGCAGGTATTCCCGGCGATCGCCGGAGATGGCGGCGGAGGCAATCGCGAGCAGCTTGTTGGTAGTTTTGCCCATGGCGGAAACGACTACCACGGGCCTGCGATCCCCGCGGGCCCGGACGATTCCGGCGACCCGCTGGATGGCGGCGGCCGATTCTACCGACGTGCCGCCGAATTTCATGACGATCATTAATCGAGCATCCCTTCGGAATGCATCAATTCGGCATTCAGGACCGCGGCTCCGGCAGCGCCGCGAATGGTGTTGTGCCCAAGGGCTACGAATTTATAGTCGAGGACCGGGCAAGCGCGCAAGCGGCCGACGAATGCCGCCATGCCGCGTTCGCGTTCTACGTCGCGGCGCGGCTGGGGACGGTTGCCCTCCTCCATATAGATTACAGGCCGGGGCGGCGCGCTCGGCAGAGACCGGTCCTGCGGAACGCCGCGGAAGGCTTCAAAGGCTTGCTGTAAGTCGACGATTGACGGCTTGGCTGCGAGTTCGACCGAGACGGTGGCCGTATGGCCGTCGATGACCGGCACGCGGTTGCAATGCGCGCTAACGGCGGCGGCCAGAGGCTCGATGTGATCGCCGCGAAATTCGCCGAGAATCTTCTGCGTCTCCTGCTGCATCTTCTCTTCTTCGCCGCCGATGAAGGGAATCACGTTGCCCATGATATCCATGGAGGCTACGCCCGGATAGCCCGCGCCCGAGATCGCCTGTAAGGTGGTGACGATCACCTTACTGATCTGGAACTGTTTCAAGGGCGCGAGACCCATGGTCAGCACGACGGTGGAGCAGTTGGGATTGGTAACGATCTGGCCGTTCCAGCGGCGTGTGCGCTGTTGCCCGGGCACCAGTTTGAGGTGGCCAGGATTAATTTCGGGAACCAGCAGCGGGACGTCGGGTTCCATGCGATGATTCTTGGAATTGGAAACCACGACGTGTCCGGCCTGAGCGAATGCCTGCTCGATTTCAGAGGCCACGGAAGCGTCCATCGCGGAAAATACCAGCCGCGGCGCGTTGCCGGGCTTAGAGTCCTCTACCAGCAGATCGGCGATACCGGCCGGCGCGTCGCCACCCAAATGCCAGGTCATGGCGTCGCGGTACTTTTTGCCCGCGGAGCGGTCACTCGCGCCGAGCCATTTCAGCTCGAACCACGGATGACCTTGCAAAAACCGGATGAAGTGCTGGCCCACCATGCCGGTCGCCCCAAGAATGCCTACTTCTATACGCGTCTGCATAACTGCCTCACCATATTTTGATAAATTCCAACTGCCTCCACCAACGCGCTTTTGCCGACATGCTCTTCAAGCGTGTGCGCGACGTGGATGGAGCCTGGGCCGATGAGAAAGGGCTGGCCCCATTGCCCTCCGAAAGCGGGAATGTCGGTGGTAAACGCGACCACCGTGGTTTCGATGCCCTCGATAGCGCCGAGCCGCACGGCCGGGATTTCCAAAATCTCGAGCAACTCCGCGCGGCCTTCGACTGCCCTCTCAAGCGCCGCTTTGATTTCGGTGGAATCCCCGACTAGCCGGATCAGAATTTCGGCGGAAGCTCTATCGGCAATGACATTGGGTGCGCGGCCGCCGCTGAGAGTTCCGATATTGAGAGTGCTGGGCCCGAGCAGCGGGTCGGAAGGCAGCGAAATCGAGCGCATTTCGGAGAGCGCGTCAACCAATTTGTGAATCGCCGAATCGCCCAGTTCGGGGTAGGCGGAGTGCGCCATTCTTCCGGTTGCGCAGACCTCATAACGTAATGCGCCTTTGGAGCCCAGGGCGAGCTTGTTCTCCGTAGGCTCCCCATTAATGAGATAGCGCGAACCGCGCGGATCCTGAGCGGCCCGGTATGCCCCGGCGCTGTTGCGCTCTTCGCCCACGACGAACAGCAGCCCGAAGTTACGCTCCCCGGCCTCAAGCAGAAATTCGGCCGCCTGGATCATGGCGGCGATGATGCCCTTGGTGTCGCACGCCCCCCGGCCCCAAATACGGCACTCGTCCTCGCGGGCAGGTACGAACGGCGGAACCGTATCCATGTGAGTGGATAACGTTACGGCTAGATCGTCGCCGAACTGGGCGAAAACGTTATGGCGGTTGGGTTCCACCTCGATGCGCTCCGCGCACCCTCCGAAGCGGCGCGCCATCGCGAGAAGGCAATCATATATATAACCGCCGACCTCCTGCTCGTTTCCAGTGATCGATTCGATATCGATAAGACGGCGCGTGAGTTCCAGGACATCCATAAACAACTTCAAGGGAGAGAGCTAAGGGAGGGCACGCCGAGACGGACGGCGCAACACATTCCCGATAGCGCTCCACCCGCCGGAGAAACGGGTGACAGTGAGCCGGTATTAACCGGACTCCCCAACCGAAAGGGATTGAGCTTCCCTCTCCAGTTTCGGCGGAGCGCCCAAAGGGCACCTCGACCCCTTTCACCGGGCATCCGAAGCGCAATCGGAGGATCCACCCGGCTACTCATGGCCGCCGCACCTCTACCGCGAAAAACCCAGGATAGCGGGCGCGGCATGCCAAGTCAAATTTTGGGTCTGGTTACGGGACCGGAAATGCGAAACGAACCCATTTCTGCGGGATCAGAGTTTGCCGGAAGGCGCCCGTGCCCGAGATGCGGGCAACGGCGCGGCGGACCTTCGGTCTCGCTGTATTCACACGGGCTGAGCAGAACCGGATGGGACTCCTCGCTGGAGGCGCACAGTAAATGTGCTGCCCTGTCCCGGCCGGCTGCTCAGCTCGACTGCGCCGTGGTGCGAGTCGGCGATCCATTTGACAATCGCGAGGCCCAGGCCGAAGCAGCCCGGCGCCGATCCGTTCTTAGACCGGGAGCGGGCCCGGTCTACGCGGTAGAAACGTTCGAAGACGTGCGCTGCAGCCTCAGGAGGAATGCCGATGCCGGTATCGGCAACCTCAATCCGCGCCTCGTGCTCACGGGCTTCGACCGACGCCGAGACCTGGCCGCCCCGCGGAGTGTAGCGGATGGCATTGTCCAGCAGGTTAAGCACCATGCGGCGCAGCAGTTCTTCATCGCCGCGAACCTGAATATCGCCCGCTGCGTGGCATTCGAGTGCGAGGCCTCGATCGAGAGCCATGGGCGTGACGGAACGGCAGCATTCAGCCACAAGATCGTTCAGGTAGAGATCTTCCATTTGCAGATGGACGCTGCCCGCATCCGCGCAGGCGAGGTTCAAAAGGTCCTCGACGAGACGAGAGAGGCGGCGCGATTCCTCGTGGATCACAACCAGCGACTCCCGATACTCCGTGCCGGTGCGGTTCTGGGAGAGAGCCACTTCGGCTTCCCCGCGAATTACGGAGAGGGGAATGCGGAGCTCGTGAGAAGCGTCCTGGACGAAGCGGCGCATGCTGTCGAAGGACTGATCGAGCCGCGAGAGCAGCGCGTTGAAAGAGGCGGCGAGCATAGCCAGTTCTTCGGCGGCGTTGCCGATTTCGAGGCGAGTCCGGATGTTCTCACTCGAGATGCGGTGAGTTTGGGCCGCCATAGCATTCAACGGGGCAAGGCCTCGGCGCGTGAGAAGATAACCGCCGAGCGCGGCGAGTGCGATGAGCGGCGGGACGACGAAACCGAGAGCTTCCCGCAGAGCATGCAGATCCTGAATTGTGGAATCGAGCGCGGAGATGGCGACGACGGCGAAGGGCCGGCCTGCCCAGGTAAAGCGGCGGGCGGCTCCGTGCGCCCCGTGCTTGCCCCAGTTCGGCATGGCCCAGATGTTCTCCTCACTGCCCGATGCCGCCAGCTCGAAGGGGACGAGTACGGGACCGGACGCGGCCACGGTGCGTGTGCCCTCGCGAACGACGATGACGCTGTCGCGCGCCGGCATTTCCGAGAAGACGTCTCGAGCGGCCAGATCGGCGTTGCCGTGCATTTCGTCCAGTTCCTCGCGCATGAGCGAGGCCGCCGTATACGCCTGCGAGGCGAGCCCCTCGTCCAGGCGGCGCTCGAGAGCGCGGGTAAGCGTCGCGTAAAGTAGCAAAGAGAACAACAGAAATAGAGCCGAGAAGAATGCCAGGTACCAGACCGTGAGCTGGAACCGAAGGCTTCTAATCATCACAGCTTTTCTCTATGGCGATTTCGCCGGCGGCAAGCAGGTATCCTTCACCGCGGCGCGTGTGGATCAGACGGCGGGGTGAACCGGCGTCGATCTTAGCGCGCAGGCGTTTGATATAGACATCAATTACGTTCGAGAACGGGTCGAAGTTTTCATCCCAGACATGCTGCGCGATCTGTTCACGGCCGACGACGCGGCCCTCATTCAGCATCAGGAACTCGAGCAGCGCGTACTCTTTGGCCGTCAGGCTGACGGCGCGTCCGGCTCGCGCGACCGCATGGCTCCCGGTGTTCAGCGAGAGATCGGCGATTTCGACCACCTGAGGGCGGAATATAGCGGCGCGCCGCAGCAAGGCCCGGAGGCGGGCCAAGAGTTCTTTGAAGTCGAAAGGCTTGGAGAGATAATCATCGGCGCCGCTGTCGAGGCCGGTGACCCGGTCGTCGATGCTGCCGCGGGCCGTCAGCATAAGAATGGGAATGCGTACGCCTCCGGAGCGCAGGTCCCGGCAGACGGTGTAACCGTCCTTCACCGGCAGCATGACATCAAGCACGATGAGATCGTATTCGTTCACGGAAGCGAGATACAGGGCATACTCGCCATCGCCGGCAAGATCGACCGCGTAGGTCTGTTCGCGCAGCCCTTTGGCTACGAAACCGGCGACCCGGGGATCATCCTCGACGAGAAGAATGCGCACTCTGTCTATTTTGCGACGCTTGCCGGAGGATTGCCAGACCGTCAACCGGTCACTTGAAGCGCCTCTTGAAAAAGAAATCCAGGCCGAGCAGCCCGTTCTCCTCGCGCTGCGCCACGACGGACCATTGTTTACTGACGGTCCACTCCATGCTGACTACCTGCGGATTGGCCTGAGTCACGTTAGTGATGTAGGTGAACGTCACGTCCGGCGTCACCTGCTGCTGCAGCGTCAAACGGGCCTGCGGGTTGTATTCGACCCCGGGCAGGGTCGGGTCAATACGGATGCCGCTCAAACCGAAGAAGCGCTGCAAACGGCCGGTGACCGGGCTTGCGATTACCTGCCCCAACAGCGCGGAGGCGGTGGATTCTTGCGCGGGCGGCGGTAGCGCGCTCTGCTGCACACGTATGGTGGAATCGGTGCTCGGCGAGCTTCCGGTTGCAAGCAACGAGACGATCTCGTTGAACTGCAGCGGCGGGTCGGAGCGCGGCGTAACGGTGAGTTTATTGAGTGGTCCGGCTACGGTGAGGGTGACTTCCACGCCGCGCGCCTTGGTTTGTAAATCGATGTCCAGCACCGGCTCCACCTTGACCGGATTGTAGAAGGAGACGGAACCCTGGTTAATCGAGTACTTCGTGCCGAAAAAGACTAGCTGGCCCTGCGAGATGTTCACCCTTCCAAGAAGGGCGGGATTGGTCGCGGTGCCGCGCAGGCGCAAAACGGCATCCGCCTGCAGGCCCTGCGTCAGCGTGCTGTCGATCTGAATATCGGGAGCGCTCTGGATCTGTACATCAAAGTTCATGCCGCCCAGAAATCCTGTATTGGCAGCGGGCAGGCGTACCGGCTCGCTCGACTTGGTAAACAGCGAGCCGAAGTCCGACTCCAGGTTCAGCATGCTTCGCAGCACCGTAACGTTACCGGCGAGCATGCTCCGGTCCGTGGTACCGGTGAAGTTCAGACTGGCATTGGCAACGGTGCTGATGCCTTCCGGGTAGCGCAGGCGAACGCTCGAAGCATCGGCATGCAGGCGGAACACGCCCTGGCCGCCGGTGTACTCCGCAAAGCCCGTGAGTTCGATCTTACCGCCCCCCGTCTCACCTCCAAGCCGCTGTATGGTGGCGCGGTCGCCCGCGAAGACGATCACTCCCGCCGCGTTCGAAAGGCCGTTGGGCAGGCCTGAGTAGTTGAAGGCGGCATTTTCGAACGCTAACCGCCCGCCAAGCTGCGGCACGGCGAAGGAACCCCGGCCCGTGGCCTCGAGTGTAGCGGTTCCGGAAGAGCTGATGTCGCGGCTGAAGTCTCCCAAAACGCTTAGATCGATCCGCCCTTTGGCCCGCAGGTCGAGAGGGTTCTTCTGATTTAGCAATACCCGGCCTCCGATGGTGAGCTCGGTCGAGCGGCCCACCAGAAGGGCGTTATCGATGTTGATGGCCGAGTTGGTCACGGTCGCCACGATAGGACCGGAATTGTGAAACGCAAGGTTCGCAGCCGCGGGAATCGCTTTCCCATCGGATGCCGGGCCCAACTGCAGGTTGGCGATGCGCAATTCGCCTTTCAGCAAGTCGGGCTTCAGCGCGGGGCCGTCGATCCGGAATTGACCCTCCGCAAAACCTTCAAACGGAGAAGGCGTGCCGGCGCGGGTCAGCCAGTTGCGCAGTTCGTCCAAATCCAGGCGCGAAAACGTGAGTTCGGCGCTGCCCGGATAATCGCCCTCCATGCGCCATTCGCCCTGGCCTTCGACTCTGGAGTTGGCGATGTTGGAATCGAAATGTGTGCGCAGCAGCGGGCCTTGGGAAACCGCTGTCAAATGCGCATCCCCCAAAGACTGCCCGGCGAGTTGCACACCACGAGCCAGCACATCGGCATCAATGCTGTTCACCAACACCTTGCCCCCGCTCAGCCGGACCTCGCCGCTAGCGGTCGCCTGTACCGTTCCCTCCACGCCGGGCCGGGCTCTTGTCAGCAGTGAAATCTGGTCGAGCGGCATGGCATTGGTCTTCACGCGAAGGTGCACGTCGTTGTTCTCGAAGCTGCCTTCGAACGCTATCTGTTTGGCGCCCGCGGCGATTTGCCCGGAAGAGGCATCGATCTGCCGCCCGTCATAGGTCACGTGTGCGGTCACGCGGTCGAAAGGTTCCGCGGCGAAGCTGCCCTTGCTAATTTCGAGATCCCCTGCCGCGCGCGGGTCGGCCAGCGTTCCTGAAAGCTGCGCTGTCGCGTGAATGACGCCGGTCGCAGCCACATCGGCGCGATGCAATGTCGCGAGCACATCAGCCACACTGCCGCTCGGAATCGTAACGCTGCCCGCTACCTGAGTGCGGTTGTCAATCTTCCAGTTATGGATCTCGGCCGATCCCTGGAACTGGGCACGCAACGAACCGCGGGCGAGCGATGCATCTCTCACTTCAAGATTGTTCGGCGAAGCATTAACGGTACCGGCAAACGAATCGAAGAACTCTCCAAGCGCCAAGAAGCGGGCAACGGTCAGACGGCCGGCGATCTGCGGTTGGTCCAGTTTGCCGGTAACGGTTCCATCAAACACGAGTGACCCGCTGTCCAGCCGTAGCGGCACTGTGCTTGAGCCCTCCCCCAACACCGGCAAGAAGTCATCGAGGTTACGAGTTTCGATGTGCGCGCGGATCTCGCGGCCAAGCGATCCCGAAAACACGGCGCGCGATGAAGGCAGATTGATGCTCGACATCCCGAGGTCCAGAGTTCCAGCGCGCGCATCGTATTCCGCGTTCAATTCTCCCGATACCGGCGGCCCGCCTGGCGCCGCGGCTAATTGGAGAGCGGCGCCGGCGTGAAAATCGTTCCCTTTGCGAAATGTTCCGGCCACGTTGATGGATCCGGATACCAGGCTGTTCCAAGGCAGGCGTTCGCGGGCATAGAGCGCGACCGCGCGCTCCGCTTCTATGTTCCCGATCTCGCCGCGTATTCCGAAAACGCCGGCCGGCCCAATGGTGGCGTCGCCCTGAAAGCTGCCGCCGAGCAAAGCGAACGAGAGACCGCGCAGATCCGCATTTTGCCCGCGAAGTAGAACCGAGGCCACCTGCCCTTCAATCGGCACCTGCCTGCCGTCCAAGGCCGATTCCGCCGAGAGCCGAATGCCACTCAAGTGGACATTGGCGGGGCCAGCTTCGAGTTTACCTTCCGCCCGCAGTTTGCCGATCTTTGTGGAGCCTTGCCGAAACTCTACGCCGGAGGCGTGCCACGCGCCGTTCACCGAAAACTGTTGCGGAGTGCTGAACCTGGCCTCTCCCGCGGCATCAACTCTTCCGGTTTGTAGGCCGCGCAATGAAGTCAGGCCGGCGATGTCTTCGAGAGCGGCGTTTGCCTTGTAATGAAACCAGGCCCGGGGTGAAACCGGATTCTCGACGGCTCCGGAGAACTCCACCGCTGAGCGGCCCACGCCCGATCGAGCCGCAGAAATCTCGATGCGGTTCTGTTCGATTCCGAGCGATAGTGCCAAATCCACCGGCACGCTCCGGCCATTCCACACAGCTTCGAGTGGATGGACCGAGAGGTCGCCGCGGTACCGAGGCCGGGCGCCGGGTACGGCCGGCTCGTATTGAAACTGTGCGCCCAGGTTCCGGCCGCTGATTTGGAACGGCGTTTTCGAGCCGCCTTCCACCTCGAGCAGACCGCCGGTTACACGGAAGCGGCCGATGGCCAGCTTCACCAAGGATTCGAGAGGCGGCCGGTTACTGGTCACCGTGGGGCGCGGAAGATTGGTGCGGCCGTCCGGGTAGACGATCAAATAAATACGCGGCGACGAGACATCGACGTACTGAACATCCGCTTCGCGCCGTGCCAGCGACACGATCTTCAGCCCGGCCGAGACAGCGTCCGCACGCAACAGGGGCGGTTTGCCCGCAGGCTCCGTCCCGTGGAGAACGAAACCGTCCACTTCCACGCGCAGCCTTCTCCAGTCAAAGCGAAACCCCTCTGCTTCGGCGCGGCCTCCCGTCGACCGCTCGATGGCGCCGAGGATTCGGGCGTCCAGCTCCCGCCGGAACCAGGAACTGCGAAGCACCAGTACCCCAAGCGCACCCGCTAATGCCAGCAATGCGACGGGGCAGACCAGCCACAGGGCGGCGCGCCGGCGCGTCATTCGAACGCGGCCTCGTGATAAACGATTTCCGTGCTCTTCTCGGCCTGCCTCAACCACTGATCGACTTCCTGGTCCGCGCGCCGCCCCGCGAGTGTCTCCTGAATCTTCTCCCGGTAATCGTCAAGCGAAACCGGCTCATCCGGGTGAGCCGCCTCGGCGGCGGGTTTCACTACCTTATCAAAGTAGTTTTCGATATCCTGATCGCTTACCTGCACTCCTGGACGGAAACGCACCTCGATAAAGCGGACCAGCGTAAGCTGCCACAAAAGCTCGTCCTTAACGTCCTGCTCGGTAATCGCGTAGGCGGCCAGCGCGTCCTCGAATGCCTTCTCACCGGCATACCGCTGCTTCAATTGCTGGAGCATGGGTTCCACCGCGGACACTTCCGGGAGTGGGTACTTACTGAGGTCCAGCTCGTGCCGGATTAGCCGCTGCTCGACCAGGCGTTGCGCGGTCGCCTTCCGGTTCTGAGAGCTGAAATCGGGCTTCGCTCCATTCTGAAAGGCCGTGACGCGAATCTCCTTGCCGATATCGCCGGCCGTGATCACATTGTTGCCGACGGACACCGCGATGCGATCAATGATCTCCGCGCGGGCGCACAGGGCAACCGCGATCCAAGCCACGAGCAGATCCGCCCAGACTCGCACCGGGCGCCTCAAAACGTTTGTCCTATGGAGAAGAAGAATTGAAAATGGCTGACTGCCTGGTCCACGCAGCGGCTCTGGCCCCCCGGCTGTGGGGCGCAGGGAGTCACGCCCGCGTTTACCAGATCCTGCTCGCTTCCCTGAAACCCGAAGAAGCGGGGCGGATTGATGCTGTAGGCCAAGTCCAGCCGTACCGGCCCGATGGGTGTGCGGTAGCGTATACCGAAACCGGCCGCATGGACCATGTAGTCGAAATCCTGCTTGTCATGCTGGGTGGTGCGGAACGAAAAATTGCTCAGACTGGAGAAGACGTTGCCGGCGTCATGAAAGAGTACGCCGCCGATATTGTCGCCGATGAGCGGGAACCGGAGTTCCGTCTGATTAAAGAACAGCGCCGTACCGCCTAAAGGAAACCCGGTGGCGGGATCGCGCGGACCGGCCTGAAAATCCGGAAATCCACGGTCTGAGGTGCTGCCGCCCGCGAAGAACCGCTCGGGCAGCGGAATCGCATCTAATGTGTTACCCGCGTATTTGAACGCATAGATGTCGCCGAATTCCGTACTGCGCGCCAGCACGAACCTCTTTCCGATCGGGTGGTACGTCGAATTGCGTGCCAGAAACCGCAGGAAATTGCGCTGCGAGCCGAAAATGTGTTCGGCCAAGCCGAGATCGAGGGTGTTGTACAGGCCGTGGCGCGGATCGAGGGGATCGTCGCGCCGATCCTGAATCAGGTTGGTCGAAGCCAAGCCCAGGCGCACCGGCTGTGAGAGCAGGGGAATCAGGAGAGGGGAGATCTTCAGAGTGCCTTCGTCTACGCTGACTCTGCGATAAGTGAACCGGTAGAGCAGCGTAATGGCCTTCGAGAGGCGCTCCGACAACTGCGCCGAACCTTCATCCCGTTGGTAGGTGAATGTGCGTACATCGCGTGAGTTCTCGTATAGGCCGGTGAAGGACACACTGAGCTTGTCGTTTGCGGCGAAGCGCGGCCACTGGTAGGTCAGCAACGCCTGGCTTTCGAGAGTGGAGAGCCGCGTCCGCAAGCTCAGGCTGTGAGCCACGCCCCACATGTTGTTGCGCGTAATTCCCAAGGAGACTCGCGGCGCGAAGCCGGTAGCCCCGGCAGGCGCGTCCAGGCAGGTCTGGCATCCGCCGATCCGCGCGATTTCCGCGCCCACCCCCACCGCGAGCGAATACCGGCGGGCCTCTTCGGTTTCATACAGCACATATTTATCGGGGGTTTCGCCATCCGGGTTCTGAATCGCAGTGTCCACGCGCTCGAAAATGCCAAGGTCATACAGACGGCGCTGCGCATCGGTGACGGCGATGGGAGAAAGCGGGTCGCCGCCTTTCATTTTGAGAGTGTTATAGACAAGCGAAGGCCGTGTCACCTCGAGTCCGCTCAGCAGCACCTCCCGCACGAACTCCTCGTTACCTTCGTTGATGACGTATCGAAGGTCGATGCGGTGCGGGTCGCTGGACGGCACCGAACTCCACTCAAAAGCTGCGTTAGGAAAGCCCCGCCGGAAGTACTCGGCCAGTATGGTGTCCCGATCCACCGCCACGTTGAAATCGCTGAACGGCTGCCCTTCGCCCGAACTGAGCTGCGCCAAAATCGGGCCTCTCTCAAGGCGGACAATCCCTTCCACGGAAAGGCTGTGGATCAGGAATTGCGCGCCTTCGTTGATTTCGAGGAATACCGCCAGATCACCTTTTTTGCCGCGGTAATTCTCTTCCATTCGATGGGTGACTTTGACTTCGCGGAACCCGTTCGACTCGTAAAGCGCGCGAATCGAATCCTCATCGCGGCTGAGCTGCGATTCGCTATAGCGTCCATGCGGGAACAGCAAAAACGAGGCCGTCTGCAGGCTCATGCGCTCGCGGATAGCGTCTGCATTGAAGTACCGGTTCCCCGTAATGCCGATATGCACCAGGCGCTGCCGTTCCCCGGTGTTCACTAGGTAATCGATGGACGCCCGATCATTGGTCACGCGCTGCTGTTTGAACTCCACCTGCGCTTCGAAGTATCCTTCGGACTGCAAGTAGTCGCGCAGGTTGCGCGCGCCTTCCGTCAACAGGTCCTGATCGACGGCGTGCTCCTGGAAGACGGGGACGAAGCGCTCGAGCCGTTTCTGCGATACTTTCGCGCCGATGGTCCGCACTTCGATCCTGGGGCCCGCATCGATATTGAGCGTGGGCAGCGCTGTTTGCATCTCCGGCTCATAGCTCATGGACTCCAGCGAAACGCGAGCCTGCAGGCGATTCTCCTTTTCATACAATTTGCGCAGCCCATCTAGCCCGGAGCGGACCCGGGCTTGCGTCACCGGTTTCCAGCTATGGAGCAGCCATCTCCGCCAGCCCGTAGCATCCAGGATCTTGGCGGGATCGAGCTTGGGGTCGCCGCGGACCACAGGTGTGGTGAAGCGGGCACGGGGGCCGCTCTCGATATCGAAATGGATCTCCACCTGTTGGTGCGTGGAGTCATAGCCCAACAGTGGTTGGATACGGGGCCGGTACAGCCCGTTGCTTTCGAGCAGACGCCGCTGCGCCGCCACCGCTTGTTGCAGTTTCGCATCCGCATAGGGCTGCCCGAGATCAAGCTGGGCAGCGTTTTCGAGTTGTGTAGCGCTGGGCGGCCCGGAGATCTGCCCGTGTACTGCCACGTTGCCGATGAACCAACGGTTTGTAGTGAGGAACCGCAGGATCACACCGCCGCCTGACGGTTCCGCATCCACCTGGATATCGCTGTAGCGGCCGCTGGCGAACAGACGTTCGATCGAGGCGCGAATGGCCGTCCGTTCCAGGCGCTGCCCGGGTTTCACGGAAACCAGCGCATCGAGTTCGGAAGGCTGTAGCGGCTGCTGTGGCGGGTCGAACTGCACCGCAACCACTTCGCGGCCTTCGAAGCTTTGCGCCGGGTTAGCTTGCTGGGCCGTTAAGACCGGGGCGCTCGCGATCGAAAACAGCGTAACGGGCCAAGCCAGGGCAAACCACGAGCGCACCACCAACATGATAGCGTACGCCGTTCTAGCAGCTTTCATGCCAGTGCCGCTTCCGGCGCTTGTTACTATCAGGGCATGGACGCGGCCGCGCGCGAGCGATATTCTCGGCAGATCCTGTTTTCGGGCATCGGCGAGCACGGCCAGGAGGCGCTGTTGCGCTCGCGGGTTGCGATTGTGGGCTGCGGCGCCTTGGGCAGCTTTCAGGCTCCGGCTCTGGCGCGCGCGGGGGTCGGCAGTATTACGATCATCGATCGCGACTATATAGAGCCGAGCAACCTGCAACGCCAGTGGCTCTTTGAGGAGGCGGATGCGGCGGCGGCGCTCCCCAAGGCGGCGGCCGCGGCGCAGCGGTTGGCCCGGATCAATTCCACCGTCCAGGTACGCGCAGTCGTCACCGATCTTACGGCTGCGAACGCGGAGGATCTATTGGGCAACGTCGACTTGATCCTCGACGGAACCGACAATTTCGATACTCGCTACCTGATTAACGATTTCGCCGTGAGCCGCGACATTCCGTGGGTTTACGGAGCGGCCGTCGGCAGTTACGGTCTGGCCATGCCCGTATTCCCCGGCCGTTCTGCCTGTCTCCGATGTCTCTATCCCGAGCCTCCCACGGGCGCGCAGCCAACCTGCGAAACCGCCGGCGTGCTGAATGTGATCACGTCGCTCGTGGCCTCGCTCCAAGTGGCGGATGCACTCAGAATTTTGAGCGGCCAAGCGGACCAGGTGCGCCCCCGCCTCACCCGCGCAGATCTTTGGCAGGGCGGTATGCGGCAGATCGATGCTCCGGCGCGCGACCCCGACTGTCCCACGTGCGTCCGCCGCCAATTTCCGTACCTGGACGAATCGCGCCGCGCTCCCGTGAGCCTCTGCGGCAGAAACGCGGTGCAGATTCATGAGGACGCGCGGCCGCTCGACCTCGACAGTTTGCGATCGCGCCTCGAACCGCTGGGTGAAGTGCGGGCCAACGAGTTCGCGTTACGCTTTGTGGTCGCGCCCTATGAGATGACGGTCTTCCCCGACGGCCGCGCCATCGTAAAAGGGACCAGCGATACCGGTCTCGCGCGAAGCCTGTATGCGCGATATGTAGGGATGTAGATCTACCGGGCCGTCGGCCGCCTTCGCGCTGTGTATAATTGACGGCTGGCGGGAGGTGCTATGTCATCCACCGGAAGAGCTTTCGTTTTGATCCTGGCGGCCGCGATTGTGTCCGGCCGCGCGGCGGCGCAGGGCGTGGTCACACAGCATACGCTGTCGCTCGGGATGGCTAAGACTATT
>JAFAWA010000243.1 GCA_019242155.1 Terriglobia bacterium | reverse complement strand
TTGAAGTGTTGACCACGTACGGCATGGCAGTCTGCCCGCTGCTGAAAAAGAACTCGGCGTAGCTGAAGTTCTGCGAGTAGGTTCCCCCGTTACGCAACTCCCCGCCGAACTTGAAAGTATGATTCTGCTTGACCCAGGTCAGGCTGGCGATCGACTCGAACTGCTGATAAAGGCTATCGACGCGGTTTAGCGGACCTATGGGAACCGCGGCCGTGGCGCCCGCGGCAGGGCTGCCGGCTCCTCCAGCCAAGCTATCGGCAAGGCCCATAATCAATGGGAAAGTAATGGGGCGGACGAACGCGCTGCTGCAGAGTCCCAGTTGCCCGCAAATGTCGAAGTCCTTAATGACTGACGGCCGCCCTAAGTCGTCGGAGTCGAACCCTGCGCCTAAATGCAACAGCACAGTCGGCGAGATGGTGTGATCATAGTTCAGCCGTTCCCGGTGGGTGAAGATCGCGCCCCCGAACGTGTAGGAAATCGGTTCGGGCAACCCGTCCGCGCCGTAGTATGTACGGGTGTAAGTCATCGTACGGCTCCAGTAGAAAGAGAGCTTATCTTTGGGCCCGAATAACTGATCCAACTTGATCGAGGGGATTTCGCTATCCCGGCTGTACGGCTCCGTATTCTGAAAATTATTCAGCACCCCGCTCGCATTACAAGGCGCTCCCGCTACGCAGAACGGTTGCGGCAACAGGCTTTGAATCTTCAGAGAAACCGGGTCGAAGCGCGCCATCGGAATGGTGTTATTCGGAAACGGATTGGTAACGATCTGGCCGTTGGGCGCTACCGACCGTGTGTTCGGGTCGTAGATCATGTTGGCCAGAATGTTCCGGCCCAGCGGGTCCGTTCCCAGGCTCTTACTCCCGGCGGCCGTAATTGCGGCGCTGAAGTCTCCATTACGATACGCCGGTGTGGGAACGGATTCCGCGGCGGGCAGTTGCACCTGAGAATTCAGGTATTGTTCCCAATTGAAGAAGAAAAACGTTTTGTTGCGCCCATTGTAGAGTTTGGGAATGATGATCGGACCTCCCATGGTCACGCCATAGTCGAACCGCCGTACCGCCGGCCGGATATGCTCATTGGCGCTGTTGGTTTGCACTGTGAACGGCTGCGCGGCATTCAACACTTCGTTCTGCAGGTAATTGTAGGCGCCGCCGTGGAACTGGTTCGTGCCTGATTTCATGGTGACGTTCATGACCGAACTGCCCGCCTGGCCGAACTCCGCCGAGTAGTTGCTGGTTTGCACCGTCCATTCCTGAATCGCATCCGTGCCCGGCGCGGTCTGCTGGTTGATGCCTTGGCCCATCAGGTTGCTGCCGTCCATGCCATCCACGAGAAAGGTTTCCGAGGACGTGTATCCGCCGTTGATCCGCACCGTGGGTCCGGTGGTGAAGGCTGTGGCAACGGGTGTGAAGTATGCCCCGGGAAGCAGCGCGACGACGCTGTACGGATTGCGAATTCCTGAGCTGTCGTTCCCCACTTCGAGCAGCGGAAGCTCATCCATCACCTTCGTCTCGATGGTCTGACTCAATTCCCCGCTTTCCGTTTTCAGCAGCGGAGCCTCGGCGTTAACGGTCACCGCCTCGGTAGCGCTGCCGACGTCTAAATCCGCATCGACGCGTATCGTCTGGGCCGCTTGAACGATCAGACCGGTGCGAATGAACTTCTTGAATCCGGGCGCGGTGACCGTGAGTTCGTAGTTGCCCGCCGGCAGTTGCACAATGGTGTAATTGCCGGTGGCCGAACTCGCGACCGGATACACGGCTCCGGTCTCCGTATTCCGCGCTTCAATCGCGGCGCTGCCCACAACGGCACCAGCCGGATCGGAAATTGTGCCCGTGATGGTGCCGCGGTCGCTTTGGGCAAACGCAGCAAGTGCACACAGCAATAAGAACGAAACAGATCGGCGCATCAAACCCTCCACGCATTCCGGGGTCGAAAGGGTTGATGCCTGACTCTTCAGGGACCAACTCCCGAAGCCAGTGCGATTTGGGGACTAATTATGTCAGAGAATTGCTATAGGTGGCAAGCGAAATTTTTGGTGAAATTTTTGGGCCGTGTCCCCTGCGTTTTGTATTTAGAAGTTCGCCTGTTTGATGCCCGTGTGTCTAACTGTGATTGCCCTCCCCTCTGCTCGCCGCGATACGCGCCAAAACGGGAGGAATTGAATCGGCACTGCAGTCATGCGTTCTTCAGAACGTGAATCTCCCGACCAGTGTCCCTTGCCTCTCGCCAGGCACGCTTACCACGGCAGCAGCTCCTGCGCCCGCCATGGTTGTCGTCGTGTTGATATAGCCGAAGCCCGAGGATGCATTTGCATTCGGGAGCCTCGTTTGCGGCGCCTTAGCGTTCAAGTTGCTCGGGTCGTTGAAGACCGCCCGATTGAACACGTTATAGAACTCGATTCGCAGATTAAACGAAGCTCTCTCTTTGAAGCGCCAGGTACGCCCCAGACTCATACTTTCCGACGGCCGACGCTGTTTGCGGTAATCGCTATAGTAGGCCGCCGAGGTTCCGAACTGGCCCGGAGGTGGATCAGTCCATGCGGCGGGATTCAGCACGAAGGTGGCGTTGGGATCGAAACAGTGGCAGTTGATGTCCACCGTATAGAGAGGAACACCGGGAACCCGGTTCGCAAACGTGCCGGTCGAGGAAGTGTTGCCCGGAATGGTGTTGAATAACAGCGAAGCCAAATTATTGTTCGCGAACGGAACCTGGAGCGGCAAGCCGCTGCGGTAAGTCAGGAATGTGCCGTAGCTCCAGTCGCGTGTCAGCCAAGATAGCGCCTTGTTTATGTGTAGACTGGGCGTGATGTAAGACAAGGACAAGGTGAATTGGAACGGCTGATCGTAAATCGAAAGGTATTTATTGGTGTTGCGGGCGAAGATATCGTTGTAAACTGCGTTACCGCTCGAACCCGGGTTGGGATCGCGTTCCGTGCCGATGGTGAGCGTCTTCGACCAGGTAAACGTGCTATTGAAACTGAGTCCGTGAGAGAAGCGCTTGGTCGCTTTCGCCTGCAGTGAGTCATACCATGTGTCACCTAGTGGGTCAAACAAGCTATTAACTGTGGTGAACTGCGGGAACGGACGCAACGACTGAGCCACCGTTTGAGTCAACGGAAAAGCCGGATAAGGCGGCGTGCTGAAGCCCCTTGCGATGGCTGTCGGAGAGTTCAATGGCGATAGCAATAGCTGCTGATCTGCGGTACTGGTAATGTTGATTCCTCGAGCGGCGAGGGTTGCCGGGTTGATCGCGTTGAGGTTGATCAATCCCAGTGATTCCCACCAGATCCCGCGGTTGCCTACATACTCCGCCTCAACCGCCAGGTTATGGAACAGCTCCCGCTGAAAACCCGCGCTCCACTGGTATTGTCTGGGCGGCCGTCCGGCATTGGGATCGAGCCAATCCGTGCCGTATGGGACGGGCGTGCCCGTAACGTTGTATAGCCCTGGATTGTAGTTCGGCCAGGGAGCCGGATCAAAGGACCGCGGAATGCCTTGTGACAGCGTAGTGACCGCGGCACCGAAGCTTGGGGCCAAAACAGTGTTCGAGGAGCCACCCAAAGTCGTGGCGGCGCCGTTGTTCGCCTCCGAACTGGCATAGACAATGGCGAAACCGCCGCGGAACACGGTTTTGGGGGTGATCTGGTAAGCTACGCCTAAACGCGGCCCAAACCCCCAAGGATAGTTCTTGGCCAGGTTGCAGTTGCAATGGCCTGGGCCGTCGCCTTCGAAAATGGCGGCCCCGGGTAGGTTGCCGGTCGCCGGGTTGGGAACTGTGGGCGAGAAGAACGGGGCGCGCCCGTATTGCTCTTTAAGGTAAGTCGAATAGTCGTACCGCAGCCCGTAATCCAGTGTGAATCTGCGGGTGACTTTCCAGGAATCCTGCGCATAAAGGCCGATCTGATGTTTCCCCAGCTTTGGAAAAACGGGGTTGGCGATGCTTACTTGGTTGACATCGCCCAGAAGGAAGCTGGCATAGGCGAAGCCGGGTGTTTGTCCGCCAGTCAATGTCTGGCCCTGTAAGTATGGCAGGCCGGTTTGCGCCGCGCTGAATACGTAAGAGCCCGTCGTATTCGAGAGGTTCTCCACCGGGTATCCTTCGATGCGCAATTCGCCGCCGAACTTAAAAGTATGGTTGTCGCGTACTTTCGTGAGGCTGGTATTGAAGGTTGGTCTCTGTGTCCACTGGTGTGTATTGGAGGCTGATCCGATGTTCTTCATACCGCCCGTGCCATTGGCTGCCAACAGGCCCGAAATGGCGGGGAAAAACTGATTAATAATCGCCCCCTGCAAGCCCAGTTGCTGGGCGGCATTGTAATTGGTAATGGATCCGGTCGAAGTTACCGAAGGAACGAAGAAGTTCGTATCGAAATAACCGGCGCCAAAATGCAATAGCGTCGTCGGTGTCAGAGTGTAGTCGTAGTTCAGCCTGATGGTATGCGAAGTTATGAACGAGGCGATCGAACTGGTGATCGGGTCCGGCAGCCCGTCGGCGAGGCCGAACGTGGTGGAGATGGGCTGCGAGAGCCATTTGCGCGTCCAATAGAAAGACAGGTGTCCTTTCGATCCTGTAAGTTGATCGATCTTGACGGCCGGAATATCCTCGATTTGAGTGCCGGAAAAGGACGGAACATAGTTATTCACGAGCGCGTTGGCGAAGGGCCCCTGGGGCGGCGGAATCAGATTCTGAATCTTCACCGCGATCGGATCGAAACTCGACTGTGGGATCGTATTGTTGGGAAATGGATCGCGTATCGTCTGCCCGTTCACCGTTCGCGTGGTGTTCGGGTCGTAAATCTCTCCGGCATAGATAGGGCGGCCAAGGGGGTCGGTGCCGATGGGAGCACCGATAATGGCGCTCTGAAAGTTCCCCTGGCGATACGCGGCGGTTGGGACCGTTTCCTGCAAAGTGTTGTAGACGTCGGTCTCGCGGTACTGCTCCCAATTAAAAAAGAAGAACGTCTTATCGTGTCCGTTATACACGTGCGGGATCCACACGGGACCGCCTATAGTAAAGCCGTAATCGTTTCTTCTCTCCCGCGGCCGCGGATTGCCTGCGGGGTTGTCGGTGAACGGAATGCCGGCGTTGAACGCTTCATTTACGAAATAATCGTAGACTGTTCCATGGAACTGATTCGTGCCGGACTTCATCGTCATGTTGATGACGCCGCCGCCCGCCTGCCCGTATTCCGCCGCGTAATTGCTCGTCTGAATCGAGATCTCTTGAATCATATCCACGCCCTGTTGCGATTGGCCGGGAATCGCGGGTATGCCGCTATTAGCCGCCTCCTGCCCCTCGACCCGTACGGACTCGGTGTTATTGGGGGCTCCGCTAATCCGCAGTTCCTGTCCGGTCATGTAGGTGCCAGGCATCAATTGCGCGATCACGGTAGGACTTCGGATGTTTCCCGCCGAACTGGTAGCCTCTTGAAAGATCGGCAACTCATCGAGAAAATTCGTATTGACATTGTGGCTGAGATCGCCGCTTTCGGTCTTTAGTAATGGAGCGTCGGCTTGTACAGTTACGGACTCATTAGCGCTTCCGACTTCCAAAGCCGCATCGATGCGCACCACTTGTGCCACCTCCACAGTGATGCCTTGCCGGACGAATTTCTTGAACCCGGGCACTGAGACTGACAGCTCATAGCTGCCGGCGGGTAGCTGAGAGACCGTGTAGTTTCCGGTCGCGGTACTTGCCGCTTGGTAGGCAGTCCCGGTTTGTGTGTTCCTAGCATCGATCATAGCGCCCGAAACCACGGCCCCCGCCGGATCGGATATCGTGCCGGTGATGGTGCCGCGATCGCTTTGCGCAAACATCTTCGCCGCAAACACCAGGACAGCGCAAACAACGGTCAGTCGCATAAACATACCCCTGTTTAAGGTTTGAAGCTGGAGGCAAAGCGTATCACTCGTGGAGCGCCATCGCAAGTTGGGAATGCGCCGTGTCGCGGCAAAGTAGAAATGTCACCCTGTCCGGCAAAGTAGAAATGTCACCCTATGCGCCCGGCTCGAAAATGCCATGATAATCTGCCCGTGCCGGTGAAGCGGAGACAGGCGCTGCTGGCGAGCAACCTGATCGAGGAATAGCCG
>JAFAWA010000165.1 GCA_019242155.1 Terriglobia bacterium | reverse complement strand
GTTACCTTTTGGCCTTTGCCCTCCACAAATACCGGGAAGTCCAGTTGGATGGTTTTGCCGTCCTTGAGTTTGTACGGATACGCTTTGGAGGCGCCGCCGCGAGACGCGCCTGCGTCCTTCTGTTTCAGGATCCAGGCTGCAATCTCTCGCCGCTGCGCCTCGGTGAGGTCTGGATGGGGCGTCATGCCCGAGCCTCCATCCCGAATCTTTGCCGAGAGCTTTTCGACCGCGTCGCTCTGTCCGGCGTAGCGCTGCGCGATAGTGTTGTAGGCCGGTCCAACGACCTGATGATCCACCGCATGGCAGGACGAACAGTCGCTGCCCTGGATCAATTTCTCGCCGGTCGCCGCGCTCGGATTCTGTGCGGCGGCTTGCGGGTGCCATGCCGCCGCCGCCGCAATCAGAACCGTCACTAGCTTCGGCGTGACCGCCCGGCCGTTGATGCCGAACATCTGTTTCATGGAACCCGCTCCGCCGGCGCATACAGTTTCACGCCGCTCTCCGACAAGATCTCCGTCAGCTCTGCCTGGTGTTTTTGAATGACGTCGTCGAGCCGCTGTTTCAAGGACATGTCACCCTCGCGGACGCCCATTGACATGGGAAATGAATACTGTTCCGGCGCTCCCAGGGCCCGTGTATTCGGCACGGCCACGACTTCGAACTCCGGGTAATTGCGAAGGAAGGCGCTAACCACGGGCTGCCAGGTGATCAACACGTCGATTTGCCCGCTCTTCAACGCGTCGAGCATTGCCCGCGGCGACTCACCCGAATCCTCAGACACATCAAATGCTGTGACGGACCCGGGAATCAAGCCTCGCATTTTCGCGCCGTCTTCAGCGGGCGTGTCGCGTTCCAAGCCAATCTTTAACTGCTTCAGTACGGGGGAATTCATGCTCTCGATTGCATAGTTTTTACTTTTCGGGAACACGAATACATAAGATGAAATGTAGTAAGGGCGTGTGGTAAGCTCCTCCCGGCTTCCGTAAGGGATGCTCATTACGGCGTCGCACTTTTTCGCATCGAGCGTCGACGACAGAAATTGCGGAAAACCGCCGTGACCCCGATAACTCGCCCAGGTATATTCGAGGGGTTCGCTCAACCACTTAGCCACTGCCGTTGCGATCTTATTTTCGAATCCTCCTCCGGCCTGGTTTGAATACGGGAGAAAGTTCGGGTCCGCGCAAACCTTCAACGCATGAGCGGGGATTGAAAAAACAAAGGCCGCCAACGCCGTCAGGGCCAAGCGGCTGAGAGTGGTGCCGCGTAGTTTCATAAAATGTGTGGAAGAGTCTACTGCTTACACCGCTGGGTGTCAAAGGGAGGGTGAAAGTCAAAATCTAAAGGCGGATGATCGAGCATCCACGCGAAATCCTGAACCCGCGTTGCTCCCCCTGCCGGCTGCCGAAGCGAACGGCCCTCTAAGGAATATCCTATTAAGGGAATCTCCAATTAAGGGAATCTCCAATGCGACCTCTCGTACCCTGGATACTCGCTGCCTTCTCCGCGCCCGCTTGGGCGGCAATGCCCGCAGCCGAGCAGAACGCGCTTGTAAAGCAGTATTGTGCGGTGTGCCATACGGATGCGGCTAAAAATGGCGGGCTGTCCCTCCAACACTACGACGCAGGCAGCCGCGACCCCGGCTTGGCAGCCATGATACTCAGCAAACTAAACAACGGTGCCATGGGTGCCGCAGGTAATGGTGTTCCGGCTAAGACTGCTCAGGTTGCCTGGCTCGAATCAACTAAGGAGCAGGCCGCGGGGGCCGAAGAGTGGTTCGTGTCCCGGCAAAGCGAAACCGTCTCGGCGGGGATCGTGCGCGCAGTGCCGCCCCGCAAGCCCGATTCAGCCGATGCTCCGTTATACCGTCTCCTGCTCGTCTGCAATCCCGGAACCCGTGTCGGCGAGATGCAGTTAACCTGGTCGCCGCAACCGCAGACGGGGCGCACCCTCACCGCTTCGATCGACGGCAACCCGGCCTTGAGCTACACGATCGAAGGAAAGGAATCGATGGGAAACGGTACGAGCCTCGAATCAGGGCACGCTTCCGTCATTCTGAATAGCGACAAATCGAAACAACTCGGCCTGCCTAAACAGTCGCTGACTGTTCGCGACCTCTTCCCGGGCGAGACGGTAGAGTTTCCCTTCGACGGCCTCGGCAAGGACGCTCGCGCCGAATTGAGCAAGTGCTTTTGAGGATTACGCGAATCGAGTCACGTCAATTTCACAAATTTAGCGGAGTGAACCAAATTGGCTTCGTTTGGCAATCCGACTCGAGCGGTGCGCCTGACCCGGGCCCAGGCTGCTCATTTGGCTCCGTTTCGCAAAAAGCCGGCGAGGGAAACCGAGCTCCGCGGCCCGGCCCCGCGAAATCCAAGCCTACAGAGGGCTTTCGGCTCCTGTATACTGCATTTGTCCGGAGGATGCGGATGCAGTGCCCACATAGACAGGCTGTGCTGTTGCAAACACTCGTCGGCCTGGCGTTTCTTGCAGCATCGCCCTTGGCGCGCTGCGCTGCGGTTCCGGCGGAACCTCGCGCCTTTTTCGATACGTACTGCGTTACCTGTCATAACCAGAAACTGCGCACTGCGGGCCTAGCCCTGGATACGGTCGACCTGAACAGGCCGGCCGCGAGCGGTGAGATTTTAGAGAAGGTAATCGTCAAGCTCCGCGCGGGTTCCATGCCGCCACAAGGAATGCCGCGGCCCGATACCGCTACCTATCGCGCCCTCGCGGGCAAGCTCGAAAATGACCTTGATCAGGCTTGGGCGGCCAACCCCAATCCCGGCAGGATCAGCGCCGTTCAGCGGCTCAATCGCGCCGAATACAACAACGCCATTCGCGATCTGTTCGCGCTCGATCTGGATGTGAAGCCGTTACTTCCCGGTGACGACACGGCCGACGGCAGTTTCGACAATTTCGCAGATGTCCTTTCGATCTCCACGGCTCATTTGGAACGTTATATGTCGGTGGCTCGTCAGGTCACCCGCCTCGCCACCGGCCTGCCGCCGGCGAAACCAAATGTGGAGACCTTCGAAATTCCCCTGCACGTGCTGCAGGATGATCGTCAGAGCGAAGATCTGCCGTTCGGATCGCGGGGCGGCATCGCGGTTAAATACGATTTCCCAGTGGACGGCGAGTACGTCATTAAAGTTCGGCTCCAGAGGCAGTATCAGGATTATCTGAAGGGCATGGGCTGGCCGCAAAAACTCGAGATCCGGCTCGACGGCAAATTGCTCAAGCGCTTCAGCGTCGGCGGCCAGTGCAAGGGCCGGCCCGCCGCGGCCAGTTACGCAGGTGACGGGGAACCAGGCTTCGCCGGCGACCCCGAATGGGAGACCTGCATGCAACTCACGGGCGACACAGGGCTCGAAGTCCGCGTGCCGGTTCAGGCGGGCTTGAAAGCGGTCGGCGTATCGTTTGTCAGAGAGCTTTGGGAGCCGGAAGGTCTGCCGCAACCGATGCAGCTAGGCCGTGTGATCGCTAATGATCAAGTGTACATGAGCCATGCGAATGTGGCCTCTGTGCAGATCGGCGGTCCCTACCAGGCGCCCGGGCCGGCCAAAGACACTCCCAGCCGCCGCGCGATCTTCGTGTGCGAGCCCCGCGCATCGGAGGAACGCGCCTGCGCTGCGGCTATTCTTTCCAGGATGGCCCGCCTGGCTTATCGCCGTCCGGCTGCCAAGGCCGATGTAGATACGCTGCTGCAGTTCTTCGAAGACGGCCGTAAAGATGGCGGCAGTTTCGAGAACGGGATTCAGTTCGCTCTCGAACGCATGTTGGTCGATCCGGATTTTCTGCTGCGCGTCTATCGCGACCCCGCAAAAAGCCCCGCTGCAGTTCCGTATCGCTTAAGCGATCTCGAACTGGCCTCGCGCCTCTCGTTCTTTCTGTGGAGCAGCATTCCCGACGACCATCTGCTAACGTTGGCAGAGCGTAATGAGCTTTCCCAGCCGGCGGTGCTCGAAAAAGAAGTCAGGCGCATGCTGGCTGACCCTCGCGCCACAGAGGCTTTAGTAGATAACTTCGCCGCCCAGTGGTTGAATCTACGCCGCGTGGACGAAGTAGTCGTCGACCCGGAAAAGTATCCCACGTACGACGACAGTCTGCTCCAGGCATTTCAAAAAGAGACCGAGATGTTCGTGGCCAGCACCATTCACGAGGATCGTAGCGTCCACGATCTGCTCAATGCGAACTACACCTTCGTGAATG
>JAFAWA010000061.1 GCA_019242155.1 Terriglobia bacterium | reverse complement strand
ACCGCGGCTTTGCGGATTCCCACCATCGGCATCGGCGCGGGCGCAGGCTGCGATGGCCAGGTTTTGGTGCTGCAGGACCTGCTCGGGCTGAACATAGATTTCCATCCCAAATTCGCGCGCTCGTTTCTCGATGGTGCCCGCAGCATTCTGGGCGCTGTCGCTGATTTCGATCATGCCGTCAAGGCCGGAACATTTCCGCTGGCCGAGGAGAGCTACTGATGCAGGTTTCGCGAACCGTCGCCGGCTGGCTTGCGCGCCGCCTCAGTCTCTCGCCGGCTTCGATCGGTTTTGTGCCGACGATGGGCGCGCTTCACTGCGGACATGCTTCGCTCGTCAAGCGATCCCGCGCGGAGAACGAGCTCACCGTAGTGAGCATCTTCGTCAACCCGGCGCAGTTCAATGATCCAACCGACCTCGAACGCTACCCGCGCACCGTAGCTCAAGACCTGGCTCTTCTCGAAGAGCTGGGAGTCGATGAAGTCCTGATGCCCCCCGCCGCCGAAATCTACCCTTTCGGCCGCCGCTTCCATATTGAAGAGGAATCACTCACGCAAGTAATGGAAGGAGTCTCGCGGCCGGGATTTTTTCAGGGCGTGATGACCGTCGTTTTGAAGCTGCTCAACCTCGTCCGCGCGGACCGCGCTTACTTCGGCGAGAAGGATTATCAGCAGCTCGAAGTGATTCGTGACCTGGCGAAAGAGTTCTTCGTGCCCACCGAAATCGTCGGCTGCCCCACCGTGCGCGAAAGCTCCGGTCTCGCTGCGAGCTCGCGCAATCTGCTGCTCTCTCCCGCCGGCCGTGAAAAAGCCGCCGAGATATTCCGCGTGCTGCGCACCGCCGCCGATCCGCTCCAAGCCAAAACAAAACTATCCGAGGCCGGTTTCACGGTGGATTACGTCGAAGAACATTTCGGACGGCGGTTCGCCGCGGCTCATCTCGAAGGCATTCGCCTCATCGATAACGTGCCGCTCGGCTAAAGCTCATGCTCCTTTGCGTGGACGTCGGAAATAGCCAGATCCTCGGCGGTGTCTATGACGGCGAGGAATTGAAGCTCACGTTCCGCCGCGCCTCGAGCGTGCGCTCCTCCTCCGATGAGTTCGGTCTGTTCTTCCGCTCCGTCCTTCGGGAAAACGGAGTGGACCCGCTCGAAATCTCCATGGCCGGTATCTGTTCCGTGGTGCCGGATGTGTTGCACTCTCTGCGCAACTGCTTTCGAAAATACTTCCGCTTCGAGCCGCTCTCATTGAAGCCCGGCGTCAAGACCGGACTCAAAATCCGCTACCGCAACCCGCTCGAAGTCGGCGCCGACAAAATCGCCAACGCTCTCGGCGGAGTCACACGCTTTCCTGGAAGAAATCTGGTGATCGTCGATTTCGGTACCGCAACCACACTGTGTGCGGTTACCAAAGAGCGCGAGTATTTGGGAGGAATCATTACTCCCGGGATCCATAGCTCCATGGCGGTGCTCGAATCGAAAACGGCGCGGCTCCCGGCGGTCGAAATTGTGCGCCCTTCTCAGGTGCTCGGCCGATCTACCGTGGAAAGTATTCAATCCGGACTGTACTACAGCACATTGGCCACCGTCCGTTTCTTGGCCGCCACGGTGGCCGAGGAGCATTTCGGCGACGAAGCGCCGCTCATCCTAGGCACCGGCGGCTTCGGACGACTGTTCGAGGCGGAGCATCTGTTCGATGCTTTCCTCCCGGAACTTCCCCTGCTCGGGCTGCGCCGCGCCATAGAATTATCCCAAGACGCTGCTTAGCATCTCTTATTCTAGAAAGATGCCTCTTCGAGATTCCGTTCGTAGCATCGGCTTGTGCGTTCTTTATGCCGGTGTTCTCGGCGTACGCTGCCTTAACGCGCAGACGCCGCCGCCACCCGAGGATGTACTGATTTTGAACGACGACGAAAGACTCGTTGGTCACCTGGTGAGAGCCGCCGGGGGTTCGCTGACTTTCAAAAGTAACGTGCTGGGCAACATCACGACAGATTGGAAGAACGTAAAAGAATTGCATACCCGCACGCCGTACGCGGTATTAGGAAAGGACGTGCAGGTGCGTCCCCACGCAGACGGTTCCACGGTTCCACAGGGTACGTTGGATGTGACAGGCCAGACTATTACGGTCAACCCCGGGGCAGGCGCCGCGCCCCGCTCTGTGCCCGTTGCCCAAGCGGCACAGGTGATCGAGCAGCCCGCCTTTGAACAGCAGATCTCCCCTCCAAGCATCAGCATTTTCAAAGACTGGGCGGGAACGATCACGGCGGGAGCCTCTGTGGTTGTGGCCACGCAGCAGAGCCGGACATTCACCGGCGCGGTCAACCTGATTCGCGCCATTCCCCAAGAAACCGCTTTTCCGGCGCGCAACCGGACCAGTATCGACTTCACGTTCGCCGACGGCTACGAGCTGCAGCCGGGCACTCCCCGGATCAAGACCGAGATCTACCACGCCGATGCCGAACGCGATCAGTATTTCTCCATCTCCCGCGTATATGCTTTCGGGCAGGCCGCGTTCGACCACAATTTTTCGCAGGGCCTCGACCTGCAACAGAACTACGACGGAGGTATCGGATGGACGGTTATCAATGCTCCCAATGTAACCTTTGACATAAAAGGCAGCATCGGTTACGTCCGCCAGAACTTCGCGCAATCCGGCAAAGACCGGGACCTGATCGCTTCCAACTTTTCAGAACGCGTGTTACGAAGATTCACTCGCGGCATCACCTTCACCGAGCAGATCACTGCAACCCCGACCTGGAACGACTTGAACGCCTTGTTGGTCCAAGGTAATGCCGCGCTCAACGTGCCGGTCTACAAACGATTAGCCTTCACTTTGGGCGTTATCGAGAGCTTCTTGAACGATCCTTCGCCGGGGTTCAAGAAGAACTCGTTTCAGGCTACAGCAGGGCTGAGCTACACCGTGCGTTGAGAACTTACTTCTTTACGTTCAAGCGCGCGGTCTGCACCTTGGCGCCGCCCCAAGCAATCCATGTTTCCGCGCCTGCATGCGATATGCGCGGATAACCGAGGGCCATTCTGCCGCCCTCACTTACCTGAACCGCCGGCGCGAGTACGCCCGCCGGGGACACGCTGCGCGCCATGACACGGGCCGAGCCGCCTTCGGCCTGTTGCAGCCAGGAGATCGATGCCGTCCCATCGTCCGCGAGCGCGAGCGATGTGTAGCCGTACGCATGGCCTGTACTCACCACGATGGGCTTGGTAAAGGTCGCACCGCCATCCGAAGAGAACACCAGTTCGACCTTCGGCGTAGTCCCCGCGCCCGTGTACCAGGCCAGCGCCACGCGGTCGCCTTTAGCCACGACCGCAGCCGCGTTGGTCGGGCACGCGTTCAACTGCCACTTGTCGGGATAGACGTTCTTCGGCTGCGTCCATTTCCCGTTCTCAAACCGTATGACCGAGATGTCCCGGATGTCATCGGGCGTGTGATCTCTGTACGCCACCAACAGCCCCTTTGTGGTTCGCGTCACCGCAGTCGGGCAGCAGTTGCAGATGTCTCTGTCGAGGATCTCTTCTTTGCTCACCTGGCCCTGCGCGTTCACGATGCTGCGCATCAGGTACCCCGGTCCATCCTCGCCCTTTGGAGTTTCGAGCCAAAACACCGAGATCTCGCCGGGGCCGCTCGCCGCCATCGAAACCAGCCCGTGCTCCACCGGACTCTTGTCCTTGTTGACCATCACCGGCGCGCTCCAATGGAGGCCGTCGGTCGACGAAGACACGTACACGAACTCCGCCTCACTTGACTCCATAGGCATCTCGACCCAGTGCGCCATCCACTGCTTCTCACCCAACTGCATCACTTCGGGAACCTCGGCCGGATGACGGAAGAAATGCCGGTTCTCAACAATGCTATGCGCCTCCGACCAGCCGGACCCGCCGCGAATCGCATAGCGCAACCCGAAACCGCCGCCTTTTACCGGCTCAATCCAGCTCAGGAGAGCGTGGCCATCCGGCGTTGTCGACCAGTTCGGCTGCAAACTGCCGGCCGCGGCCGGGTTGGCGACACTTTCAGGCGTCGGCGTCTGGCCGAAGCTATAGGCCGCAAATATACACAAAACAAAAAGGAGCTTTCGCATGGGGTTGACTCGCAACCATTGTTTCACACCTTATTAGAGAGCGGCTTCGCATTCAAGGCATGTGAGCGGGCACTACACTGAAGGCATGCTGCGCCCCATCCTCTGCCTGCTGCTTTCGATTCCGCTATTCGCCCAGAGCGGCCCCTCCGGCATTCGAGCCTTCTTCAACCAGTATTTCGAGGAGTTACTGCGCGATGAGCCGGAGTTTGCTACTTCCGTGGGCCGCCATGAATACGACGACCGCTGGACCGACTGGTCGAAAGCCGGCCGCGAGCAGCGGCGCGCGCATCTGGCCGAATGGCTGCGCCGGGTGAACTCCTTTCCGCCCGCCGGCCTCTCACCCGAAGACCGCTTGAGCGCCCGCCTTTTGGATTACGACCTGAAGCGGCAGATGGAGTCGCTTGATCTGTTGGATGAACTTCTTCGGGTAACCCAGCAGAACGGGCTGCACAACCGCGTCTACACCGTATTCGACCGCATGCCCGCACAGACGATGCGCGATTACCAGAATCTCCTCGCGCGGCTGCGCGGTGTGCCCGCCTATATTGATCAGAACATCGCGCTGCTCGATGAGGCCGCGGCGCGCGGCTTGACTCAGCCGCGTGTAGTTCTCGATCTGGTCCGCGCCCAACTCCAAGCCCAAATCGGGCAAGACAAGTCGCAAACGGCCCTATTGGCCGCCTTTCGCAAGTTTCCGGCGGCGATCCCCACTGCCGATCAGGCGAAACTCCGCGCCGCGGCTGTGGATCTGTACGACCATCAGTTTCTGCCCGCATGGCGCAGATATTATGACTACCTCGGAACGACTTACGCGCGCAACGTGCGTCCGAATATCGGATTGAGCAGCATCGCGAAAGGCCGCGAGGATTATGCCATCCTGGTCCGCTTTTACACCACCACGGAGAGCACGCCTGAGGAGATCCACAACCTTGGTCTCGCGGAAGTGGACCGGATCGAGAGCGAAATGCGCGCGCTGCTGCGGCAGGCGGCATTCAGCGGCAGCATTGTGGAATACGAACAGCGGCTCGACGGCTTGCCTGAGCAGCATTTTCACAGCAAGGAAGAGATGCTGGCCTATTGCCGCAACATCGCCAAGATCGTGGAACCGCGCCTGCCCGATCTGTTTCAGCACTTTCCCGGGCTGCTCTACGGCGTGCGGCCGATTCCCACGGACCGGGAAGCCGCGACCGCGACTAACGCCGAGGCCCCCGCGCCGGATTATAGCGTGCCCGGCTGGATGAACTTGAACACCTATCAGCCGGAAAAGCAGGTGATGTACAACAAGCAGGCCTTGGTTCTACACGAGGCCGTACCGGGCCATGTGTTTCAATTGACCATCGCGCGCCAACTCTCGGGCCTGCCCGCATTCCGCCGATTCTATTCCAACAGCGCGTACGTGGAAGGTTGGGGACTATACGCCGAATCCTTGGGCTCGCAGCTTGGTATCTACCAGGATGCTCCGAGCCGGTTCGGCCAGCTTGCGAGCGAGCGTTTCCGGGCCGTCCGCCTCGTGATCGACACCGGCATGCATGCTATGGGCTGGACCCGGCAACAAGCGATCGACTACTTCAAGACGCACGCCCCGGATCAATCGCTTGCGGAGGTAGACCGTTACATCTCTTGGCCAGGACAGGCGCTCTCGTACAAAATGGGCCAACTTCGAATCAGCGGCTTGCGGCGTGAAGCCGAGCAGAAACTCGGGGCCCGTTTTGACATTCGGGCATTTCATGAGCGCATTCTGGAAAACGGAGTCCTGCCGCTGGAACTGCTCCAACAGCATGTGACCGAATCGCTGAATGCGCGATGAGAACGGCTAAGCGGGAACGGCGCGAACCCGCCGTTCGGAGATGTTCGCCAGGATATCCCGCAGCCGGGCCCGATCGATGGGCTTACTCAGATAGAAATCCATTCCCGAAGCAAGACAAGACTGGTCGTACCCAGCCTGCGCGTGCGCTGTCAACGCCACAATCGGAATCCGCGCCCGGCATTGCTGATCGAGCGCGCGGATGGCAGCCGTTGCCTGAAATCCATCCATCTCCGGCATCTGAATGTCCATGAGAACCGCGTCGAATTCGGTGCCGGCGGCTACCGCGGCAACCGCGGCCTGTCCGGAGCCAACCATCGTGACATCATGACCGTCCCTGGCCAGCAGCGCTTGGATCAGCTTTTGGTTTACGGGATTGTCATCCGCGGCGAGAATCCGTAAAGAAGCTCGCACCGGCGTTTTACCGGACTCGACCGCCGCGACCGGCTCCATATTTTCGCAATCGCCAAACGGTACGGTGAAGGAAAAGGTGCTGCCGCTCCCCGAAACACTATTCAGCCAGATGCGCCCGCCCATCAAATCGACCAGCTGTTTCGAGATCGCGAGCCCCAGCCCGGAACCGCCGAATTTCCGCACGATCGATCCGTCGCCCTGCCGGAAGGGTTCGAAGATCAGCGCGCACTTGTCCGCGGGAATACCGATGCCGGTGTCTTTTACTTCGATCTGGAGCGTCCGGAACTCTCCCTCGGGCAGACTCAGTGCAACACGCACCGACCCGCTTCCGGTAAATTTGATGGCGTTGCCGACCAGATTCAAGATCACTTGCCTGATCCTTAGAGGGTCTGCGTGGACGAACCGCGGTACTCTTTCGTCAATTTTCACGTCGAACCGCAATCCTTTATTCCGGGCCACAGAAGACATCAGACGATCAACTTCTGCAATCAATTCCCGGGTGTTGAAATCGATCGGCGTCAATTCCAGCCGGCGCGCTTCGATGCGGGAAAGATCGAGGACATCGTTCAGGATCGAGAGAAGGGCTTGGGCGGAGGAATGGGCCGTCTCGAGATAATCGCGGCGAACCAGGGATGACGTGGATTCCAGCGCCAGTTCCAGCATGCCCAGCACACCGCCCAGAGGCGTCCGGATCTCGTGACTCATGTTCGCCAGAAACTCGCTTTTGGCGACACTGGCCTGCTCGGCCAGCCGCCGCATACGGACGGAATGCCAAACCACCGCCATAAGTACTGCCAGCAGTATCCACAGCGCGGCAGAAAACACCCGAAGCTTGCGAGCCTGATGCTCCGCGGCCACCAGTTCGAAAATCATCTTCACTTCCGTCAGACCCACATAACCGTACTTGCTTAGAATCCCGCTTAATTGACCGTCTTCCTGCATTTTGAGAATTTCGGCCCGAAGCCGGTTCGCAACCGGCGAACTTTCCTTCAGAGAGGCTACTCCCAAACGCAGCGAAATCTCCGGCAACTGCAGAATACGGTATTTTTCGGCGGGACAAAGCTTGCCGATGTCGCGCAGAATCTCGCTCGCCTGATACACCGAGACAAAGAGAAG
>JAFAWA010000414.1 GCA_019242155.1 Terriglobia bacterium | reverse complement strand
CCGAGCCGGGAACTATGTGGGACCGGCAAACGTAGGGGGCGGCAAATCGCTCATTAGCGTTAGCGGTCCCGGTGTAGCGCCTGATGGATCGACGGTATGGACGCTCGCGGCATCACCCGGCGGCTGGATCTACAGCTATCCGGACAGTGCCACCTGGTACGTAGTGGGGTCGCTCTCGAGTAGCCCGCTTGCGTCACGCTTACAGGCAGCCAACATCACTTCGATGGACTACAGTTATGGCACCGTCGGGAGCGAAACGTTCAATATCGATAACAACTGGTACACCGGCACCTTGATTGGAGTCAGCCAGGTCGGCAATGCTCTCACTATAGTGAGCTTCACGAACTATTCGAGCGGGAAGGACCAGAGCACGCCCGTGGACCAGATCACCTATACACTCACTCAGTAATCGCGCTCGCTTGAGGGATTCTGCTTACTGTTTGCAGTTACTAATGCAGCGTCTTCTCGTACTTGCCTGAAATCGCGTCTACTAACACCGACAGGCCCGACGTGCCCGCCGATTCGCCCCAGATTACGCGCCACGCCGGGTCCGGCATTCCTTCCGGCTTACTCAGTTCGAAGGAAATCGTCTGCTTCGGGTTCTTCTTGTTGTATTCGGATACCGGCGTCTCGGCCAATGCGGTCTTCAAAGCAGCGTCGGTATCCACTTTCACTGTGTTGATCAAAAAAGCGGCGTCGGCTGATCCGGAGAATCCCTCTGGCTGCCCGGGAAATACGCCTTGATGCAGATTACCTTCGCTTTCGACAACCGAATAAGTATACGAACGCTGGGCACTCTTCTCGGCCGAGACAAACACGACCTGCCATGCTCCGGCGGCGCCGCGAATCGCCGGCACTTCGGTCAGGTGAATACTGCTCAGCTTCAGAATTTTGACATCCGAGGCCCAGGACCTCGCTACCTGGTACATCCGAAACAGCGCCGTCTGGCCGGTAACCGGCTCGGCCTTCTCCTCCTTCTTAGCGCCCGCGGTGGTGGGCTGTTCCGAGCATCCCACCGATATCAGTGCTCCAAGACAGATTGCCGAAAGCATTACCGTGCGCATCAATACCCCCATTTTAACAGCGGCGTTCACCGTAGCCCGCGTAGCGTACCCGGAGCGCTGACCTTCAGCGGAACGGCGATGGAATGCCGTGTTACCGTACTCTGAGTGCAGCAAGCGGAAGCCCAACGCCGCCGGCGGCGTATCCTAATTCTTCTTTCTCTTCTCTCTTACTTCCTGGTTTTGAGCTTGGAACGGATTACCTATCGCTTTTCCGCCGACGACATGATGAACATGGGCATCTACTTCCAACTCGGCCCATGGCGCGCTCTAGAATCGCAGTTTCTCGTCTGGCGCGGCTTCTATCGACCCTTAGCTGCCGCCTTTTATATTCCACTGCATCACTGGTTCGGTCTCAATCCGGCGCCGTTCCAAATCGCCATTCTCTGCATTCTGGCGGCCAATCTGGTCCTGTTCTTCTACCTGGCGATCGCCCTGGGCTGCGACGACCTGACGGCCGTTCTAGCTTCCTTAATAGTTGCGTATCATGCCGGACTATCCAATCTGCAGTACGGCATCGACATGATCTATGACGTACTTTGCTTTTCCTTTTTCATCGGCACCCTGCTCTATTACGTGACGATTCGGACTCGCGCCGCCGCACTTACCTGGCCCCAAACCGCCGTCTTTTTTCTGCTCTATCTCTGCGCCCTTAACGGCAAAGAAATGGCCCTGACTCTGCCGGGCGTGCTGATTGCATATGAGTTCTTTTACGTTTATCCCTCCAAGAAGTGGGGGTCGCTCGCGAACTGGTTTCGCGGCCCCGGTATCCCGATTCTGCTCTCCGCGATCTTGGTAGTACTTAGCCTCTACGGGAAAAAGTTCGGCGTTACTCCGCTCCTCAACCGGCCCGCATACCGGCCAGTGTTCACTCTCGGCAATTTTCTGACGTTTCATACAGCCTCACTCCACGATCTCTTCGGTCTCTCGTTCACGCCCACGTGGCGCGGATTGCTCGCTCTATGGCTCGTCATAACCTATCTTGCCTGGCGGCGACCCCGGCCCATCCTTCGGTTCTGCTGGGCGTACATGTTGCTGACTCCGCTGCCGGTGGCTTTTCTGATTGGACGCACCCAGGGCTGCCTTTACATTCCCTTGGCCGGGTGGGCCATCTTCTTTTCCGTCGTCTTTATAGACGTTGCGCGCGCCGCCGCTGGAGCCCTATCCCGGGAGCCTCTGTTCCGGCAGATCAGCCCGCGATGGCTTTTCGGTGCGTTGATCGCTTCAGGCGTGCTCCTGTGGGTAAATCACAACAGCTATCTGAAGGCCAGCCTCGTCCAGCGTGCCGCCGCTGTGGAAGGGGTAGAAACCGCCTCTGTAATTCAGCAGCTACATGAGTTACATCCGACGGCCCGTCCGGGCGCCGCAGTTGTCTTCCTGAACGATCCGTTTACAGATTGGGACATGACGTTTATCGCGACCCTGTGGTTCGCCGACCGCACCATCCATATCTACAACCAGCGACTGGAGCATCTCTCTCCGGCAGAACTAGCCCGAATGGATTACGTTTTCGACTTCCGCAACGGCAAGCTTGTCCAACTCCGATAACATCACTCCGCGGCTGGTGCGGAATCGCACTCCGGCACGCAATATGCTTAGCTGTGTATTGAAGTGTCCAAAAACCTAGTACTCAAGAGTGTCATTCTCTCCCTAATATTGATGAACGCCGTGCCCGTAAAGGCCGATTTCCAGGCCGGTTTGGCCGCTTATAACGCAGGTGATTATGCTACCGCCTTGAAGGAGTGGCAGCCCATTGCCGAGCGCGGCGATGCCAACGCCGAATACAACCTCGGGCTTCTGTTCGCCCGCGGGCAGGGTGTGGCCCAGGATTATCAAAAGGCCGCCGAGTGGTATCAGAAGGCCGCCGAACAGGGCGTGGCCGCGGCGCAGTACAACCTGGGCGTCATGTACGCCAATGGTCAAGGCGTTGGGCAGAACGCGCGGGAGGCCGCTAACTGGTTTCAGAAAGCTGCCGAACAGGGAATCACCGGGGCCGAATCTAGCCTGGCAGAACTTTATTCCGAGAAAGAGGGGCCGTTCCAGAACTTTACCGAGGCCGAAAAGTGGTATCGCAAGGCAGCCGAGAAGGGCGTGGCCAGTGCCGCGTTCGACCTGGGAGTGATGTATGACGTCGGCCAGGGAGTCCAACAGGACTACATGCAAGCCATCGAGTGGTACACCAAGGCGGCGAATGCCGGCTATGCTCCCGCGCTCACCAATCTCGGGATACTTGCTTACAACGCCCAGGGCATGAAGCGCGATTTGGTGCAGGCCTATGCGTGGTTCGCACTCGCTCAGAAGCAAGGTGATCCCCGCGCCGGGGAACTGCTGCGGACCACCGCGGAGCGCATGAAGCCTAAAGAGATCAAATTGGCCGAGGCTCGTATGAACGAGTGGCATCCGACGGGGCATCCCCACGCCCCCGAGCAGGAGGCAGCCCTATTCAAAGAGCCGGAGACTACGCCGGCCGGTACCGCTCCCTCGAGCGAGAAATCCGATTTAGAAAAGGACGCCGCCAAGACGGCGCCAGCGACACCCGCCGTTACGGCCGCGAGCGCCGGCGCACCCCCCGAACAGGCCAAGGCCGGGACTCCGTTACAGCCCATCAACGACGTTTCCGCGTCATCACGTCCGCCGGATGTCTGGACCGGCGTCGAGCGCATCGTCGCGATTGGGGACGTGCACGGCGACTATGAACAGTTCATCAAGGTTTTGCAGTCGGCTGAACTGATCGATGCGAGCGGCAATTGGATCGGCGGCAAGGCGCACCTGGTTCAGACGGGCGACATCGTCGATCGCGGGCCCGATTCCCGGGCTATTATGGACCTTTTGATTCGTCTCGAACAACAGGCGAACGCGGCCGGGGGCGCGGTTCACACGCTGATCGGAAATCATGAGGCGATGGATGTCTACGGCGATCTCCGATATGTGTCGGCAGCCGAGTTTTCCGCCTTCCGTCCGCTGAATCTGAAGACGGACCAGCAGTTCGCTTACGACGCTCAAAGTAATACGGTGAATACCATAGTGGCCGAACCGGCCCGTTCAGCATCACAAGCCATCCCGGGCGTCGCTGAATGGACGGCCGCATTCGGCGCGGAAGGCGTATATGGCCGCTGGATCCGCTCGCATAACGCTGTAGTCAAAATCGATCGCACACTGTTCGTGCATGCCGGACTCGGACAAAAGTACGCGGACTGGTCACTCGACCGGATTAACGATACTGTTCGTCAGGAACTCCGGGATTTTAATCAACTGCACGGAGGAATCGCCACTGACGAACAGGGGCCGCTCTGGTTTCGGGGCCTGGCCGAGGGGGATGAGAGCACGTATCAACCTCTGGTAGACCAGCTTCTGAAACACTTCGACGTGGATCGCATCGTAATCGGCCACTCGGATTCGAACGCCGCGATTACTCCGCGTTTTCACGGCAAAGTGATCCTGATCGATGTTGGTCTCTCGCGCGTGTACGATAACAATGGAAAGATCGCGTGCCTCGAAATCGACAACGACCACGCCTATGCTTTACATCGCGGTCAGGGCATCGATTTGCCGAAAGACGAAAACGGACCCGACATGCTGCGGTACTTACGCCAAGCCGCATCTTTGGATCCGAAGCCTTCGCCTTTAGAACCTCGCATCCGCGAACTGGAGCAGACCGTTCACCAGTAGCGTGGCGGGGAGCGGGATTCACGCCAAGTCGGGCAATGGAGTCGGCATCTGTCCCGCAAAAATCGTATCGAACATTTGAACGACCTCGCCGTGAAGCAGTCCGTTATCGGCCAGGAGATGTTCGGAGCCTGTAATGCTGTGTGCTTCGCCGCGCATATCCGAAACCTGACCTCCGGCCTCCTGCACTAAGAGCACGCCCGCGGCCTGATCCCACGGCTTCAGGCCGAATTCCCAGAAGAAGTCGAGGCGCCCGCAGGCGACATACGCAAGATCGAGCGCAGCCGATCCTGTGCGGCGTACCCCGTGAGAAGCCATTGCCAACTGATAATAAAAGTGGATATTCACGTTGTGGCTCCGCTTCCTGCTCGGAAAGCCCGTGGAGGCCAAGCTATCAGCCAGGCGGGTGACCCGTGAGACGCGTATACGTTTATGGTTTAGATACGCGCCGCTTCCCTTTTCGGCGGTGAACATCTCCTGCCGCACCGGATCGTAAATTACGCCGGCGATCACCTCGCCCGCCCGCTCCAAACCGAGCGTCACATTGAACATCGGAAAACTATGGGCAAAGTTGGTGGTGCCGTCCAGGGGGTCCACATACCACCGGTATTCGGAAGACCCGCTAAAGCCGCCGCCTTCCTCGGCCACTACCGCGTGGGTGGGAAAGTGGGTACGGAGCTTCTCAACCACCAGTTTTTCCGAAGAGCGGTCCGCCTCAGTCACCAGGTCAAACTCGCCTTTTCTCTCGAAGGGGATCTTGCGTTCGAAATAATTGGCCAGGAGCGTTCCCGCCTCGCGCGCAATTTCGACTGCCGCTTCCAGAAATTCCATGGCCAAGTGACGGGCTACGGCTCTTCCTGTAAGTATTTGATGTCGTGCTTGAAGATGAACAGGTTCGGCTCTCCGTCGCGGGTGATCCGAATGAAGGACTGGTCGTAGTATTCAATCGTCCCGACCACCTCTTCGCCATCGGTCATCTTCACCCGCACGGGCTTACCCTGATCCACCAGTTGCTTTAAGTACTTCGCCTCTTCGAAGGTGTGTTCGGGGGGCCGTGCGGCTTTACCTTGTTGCGGCGTACCTATTTCTCCTGAGGTTTCTTCTTGGTCTGCGGCGATACGGTTATTCTGGTGTTCGGCGAACCACCGTCCCCCGAACCAGCCTCACCATAATAGCCGTTGCGCGCCGAAACCCGCAATTCCGGACGGGTCACGGTCACGCTCAGTTTGTGAAACCGGTCGCCTGTCAAGGGCACGCTCTTGGGATAAAAACCCAGCAGGTACTGAGTGCGCAACTCCTTGATGATCTCGGTGAACGCGCGATCCAATTCGGCGCCGAGCGAGGGGAGAAACGTGCGGCCGCCCGTCCCGTCCGCCATGAATTTCAACGCGTTTTCGCCACCGATGTTGCGGCCGGCATCGTTCACGATCGGAATCACGACCACCGGATAAATGGCCGCATCGGCGAACTGCGCCGCGGCAAGCGCCTGCTTGAGATTTTTAGAGCTGGTGGTGTCCCCCCCATCGGTCACAATCACCAAAACCTTGCGGCCCTCCCGGTCTTCGAGGTCGCGCGAGGCAAGATAAATCGCATCGTAGAGAGACGTTCCCGCTTCCCCCTTCAACGTCTTCAACGAATTGCTCAAGGAGACCTGGCTATGGGTGAAGTTGTTATTACGCGTGACCTGCCAGTTGAAGCTGTAAAGAGCTACCGCGTCCTCTGCATTTCCCTCGCTCAATAGCGCCTTCAAAAACCGCGCGGCTGAATCGGTCTCGTACCTCAGATCCTTAGCGGTCGAACCGCTAATGTCGATCAGAAGCCCCACAGACAGGGGCTGCTCCGTGCGCCGCTCGAAGACGGAGATCTCCTGCGGGGCGCCGTTATCGAATAGGCGAAAATCGCCCTTTTGCAGCTCTCCTACCAGCTCGCCCGCGGGGTTCTTGACGGTAGCGATGACCCGCACCAGATTGACGCTAACCCGGAACGACGGCTGCTCCTGAGCGCACAGCGGCATTAGAAGGAACGCGGCAAAAAGCGGAAGCCTAACCCACCACAGGCACATCGCCGGCCCATTCTCCTTCCACCCACACCTCGCCGTCCACAAAATGCTCTTTTTTCCAGATGGGCACGGTCTGTTTAAGGCGGTTGATACCTTCCAAGGCAGCTTCAAAAGCCGGCCGCCGGTGCGGAGCGGTAACGATCACGGCTACGCTGGTTTCGCCAATCAGCATGCGGCCCAACCGGTGAACCATCGCCACACGGCTCACGGCAAATTGCCGCGCGATCTCGCAGCCAAGTTTCGCCATTACCTTCAGAGCCATGGATTCGTAACACTCATAATCCAGGTACAGGGTCGGCCTGCCTTTGGTGTTGTTACGGACGGTGCCCTCGAACGTGACCACCGCGCCTTCTGCCCCAGTTAGTAAATCGCGGATCAGCTTTCGCGGTTCGATTGCCTGGCGCGTCAGACAGAAATAGTGCTCTCCAGACACCATTTCCTGATTGTCTGTGCCGCCGCTCACCGGCGGCAGGAAGGCCAGTTCGTCGCCCTGGGCCAGCGCCGTGGAAAGGTCTGCGAACTCGTGGTTCCGCGCCGCCACAATGCTCGGACCGAGACTGCGAAGCCGCGGCTCGCGCGAAGCGTAACGTTCGAACACTTGAGCCAGGCTGGCGCCCTCCGGCAGGTCGATCTCCTCGGCCGAAATGCCGACCATTTCCTTCAACATGCCGAAAAACAGCACTCGCACGCGCATCGTGTAGAGGGTAACCTCAGTCTAGCAGACGGTCGCCAATGCCCTCCCGTTGCAAGAGGTTACAATGCCTGTGCGCATGGATTCCGCCGAAACGCGCTTTCGCGTCCGCTACGCCGAAACCGACCAGATGGGAGTGGTCTACTACTCCAATTACATGATCTGGATGGAAGTGGGCCGGGTGGAATGGTGCAAGCGTTTCGCGCGCAACTACCGCGATATGGAAAGCGAAGACGGCATTCTGCTGGCGGTAGCTGAATGCCACTGCCGGTATCTCGCACCTGCCCGTTTCGATGACGAGATTGTGGTGAAGACGTGGCTCGAGCGCGCCGATCCGCGCCTACTTACTTTCGCTTACGAGATTCGCCTGGCCGGCGTAGACCAGAGACTTGCCACCGGCTTCACACGCCACATCATCCTTGACAAAGCTTTCCGCCGCGCTCGCTTACCGGCGAAATATTTCGCCATGTTCGGCGTCGAAAAGGCGGCTCAGTAAAGTGTCAGGGGCACGCGCTTACGCGCTTCTTCGTCGAACGCCTCTGCCTCTACAAACCCATGCGTGTGTGCTGCCAGCACTGTTCCCATAGTCGGAACCGCGTGCCGCGGGGCAAACTTGGCCGGATTCCAAAGATCGGCGCGCACCAGCGCCCGGCTGCAGTGAATGTATGCTTCTTTCACCTTCACGACGATGACCGTGCGCGGCGCTTTGTCCTGGACTACAAACAGTCCGGTGATCGCGGGATCGCGGCTCAGGACGGCTTCTCCATTTACCCGAAACGTCTCATGTACGCCGGGAATGACAAACAGAAGACCGACCAGCGGATGGCGCACCAGGTTCTGCAGAGTGTCCAGGCGGTTGTTGCCGCGCCGGTCAGGTATGAGCAGGGTGTGATCGTCGGCTACTTTCACGAAGCCCGGCACATCGCCGCGGGGCGATGCATCGGCCGCCGTTTCATTCTGCGTTCCGATGATCACGAAGGGCGAGGCGGCAATGAAAGCACGGCAGTAGTCGTCTAAATGATCGATCTGTTTACGCAGGGAGCGCTCCAGAGCCGGACCGTAAAGGCCGGCCAGTTCCGAAGCATCGCGGATCACGTAACGCGAATCCACATCCATCTCCTAATTATCGCGTTTCCGCGCGGTAATCGGGCGGTTGCGTGTTCTAGCCCGTTATAATCATGACTTGCCTGAACTGCGTAAAGATCCCATCACCGGGCGATGGGTCATCATAGCTACCGATCGCGCCAAACGGCCGAACGATTTCATCCGCCAACCGGTTCCCGCCCCCACCGCCCGGATTTGCCCGTTCGATTACGGCAGTGAACATAAAACACCTCCGGAAATTCTCGCCTACCGGAATAGCGGCGGCCGCGATCAGCCCGGATGGCGCGTACGGGTGGTGCCTAACAAATTCCCCGCCCTCGGCATTGAAGGCGACCTGGACCGCCGCGGCGAAGGCATGTACGACAAGATGAGCGGCATCGGTGCGCATGAAGTGATCATTGAGACGCCCGATCACATGGCCACTCTTGCGGATCTATCGGAGAAGCAGATCGAGGAGGTGCTCTGGGCGTACAAAGAGCGCGTGAGCGACCTCAAGCGCGACCGGCGCTTCCGCTACATTTTGCTGTTCCGGAATCACGGCGAGGCCGCGGGCGCGTCGCTCGAACACCCGCATTCGCAGTTGATCGCCTTGCCGGTGATTCCTAAGCGGGTGCAGGAAGAAGTCGACGGCGCTAAGCAGTTCTACGATTTTAAGGAGCGCTGCATTTTCTGCGACATCATCCGTGAAGAAAATACGGCCGGCACGCGCCTCGTAACGGAAACCGACCGCTTCACGGTGATTGCACCCTACGCAGCGCGATTCCCCTTCGAAACCTGGATTCTGCCTAAGCGCCATGAATCGCATTTTGAAGAAGCAGACGCACCCACGCTCGCAAATCTCTCATGGATGCTCCGCAGCACCATCCGTAAGCTGGACAAAGTGCTCGAGCGCCCGGCGTACAACTTCATCATTCACAGCGCCCCGGTGCAGGACGCGCCGTTAACGTACTACCATTGGCATTTGGAGATCATTCCCAAACTGACGAAGGTGGCCGGCTTCGAATGGGGCAGTGGATTTTACATTAATCCGACGCCTCCGGAAGAGGCTGCGAAGTTTCTGCGAGAGGTGGGCTTGCCGTAGCCGGTTGCACTTGGGCTTAGCGGTCTGGTATAAAACCCTCATTGTTGGTTCGGCCCGGGATGCCGGCCACGTCATCAAAAAGTTTTCTCTGCGAACACTGAAGACGCATGAGTAATCTACCACCATCGAAAAATAAGCGCGGGGAAGCCATTCGCATCTCCGCCGGTTCGCGTTCGGGGGCCGCAGCCGCGCCGGGAGCTGACAGCGCGGAAAAACAACTTGCTAATTTCGAGAACGCCAGCAAGCTTTTTCATGCAAGAAAATTCCGCGAAGCGCAGGGCCTGTTCCTGCTGGCCGCCGAAGGGCCGGAGCGGGATGTGGCGCATCGCGCGAGCTTGCACGCCACCATGTGCGGGCGGCGTCTCGAACAGGCCGAAGTACAATGCGACACCGCGGAAGATTGCTATAACTACGCCGTTGCTCTCCTCAATACTCGGAAAACGGATGAGGCGCAAGCTTACTTGCGCCGAGCCTTGGAAATGGAGCCTGATTCCGACCACGTCCATTACGGCTTGGCGCTGGTGGGAGCATTGGCGGGTGATGCCGCGGCGGCTCACGATCATTTGAAACGCGCAATCGAGCTGGATCCCAAGAACCGGCTCATGGCGCGCCAGGACGTGGATTTCGCGGCCGTGGCCGGGCACCCGCATTTTCAGGCGCTGCTCTATCCGGAAAAGAAGAGCTGGTAACCGCTAAATAGGCCCCCTGTTCCGGCGCGGCTCGCGAGCTATCCCGGCTTCGCCGCCGCGGCGCACATGCATGGAAGATACTTCGCCACTACGAGTGGTTGCGATCGGCGGCGGCACCGGCCTTTCCGCCCTGCTGCATGGCCTCAAGCAGCACACCAAGGCCGCCGATCCATCGCAGCCCTCGCTCGATCTCACCGCCATCGTTACTGTCACTGACGATGGGGGTAGCTCGGGCAGGCTGCGGCGCGAGTTTGATCTTCTCCCGCCCGGCGATATTCGCAACTGCATGGTGGCGCTCAGTGAAGACTCCGGGCTCCTCTCGCGTCTGTTCCAGTACCGTTTTCAATCGGGCCGCGGCTTGAAGGGGCACAGTTTCGGCAATCTCTTTTTAATGGCGCTTACCCAGATCATGGGTGATTTTCCCGACGCGGTGAAGGCCTCTTCGGAAGTGCTCAAGATCGCCGGGCGTATCTATCCTTCGACCACAGACAATGTCGAATTGGCCGCGATCCTCGCGGGCGGAGGCACGGTGGTGGGCGAAACCCTCATCAGCCGCAGCAAACATCGAATTAAGAGTGTGCGCCTGCAGCCCCGCAAGGCCCGTCCTCTGCCCGCGGCAATCACCGCGATCGCCGACGCGGATGTGATTACGCTGGGGCCGGGCTCCCTCTTTACCAGCGTGGTGCCCAACCTTCTTGTCGAGGGTATTCCCGCGGCGATTCGCCGGTCGCCCGCCGTAAAGGCCTATTTCGTGAACCTGATGTGGCAGCCTGGCGAGACCAACGATTTTCGCGCAAGCGACCACATCCGAGCCATCCACAAGCACGCCGGAGGCAAGCTGCTCGATTATGCGATCGTCAACATCCGGCCGATCACTTTGGCCATGAAACGGCAGTACGCGCAGAAGTGCGCCATGCCGGTAGAGAACGATATCGATGCCATTTTTAAAATGGGACTCAAGGTGATGGCGGCTAATCTGGCGATGACTTCGGGGAAAGTCAGGCACGACCCCGCGGCCGCGGCCGCTATGGTCCTCAAGCTGGCTCAGGAGGGAAGACGGCGGCGTAATAGTACGTCGTGAAACTCCCGTACATAATGAAAGCATGGATACGCCCGTAAACGTACTGATCCTGGCAGCCGGCCTTGGGACCCGCATGAGGTCCCGCAAAGCGAAGGTGCTGCACCGCGCCGGAGGCCGGACACTGATCGAGCATGTCGTCGCGACCGCGCGCGAACTGGCTCCGCCGGAGCGCATTTTCGTCGTGGTGGGACATCAGGCCGAGCAAGTGCGGCAGGCCGTCGCCGCCTCCGGCTGCGGTTTCATCGAGCAGAAGGAACAAAAGGGAACCGGTCACGCCGTGCTCTGCGGGCGCGATGTCCTGGAAGCGCTGGGTGGCCATCTAGTGATTGTTTACGGGGATGGCCCGTTGCTCCGCGCGGAGACTCTGCGGCGCCTCATCCGCCGGACTGAATCCATCCAAGCGGCGGGCGTGCTGTTGACGGCACACATGGAAAATCCGACGGGATACGGCCGGGTGGTTCGCGATGCACAAGGTCACGTGGGGGCCATCGTGGAACAGAAGGCTGCGTCCACCGAACAGCTCGCAATCCGCGAAGCCAACATGGGAATCTATTGCTTCCAATCGGATCTGTTCTGGAAATACGCCGGGGAGATTCGGCCCGATAATCCGGCCGGCGAATATTATTTAACGGACATGGTGGAGATCCTCAATCGCGCCGGCCACCGCATGGACGGCATGATGATTGACGACGCCCGCGAAGCTCTGGGCATTAACGATCGGGTGGAACTGGCCGAGGTCGACCGGCAATTCCGGGAACGCAAACTGCGGGATCTGATGCTGGCCGGAGTCACTGTCGAGAAGCCCGAAACAGTACTCATTGATGTCGAGGTGTGCATTGGGATGGACACCGTGATCGGGCCTTTCGCCCAGATCCTGGGAAAGACGCGGATCGGCGAGAACTGTACGCTGGGCGCCTGTTCCATCGTGCAGGATTCCGAACTGGACGACGAGGTGACTATCGCGCCCTTCACCTTTGTCAACGCATCGCGAATCGGGCGGGCCGCGCAAATCGGGCCGTTTTCACGGCTGCGGTTCGGCAACCATGTGGAACAGGGCGCGCACATCGGTAACTTCGTGGAACTCAAAAACGCGCACCTGGGCGCGGGCGCCAAGGCCAATCACCTGGCGTACCTGGGCGACACCGATATCGGCGCCGGTTCGAACATCGGCGCAGGCACCATCACATGCAATTACGACGGCACCTACAAGCACAAGACCTCGATAGGCGAGAAGGTGTTCGTAGGCAGCAACTCCACCTTGGTTGCTCCCATCGAGATTGGTGACGGCGCCTATCTGGGAGCAGGCTCGGTGATTACGGAACCGGTCCCGGCAGACGCTTTGGCCCTTGGCCGGGCCCACCAGGTGATCAAACCGGAATGGGCGGCCAAGCGCCGGGCGCGCAAGCGCAATTGACTGGTTCGGATTCCCGGCTACGTATCCGTTTGAAAAGGTCAAAGCCGACCTGATTAAGAGCGGCAAGCTGCGTGGCAGTAGCATTTACCGGCTTGCGTTCGCCGCTAGCGCGGAAAAAGAATTGAACCCGCTACCCGCCGCAGTTATCTCGCGCATCGTACCCCGAATTGAGCAATTGGCTGTTACCCCGCGCCCACGCGGATGCAAACTTAAGGCGGCGTGAACGAATGGCGTATCCGCATCGGTGATTACCGGGTCATCTACACCATAGATGACGGAGCCGAAGCGATAGACATCACCCGTGTGGCGCATCGGCGGGAAGTGTACCAGGATCGATAAAGCCAAGGCGACAGCGCACCGGTTCAGCTACACCCACTCGTCCCGCCGCAATTGCCGCACTTATAGCAACTTCCGTTGCGCGTCATCATCGAGCCGCATTCGGCGCAGAGCGGGGCATCGGCTACCGCGGTACTGAAGGGCAACTGCTGCTGCGGATCGGCTTCGGTCGGATGCAGAGTCGGCGTTTCGCCCGCTTCGGTGACGGCGTATTCAGGCCCCAGGAACTTTGCGCCGAGCCAACGGAATATGTAATCGATGATCGACTTGGCGTAGGGAATTTGAGAGTTGCCGGTCCACCCGCTGGGCTCGAAACGCACGTGGGCGAACTTATCAACCAGGAACTTCAGCGGAACTCCGTACTGCAGGTTGAAACTGATCGCGGTTGCGAGCGTGTCCATCAAGCCCGAAATGGTCGAGCCTTCCTTTGCCATGGTGATGAAGATCTCACCCGGCGCGCCGTCGTCATACATTCCCACCGTGATGTAGCCTTCATGGCCGCCAATCGAAAACTTGTGGGTGATCGAGCGGCGCTCATCCGGCAACTTGCGGCGCACGGGGCGGTACACAACTTTCTCCACGTGCGCCGGTGCGGACGCGCTCGGCGCAGCCTTTTTTTCCGCCTTCCCTGTTCCGGAACTCAGCGGCTGCACCTTTTTCGAGTTATCCCGGTAAATCGCCACCGCCTTGAGCCCGAGCCTCCAGCTTTCCGTGTAGGCGGTCATAATCTCTTCCACCGTGGCTTCCTCGGGCAGGTTGATGGTCTTCGAAATAGCGCCCGAAATGAAAGGCTGCACCGCGGCCATCATCCGGACGTGGCCCATGTAATGGATTGCGCGGGTGCCGTTTTGCGGCCGGAAACTGCAATCGAAAACCGCCAGGTGCTCCGGTTTAATATGGGGCGCGCCTTCGATAGTTCCGGTCGAATCTATATGGGCCACGATTTGCTCCGCCTGGTCGGGAGAGTAGCCCAGCTTAATCAACGCCTGCGGCACCGTATTGTTGACGATCTTGATCACACCGCCGCCCACCAGCTTCTTGTACTTCACGAGCGCCAGATCGGGCTCAATGCCCGTGGTGTCGCAGTCCATCATGAAACCGATGGTCCCGGTCGGTGCAATCACAGTAACCTGCGCGTTGCGGTAGCCATGGAGGCTGCCGGATTCATAAGCATCGTTCCAGCAGTTCTGCGCTCCTTGAAAAAGCGGGGTAGGCAAGTTGTGGCGGTTCAAGCGCCCGGCCGCATCGCGGTGCATCCGGATCACTTCAAGAAAAGGCTGCTCGTTTACGCCATAGCCCGGAAATGCTCCGACCGCCTCGGCTACGCGCGAACTGGTGAGATACGCCTGTCCGCACATGACGGCGGTAATAGCGCCCGCGAAATCGCGGCCCTGTTCGCTGTCATAGGGAATCCCCATGGACATGAGCAGCGCTCCCAGGTTCGCGAAACCCAAGCCCAGCGGCCGAAATTCGTGCGAGTTCCGGCCGATTTTCTCGGTCGGGTAGCTGGCATTATCCACGATGATCTCCTGCGCGAGAATCATCGTGTCGACGGCGTGACGGAAGGCTTCGACCGCAAATTGCCCATCCGGTCCTACAAACTTCATGAGGTTTAACGAAGAGAGATTGCAGGCCGAATCGTCCAGGAACATATACTCCGAGCACGGATTGGAGGCGTTGATCCGCGCGGTGTTCTTGCACGGGTGCCAACGGTTTACCGTAGTATCGAACTGCATGCCCGGATCGCCGCACTGGTGCGTAGCTTCAGCGATTTGGCGGATGAGGTCCTTGGCCTTATAACGCTTAATGGGCTGCCCGCTTACAACTGCTTTGGTCCACCACTCGCCATCCTGTTCGACGGCGCGCATGAAATCATCGGTCGCACGGACGGAGTTATTCGCGTTCTGGAAAAATATCGAACCATAAGCTTCTCCGTCGAGCGAAGCATCGTAACCCGCCTCGACCAGCGAGTAGGCCTTCTTCTCCTCCTTGGCCTTGCACCAGATGAACGCCTCCACATCGGGGTGGTCCGCATTCAGGATCACCATTTTGGCCGCGCGCCGGGTCTTACCCCCCGACTTGATCACGCCGGCGAACGCGTCGAATCCCTTCATGAAAGAGAGCGGTCCCGAAGCGCGGCCTCCGCCCGACAGGACCGCATCTTCCTCGCGCAGCGCCGAAAGGTTCGTACCCGTCCCCGAGCCCCATTTGAAGAGCATGCCTTCCGTTTTGGCCAGATCGAGAATAGATTCGAGCGAATCCTTGACGGAAACGATGAAGCACGCGGAGCACTGCGGGCGCACTACGCCCGATTCCAGTTTTGTAATCCGATCCGCGGTCTGGTCGTAGATCCAGCCATAGCCCCGCGCATCTTTCACCCCGACGTTGAACCACACGGGCGAGTTGAAGCACGCCTTCTGCGTGAGCATCAGGTGCGCGAGTTCGGCGCGAAAATTTTCCGCATCCTGCGAACTCTGGAAGTAGCCGTCCTTAGCTCCCCAGTCTGCAATGCTATCGACCACGCGCTGCACCAGTTGGGCCACGCTGGTTTCGCGTTCCGGAGACCCGAGCTTACCGTAGAAATACTTACTCGCGACAATGTTGGTCGCGGTTTGCGACCACTCAGCGGGCGCTTCGACATCACGCTGCTCAAAAATTACGGCGCCTTTATCGTTGCCGATAGAAGCGGTACGGGTCTCCCACTGCACTTCGTCGTACGGAGTCTTGCCCGTTTCTAACCGGTCTGTGAAATAGCGGGGAAACGCAACCCCCGGCGTCGATTTAGTGCTTGTTCTGGTCTTCAACGTATCTATTCTCGCACTCAGATCTACGGTAAGCCGCCCCATCGATTTCCTCCCAGGCACTGCTCCCTCGGAAGCAGACTTCGTAATCTTGCCCCAAGATCTGGTGTGGCGTCAAGAGTTTTCTCTATATGAAGTGTGTAAGGGTTACAAAGACGCCGGAATCGCTCAACAAAAAACTGAGAATATTTCCGCCGCGCTCGCGGGCAAACTCGTACATATCACGCCGTTGCCGATACTGCGAAGATGGAGGCAGGGCAAAATGCCGGTCTGGTCCCCAATCAACATTTCACCAAAGTTTCGTCCCGCCCTCGACCCCGCCTTCCTTCCGGCCTCGCTTTGGACGAAAGCT
>JAFAWA010000295.1 GCA_019242155.1 Terriglobia bacterium | reverse complement strand
CATAGTTCTAACGAGAGCCTATTGTGACAGAAACGGGGACGCGGCGGGGGTGAGTACGGGCATCCGGATTCGCCAAACAGGACATTTTATCGTAGTCGGGGGATGGGGCTGATTTCGGGGGCTGCAGGCTGAGGGCGGGAGTTTGGGTTGGAGGAATTTCGTCGAATGCGAAACGAAGCCATTTTGGGGAATTGGATTTTTGGTTTGTTGCGGTTGCGGGTGGTTGGACATTGCGTTTGTACTCGGTTTCAGGGTAGCAGGCGAGCGGGAGGGTTTCGCGGTTGGGGGTTCGGAAGTAGTTGAAAGGGAGCGGAGAAAGTTGGGGTGGGGGAAGGTAAGTTGATCGGCATTATGTTTGGACGAATGAAGGACTCCACAACTCCATAGGAAGTGCGAACGTAAACCCGACGGCGGCTACTTCCTCCGGCTGAACACGCCGCAGTCCACCCGCAGGAAGCCGCCCGGTTTAGCTTCATCAACTGCACTCACGATCCTTGGAACGTGCGGCTCAATTATAGGCCACGCAATCGCCGAGAGTGAAACAATGGCGATGCGTCTCTCAGCAAGGTTCTGCTGATATGAGAAAGACAGGTCACCCGTGACGAGGACTTCGAATCCGCCCGCCTCAGCAGCCTCCAGCAAATGCCCGTTCTTCAGGCCAGCAAAGCCGAGATACGAAACCGTGTAGGTGTCATGATGCGAAAGGTGTGGCCGCAGATTGTGGGGAATGTTCTCGTCCAACAGAACCTTCACGGATGGAACTGCGGTTCGTGAGAGTGCGCGAAGGCCAGGAGAGAGCGGATGATTTGCAGTTCGAGCATTGGGAAGCTCGCGTGCGTCTGCTCCGGCGTCCGGCCATACTCCTCGTCGATCAACACGACATCGGCCGGCACACGCGTGCCCTTCACGACAGGCTGTCCGGCGACCTTCTCAGGATCGACTTCGACGAGTTCGCAACCAGTCCAATCCATAATGCTTCTTTCCTCATTTTAGCGCCGGTGCGGCTGATACTCAATGTAACTCCCAGGCCTGAATTCTTCAGGCCTGAAGCAGCGTGACCGTGCCGCCTACCCATCGGCGGTACTCTTGGGTAATGCGACCCCTTCGGTATTCCATCAACGTCACATTGAACGGGTGCTGCGATCATCGTGCGATTCCGGCCGACGAAGAGCTGCATCGCCATGCAGTCGAGAACCTCGGCCAGGCCGATGCTCTGCTCTTCGGCCGGGTAACTTACCAGATGATGGAGGCGGCGTTTCGGCCGCCGGCGCAGACGGTGGGGAGGCCTGATTGGATGGAAGCCTTCGCCCGGAGCATTAATGCCGCAAAGAAGTACGTCGTGTCGAGCAGCCTGGACCGAGTCGATTGGAACGCGCAACTCGTCGAGGGGGATCTGGAGAAGGCCGTTCAGCACCTAAAGCAGGAGCCGGGTAAGGGACTGCTAATCGGAGGCGTGAAGCTCCCGCTGGCGTTGGCGGAACTGGGATCGATCGATGAATACGAGTTCGTGGTGCACCCCAGGTTAGCGGGCCACGGGCCGACGTTGTTCGCGGGGCTATCGAAGTATGTCGACTTGAGGCTTGTGAGCCGGTTAGAGTTGAGCTCCGGGGCGGTGGCGATGCGGTATCAAGCGCGCAGTTAGGTGTTGGGCCTGTTAGCCCGGCTCGGGGGCGGTGTGCAACTCGGGCAGATCCAGTGCAATTGCTCTGCGACATGGCGTTGGAGCGGCGGGGTCAATCGAAGATGACTCGGGCGATGAACGATATACTGAAAGCGAGCGAGCACATGGCCACAGAATACATTGAGGAACGTTCGGGCGGCCTATATGTGGCCGGGACGAGGGTCTCGCTTGCCTCCGTGGTTTTGGAATTCAAAGAAGGGGCCACGCCGGAAACTATTCTTCAGGATTTTCCTGCGCTAACATCGCTTGAAAATGTGTACGGCAGCATAACCTACTACCTGGCGAACCAAGCCAAGGTGGACGAATACCTCATCGCTCAAAAACAACACTGGGAGCAATTCCGAAGTTCGGCTGATTCGGTACCGGAGAGCCTTATTTCGCGGCTTCAAGGCATTCGCCGGTAGTTGCACCTGTCTCAGTGAAGGTCAAATTTCGGGCGGATAACGACCTGCGGCGCGCTATTGTTCGCGGCTTTCTCCGCCGTTTACCCGCAGCAGATTTCGATTCCCGGCCACTCGATTCAGTCGATGATGCCGCCGTTCTACGCCTGGCAGCCCGCGCAGGTCAAATCGTTGTTTCCCATGACGTGAGCACGATGCCCCGAGCATTTGCTGAATTCCGTCAACATCGATAGAGTCCGGGTGTTTTACTTGCCCCGCAATCCTGGCCACTGGCTGACGCCATTGAGCACTTGGTATTGGTGTGGGAACTGACCGAGGCATCGGAATGGCAGAATCGCATCTGCTATCTGCCAACCTTGGGAGATTTCGACGTTCGCGACTAGGATTACTGTGTTATAAACAAACACTTTGATATCGAATTGTTTTGTGGGATTTACGCCTCTCCTCGCCAGGCCCACAGTAGAGGCGGTTCGCGGCATATATGGACGGCCTGGCAGACGCAGCGGGGCACGCCGATCGCCATAGCCCTTTAAAGAATTACTGCGCGGGGTTGTTATTACCGGGTGAGCGGAAGAGCATTGAACCTATGGCGGCGCGCCTGGACCCGGACAATGTTCGCCGCATGCACCAGTCGCTGCATCATCTGGTGGCCGATGCTCCGTGGAGCGACGAAGAGATGCTCCGACAGGTAAGACAGCAGGTACTTCCCGGGATGCAGAAGGATGGTCCGGTGCTGGCCTGGATCGTGGACGACACCGGTTTTCCAAAACAGGGAAGGCACTCTGTGGGAGTGGCCCGTCAGTACTGCGGTCAAATCGGCAAACACGATAACTGCCAGGCGGCAGTAAGTCTGTCGGTAAGCACGTGGAATGGGAGTCTTCCCATCGCCTGGCGGCTGTATCTGCGGGAGGCGGTGGTGTCAGGATGCGGAAGGGCGTCGCAAAACAGGCATACCCGAGGAGATCGAGTTTCAGACCAAGCCGGCGATTGACCTCGAGCAGATGCGACAGGCGTTGGAACAGAAGGTCCGGTGGTTGTGGTTCTGGCGGATACAGCCTATGGAAATAGCACGCAGTTCCGCGCCGGCGTTAGTGAGCTCGGATTGCATTATGCAGTCGGCATCGAGTCGTCTACAACTGTGTGGGGAGCATAAATGCCGCAAAGAAGTACGTCGTGTCGAGCAGCCTGGACCGAGTCGATTGGAACGCGGAACTCGTGCGCGGGGATCTGGAGAAGGCCGTTCAGCACCTGAAGCAGGAGCCGGGTAAAGGACTGTTAATCGGAGGCGTGAAGCTCCCACTGGCGTTGGCGGAACTGGGATTGATCGATGAGTACGAGTTCGTGGTGCACCCCAGGTTAGCGGGCCACGGGCCGACGTTATTGGCAGGGCTATCGAGGTATGTCGACTTGAGACTTGTGAGCCGGCTGGAGTTGAGCTCCAGGGCGGTGGCGATGCGGTATCAAGCGCGCAGGTAGGTGTCGGGCTTGTTAGCCCTGCTCGGGCGCTCTATCGAGCAACTCGGGCAGATCCAGTGCTCGAACAAGGAAAGGGCATCAGTTCGATTCCCAAATAACCCTGCCATTCTTGATTGTGTAGCGGACTAGCCAAAAAGCGGATGGATCGACCGCGGGGTCTGTCTCCAGAATTGTCAAGTCGGCGATCATTCCGGGGACAACGCGGCCTCGATTGGTTTGATCTTTGAAGAGCCGAGCTGGATTCTCGGTCAACATGCGCAACACGTCGCGCCACGTCAAATTCGCTTTCCCTAACTGCTTGAACTCCTCAGAGACATCGTAATCGGTAAGATACCCGGTGTCGGTACCGAAGACCAGGCTTCCGCCAAGGTTTTCAAACTCCCATACTACGCGACGGATTTCTGAGATGTTGCGGTCCCCACTGAATAGTTTCAAAGTCGGGATCATTGCCATTCCCCTCTGTACGGCCGTCTCGAGGATCTGCTGATCTACGCCGCGCGTATCCTCGGGCGTGTGCGCGAGCACGTCTACCCCGCTATCAATCGCGATACGCACACCTAGGAGATTCGAGGGATGCGAGAAAACGAGTTTCCCGTTCCGATGCGCTGCCTGGGCGGACGCTATCGCAATCTCTTTCGGCATGGGCAACACCGTGTCGCGCGTAATCCACGATCCCGTAAAAAGCTTTACGATATCAGCACCGTCGCGGATGTTTCGTTCAACCGCTGAGACGGCGTCGGATACAGTGTTCGGCGGAGTTAATTCCCTCAGCAGTTCCGGAGAGAGGCCATCCTTTACGTAAAATGGGATGCCATTGGGTGGATAGATGGGAAGGCCTGCAGTTAGAATTCGCGGCCCTAAAACCTCGCCGGAGTCGATGCGCCGACGAATCGCCAACGTGTTTGAAAGGAGCGAACCTGTGTCCACCACACTCGTGAACCCCGATCGGGCCAACATCACCCGAAGCTGATCTGTCAGCTGCTTCGCCGGCTTATTAGACGCGCCATCCCACTTCGGTTCTGTGAAATGGACATGGCCATTCCAAAAACCCGCGACCAGTGCGCAGCCGGAACACCGGATCGCGGCGAGGCCGGCCGGGACGGACACATGTTCGCCGACGGCTTGAATTTTACCGTCGTTGATGAGAACCGTGGCACGACGAAGCGCCGATTCGGAGGCCGAGGGGTACACAACCACGTCGGTGATCGCGAGCGATTGCGCGAAGGCGGCGGCAAGTGGGAATAAGCAGAGAGCTAGTCGAAACACCGGCATGTTCAAGGTACGGTAGTTCTGCTGCGCCAGTTCAAAATAAAAAGCCGAACCGAGTCGGGTTATCGGTGCGTCCCGCCACGGCCGCTTCGCGGCTTCAAGCCTTGGGGTCCAGAATGAATGTCGGCGCCAGTCCGGAGGCGGAAGAGAATCCCGTTTTGCCGCTCGAGAGCCAGCTGGAGCAGCCCTGCACTTTGCCTAAGTACGCGTGAGGGTGCACGTCGACCTGCATCTGGCGGAACTCGAGATGGCCGAAGGTCATTAGCGGAAACAGAGAGAGCACCGGTTCGACCCGCTCCTGCACCACGTACGGCGCGCGCATAGCCTGCTTCAAAGCGCGCTCCCAACCAGCGTCGTCCATTTCCCAGCCGCGATAGGTATGCAGGTCGCTCGTGTCGTCGTTGGGTTTGAGCGCGAGCCGGTCGCGGTTCTGGGTGATGAACTCGGGCAGGTCGATGGTACGATCCTCGTACGTCGTCTTGGCCGCGGCAACCAGCCTGGTCCACGGCACGTGCTCGCGGATCGCTTTGCGCTCGGCCGCGGGGAATTTGGAAACCAGAGTTTCGTCGGTCAGAAGTCCGAACATGGCTTTTTTGTGAGCCAGTTCGGAACGGAAACTGTTGACTACGCAGACCGTCCGGTCGCGATACGCCTGGACCAGCGGATGCCCCAGATCGAAGCGCATCAGGAATTCCTGGACTCCCAGACGCCGGTACACCAGATCGATCTCGAACGATCCTTTGCGTAAAACGCGGTTACGGTATTCGAGCTGTTCCGGAGAGACAAGTTCCACCGCGTAGCCTTCCTTCCGGAAAAAATCACGAAACAGTTCGTATTCACTGCGCCCCGAATGATAGGGCTGGCGGAATTCTACGATCGCGATATTGGGCTTTTTCGCGCCGCCGAACTGTTTGTAGGCCTTCAGCAAAGCCTGCAGGAGGTACTTGCGCCCGCCCACGCGCGCCAGCGTGAACTTCTTGCGCGTCTCTTTCATGGGCGGCACGTCCCAAAACAGATCACCGAGCGCATCCGCATACCCGGCGCCCGCGGGAGCATCGGCGCTATACTGCAAGAAATGCAAATGCCCATTGCAGAGATGAGAATCCAGCCGGGCCGTCACCTCAAAAGACTGGTAGCCGGGATCGATGGAGGCCAGCATTTTCTCCGCCGGAAGAAGTTCCAGTCGGGCGAGTAAGGGCGGATTCGCAAGCAGCATCTGCTCCATGCGATCAATAGCGCAGATCAGCGCTTCGCCGGTTTTGACCAGATTCTCGTATTGGCGGCGGGAGACGAAATTCGGCCGGAGCACAGGGCAGATCAACCGGCCGCCCTCGGAGAGACCTTCGTCTTCCATGCGCTCCTGGAGCTCGTCGGCCCACGAGAGGTCACGCCCCGCGCCGTTTTCTAATAATTTGTTGTACCTGGAGGTAGCGTCGTCCAAATAGGACATTCTGACTTGCGAACCTATTCTAGACTTGAGTATCCCACAGAAGTCCAAAAAACGATAGGTTCGCGATCGGCAGACCGCCTACAACTTATAGAAACCAGGTATCTTACGCCAATTTAAACGGCTTAGTCCTTACTCCTATTTCTGGTCTTTGGCGAGCCGCACACGGGCGGTTTCCAACTTGCGGTTGATTTTGCCGACATCTTCCGGATCGTTCTCCGAAGGCGCCCCGGCCTGGTACCGCTGGAGCGACGCCTGCCATTGCGTAATCGCCTCTTTGGTCTTTCCGAGTTTTACGTAGAGATCGCCCAGATGATCGTGTACCGTGGGGTCGCTGCCGATCTTTTCAATCGCGCGCAGCAGTGGTCCCTCGGCCTCGGAATATTTTCCTTGCTGGTAGTACACCCAACCCAAGCTGTCCAGGAAGGCACCGTTATCCGGTTCGAGTTCGAGTGCTTTGCGAATCATTTGGGCGGCCTCCTCCAACTTCACCCCACGATTCGCCAGCATGTAGCCGAGGTAATTCAGAGCCTCGGCGTTATTCGGATTGGAAGCTAATACCTTGCGGAATTCGGCTTCGGCGAGATCGTACTTCTTCTGCCGTTCATACATCGCCCCGCGCATGAACGCGAGTGATTCTTTGTCTTCCTTGGTGGACGATTGCTTATCGACCTCATCCAAGGTCTTCGCCTCTTCACCGAAGCGCTTGCCCTTCTCGTAGAGCTGCGCGAGCGCAATCAGGGTCTCTCGTTCGCGCTCTCCTTTAAGAAGACCGCGCACTTCGTTCACGGCCTCGTCGGTCTTACCGCGGTCGGCCAGCACGGTTGCGTGCTCGAGCACTACCACACGCTCGCCGGGATATTTCTTGATCGCCGCATCGGCCTCTTTTTGCGCATTCTCGTAATCCTTGGCTGCGCGGTAACTATCGACGATTTCGACCGCGACCCGCGCCCCGCCCTGGCCGTTCAGCGCATTGATCTGGCGGAATGCCTCGATCGCTTGCGGGTATTGCTCCGACTCGCGATACAAAATGCCCAGTTCTTCGAGAAGCATGGCCCTGGTGGCTGCATCGGTGGGGGAATAGTTGCGGCGCACCGTCTTCTCCAGCAGAGCTTTCAAGCTGGTGATCGCCTGGTCCATCTTTCCTTCAGCCGCGAGCAACTTGACCTCGCCGTCGTATAGGACCTCAACGTCTTCCGGCTCGATGCTCTTGGCCTTATCCAAATATTCGTGCGCCTTCGGATAATCGTGCTTGGCCCGGTAAATTTCGCTGATTCGCAGCGGATACATGGAGTCGCGCGGGTTATCGGTCGCAAGCTGCTGATACACGTTCAGAGCCCTGTCGAAATCACCCGAGAAATACAGGTCTTCCGCGAAAGCGCGCGCCAGGCGCTTGTTGTCGGGAGCCGCGTTCCAGGCACGTTCTAAAACCGCGGCTGCACTTTTGTAATCGCGAAGGTTCTCATACGCCTGGGCGAGCGCGGAAAGAGTGTTCTCGCTGGGATTTTTGTCGGTGACCGCTTTTAGCTTGTCGATGGCGCGCTGTGTATCCCCAAGGTCGGCGTAAAGCACAGCGAGCCCGGTGAGTGCATCTTCGTTATCGGGGTCGGTCTTCAAGGCGTTGTTGTACGCCTTTTCGGATTCGGCGGAATTGCTGGCGAGGCGGTACAGCTTACCCAACATCACCCAGCTTTCCGCGTCCTTCGGGTCTTTCTGTGTGATCTTCTCGTACTGCTCGGTGGCCCGCCGCAGCATGTCCTGATTGACGCGGCCCTGTTGCGTATCGCCGATCATGCGGGAATAGATCCGCGCCAGCATCCGGCGGGCGCCCAGATTCTCCGGATTTTGCGACAGCAGTTCCTCCGCCTGCGTCACCGCATCGCGCAGCCGGCCGGTCTGAATGTAAACGTCAGTAAGCTCCTCGAGCACCAGGTTAGAAGCAGGATCCGCCTTCAACGCTTCCTGGTAAAACTGGATGGACTTAGTAACGTAGTCGGCTCTTCCGTTTTCCGCCCCGGCCATTTCCGCGTACAACCGGCCCATGGCAAAGTTGTAATAAGCGCCGCCCTTATTGGCTTGCGCCGAAGCAGTTGCGGCGGGGTTCTGGGCGAACGAGAACGGCGCCAACCCGGCGAAAAGGAGGAGCGCTGTGGCTGAACGAATCATGCTGTCCACTTTCTTTCGACCGGCTGGAGGGCCGTACGGAGGTCGAATCGTACAGACTTCATTGTATAACGGCCAGACTCCCACCCAATGGAATTAGTCTCCCATCAGCTTGAGGCGTCGAGGCCTACCACCCGAGACGCAGCGAGGCTCCCGCTGGTTGCCGTTTTAGGGCCCACCGGTTCCGGTAAAAGCGAATTGGCTTTGCACATCGCCGGACAGTTCGACGGCGAAATCGTCAATTGCGACTCTCTCCAGGTGTACCGCTACTTCAATGTAGGTACGGCCAAACTCCCGCCGGAAGCGCGCCGCGGAATACCGCACCACCTGCTCGATATCAGAAATCCCGACGAACTGTTCACCGCGGGCGAATTCGCACGGCGTGCCCGGGCTACGCTGATGGAGATCTCCGCGCGAGGCAAACTGCCGGTTCTGGCGGGCGGTACCGGGTTCTATGTACGCGCGCTGCTTGACGGACTGTTCCCCGGCCCGCAACGCGACCAGACGCTGCGGGACCGTTTAGAGCGACGGGAGAAGCGCCGGCCCGGCAGCCTGCATCGCATTCTGCAGCGGCTCGACAAAATCACGGGGGCCCGAATCCACCCACATGATGTCCCCAAGGTGATGCGCGCCCTGGAGATCTGTCTGTTGCTGCGGCAGCCGGCCGCGCAAAGTTTTTCAACCGGCCGCGACGCTCTGGGCGGTTATCGGGTGCTGAAGATCGGACTAATGCCCGATCGCGACGCCCTTTATGAACGGCTCGATCAACGGTGCGCGGCCATGTTTGCGGGCGGGCTGATAGAAGAGGTACGCGGAATTCTGGAGCTGGGCTTCGCACCCAGTGCGAAGCCGTTCGAATCTCATGGCTACAAACAGGTACTGCAAGTACTCCAAGGGGAATTGACAGTGGCCCAAGCGATTTTTTACGCGCAGCGGAATACGCGCCGCTACGCCAAAAGGCAGATGACCTGGTTCCGGCAAGAAAAGGATATCGAGTGGCTTGAAGGCTTCGGCGATCGGGCCGCTACACAAATGGCCGGTCTCGCGCTCGTCCGTACCCATTTGGTGTGCCCCTGATACGCAACTTTCTTACGGTGAGTTAACTGTTAGATGAAAAACTTTTCCGGAACGTTTCCCATCTTTGATCGTATAAGTGGATGTACTCGAGATCTCGAAATAAATAAACATTTTAAAAAATAGAGAGGTGCGGTAATGATTCGAAGACTAATGTTAATTTTTGCAGTTGCGGGATTGGCTGTGGCCAATGCGAAGACGTATGGGATTGATCTGTTTGAGCCCGTCATGTTCGGTCACACGGAACTGATGGCAGGCCACTACAACGTAGAGGTGGTGGGTCAGAAAGCCATGATCAGCACCGGCAAAACGCATTGCGAAGCGATGGTGGACATGCAGAACTCAGATACGAAATACCGCGGCACTGCCGTGCTGTTAAGCAATGACGGCCCGCAGAAGCATATTCTCGAGATTCACGTCGGCGGCAGCAAGACCAAACTCGTATTTAAAGAGTAAGTGAGCAGTATTCGTGCGGGAACGAGTGTGTTAGCGGGGTGGTTTCCCCATTTGGCTGCCGCCCCGTTACACTGAGATTGATGCTGCGGTACGTTGCATTGACGGCGCTCCTGTGTGGCGCTTTGCGCGCACAGACAGTCTTAGCGCTGCCGTTCTTCAATCAGTCGAAGACTCCGGGATTGGATTGGATCGGGGAGAGCATCTCGGAAGCAGTAAACGACTCGCTCAATTCCGAGGGCGTGCTCATGCTGGGACGTGAGGACCGCATAGAGGTCTACCGGCGTCTCTCTTTACGTCCGGGCGCGGAGTTGACGCACGCCTCCATCATCAAAATCGGGCAAGCGCTCGATGCTTCTAGCGTATTGTTCGGCTATTACGAGGTACTGCCGCCTGAGACGGACAAGGATCAGTCCAAAGGTTCGGTGCGGATCACTGCCCGGCTGATCGATTTGAAGCACATGCATGAAGGGCCCGAGTTCTCCGAACTGGGTGCTCTGGAAGATCTGACGTCGCTTGAAGTGCACCTGAGTTGGCAGGCATTGGACGCGGTAGAGCCGAAGACGAAAAGAACCGAAGAGGAGTTTGTGCGCGCCCGGCCGCGGGTGCGGTTGGATGCCATAGAGAGTTATACGCGCGGCCTTCTGGCACAAGATCCGGCGCAGCAGCATCGTCTGTTCACGCAGGCGGCGCGCCTGGATGAGCACTATTCGCCGCCGCGCTTCCAATTGGGCAAGGCGTCATGGGCCGCCAAAGACTATCAGGTGGCGGCGGCCTGGTTGACGAAAGTCGAACCTTCCGATTCTCACTACTTTGAGGCGCAGTTCCTGTTGGGACTGTGCCGCTACTACAGCGGCGATTTTGCCGGAGCGGAGCAGGCGTTTCAACTGGTGGCCGGGTACTTTCCTCTGAACGAGGTGTACAACGATCTCGGAGCGGCCGAATCGCGTCGTAATAACATACCTGCGGCGATCGCCAATTTCAAAAAGGCTCTCGAGGGCGATAACGCCGACCCGGATTACCATTTCAACCTGGGCTATGCCAACTGGCGCGCGGGCAATTTTGCGGACGCGGCCGCAAGTTTCCGCGATGCTTTGGACCGCAACCCCACAGACACCGAAGCTACCACCTTGTTAGGCCGCACTCTCAAACAGGATGGTCTCCGGCCGGGGGAGATCCGCTTCGAAGCCCGGGAACGGATCAAGACAAATTACGAAGAGACCACCTACCGCCAGCTTAAGGCCGAATTGCAGGCCAAGAAATAATCACCCTTTTCGAACCGGCAAAGTGACGAGACCTGCTGCTGCGCGGCGGACCGCCACTACTTCTGGCTGTTGGGAGCGCGCGGCGTCATCACCTGCACGAGGTAGCCGTCGGCATCACGGAATTCAGGCGCTCCGTTCACCTCGGCAGCCTCTAACTTTGCACCCGCCTGCTCCAGTCGCTTGCCGGCTGTGTTGTAGTCGAAAGCCGCGGCGGATACGCAGTAGTGATTGACTCCCGGCTTTTGACCCGCGGATACCTCTAATAATCCGATCCTTGATTTCCCGGCTTGAAACCACGTCCGGTTATTGTTTCGCTGCGTTACGGGACCAAAGATCTTTTCGTAGAACACGGCCGATTTTCCGGGATCGGAGACGTTCAGCAGAATATGATCGAGGCCGGTCGGCCGGAATATGGGGTCGCCGCTGGCGGGAATGGTCTCCGGCGATGCCGTGCCCTTCAAGAGGTCGTTCCAGGAGTTCGCGGCGCCGAGTTGCACATGGATCCCATCGGGGTCGGTCACATATAGGTCCTTGCCGCTGGGAAAGTCCTTGTAGGGAATGCCGCGCTGGTCGAGATAAGCATGCAGGCCGCTGATTTCGAAGCCCTCGATACCGGCGCAGAAGTGATCCACGCGAATTTCCTTGCCTATGTCGGCCGCGATAAAACAGTCGCCGAGCTTCACGTAACGCCGCGAAGTGCGGTTGTTCTTCAGAACGTTGGTGCCGAAGATGCGAGCGTAAAATACGGCCGTGCTTTCCACATTCGAGACTGTGAATTCGACGTGGTCCAGACCGGCAAACCGCAGGCTCTCCGCGGCGGCGAAGGTCCGGTGCGCGGCGAGCATGCCTGCTCCAAGCACTCCCAGCATCTCGCGCCGGCCAATGGCATAACAGTTGTGGCGTGACATGGCGTCTCCTATTCCGGAGAGCCTATCAGATTTCGAGTTGCTTCGGAGCCGCCGTTGTATCCGCTTGCGCTGACCTGAGGCCGCGGTTATGGCCTGGAGGTCGCGGGAGTAGCCGAGGCGGCGGGAGCAGCGGAAGCCGCGCTGCGCGCCGGGCCGGGTGCCAGGTCGGTTGGCTTGCGGCCGTTGCTGTCGCGGATCTCGGGATTGGCTCCTTTATCGAGCAGATACCGCACGAGGTCTGCCTTGCCGGTCTGCGCCGCGATGTGGAGAGCCGTCATGCCTTCCGTTGACGAGGGTGCGCGCGCAATACGCATGGAATAGGTCTTGGTCCCCGTGACTTGCGCATTGACATCGGCGCCGTGGGCGAGGAGGAGGTCCATGAGCGCAAGATTTGCGGGCCCGCCGGCAGTGGTGGACGCTGCCAGGCCCGTACCCCGGCCGCCGGTTCCCACGCCGGCAGCAACCAGAAACGGAGTGAGCCCCATGGCGATCACATTGGGGTTAGCGCCCTTATCGAGCAGAGCCCGGGCCACTTCGATATCGCCGGCAATCGCGGCCCGCATCAAAGGCGTACATCCGGTATTTAGAAACTCTTCGACAAATCGCCCGCTGTTGCCTCCGCGGCTGGGGCGATGCATATTGAGTTCTGGATTGACATCGACACCCGCCGCCAGCAGGGCATTGATGATCTCCATGCTGGACACGGGAGGCCGACCGGAAGCGCGAGCAGCCTGGGGAGCCCCGCCGCGCGCAAGGCGGCCCACGCCCAATCCCCCGCTCCGCGCCGGCGCGAGCGCGGCGGCTTTTCTATCGACCACGATGTAGAGCGCGGTGCGCCCCCACCAGTCCCAAACGTGCGGGTTGGCGCCCCGGTCGAGCAGGAGCTTGGCAACCTCGTTATAGCCGTTATCGAGCGCGAGCATCAGAGGAGTCACACCCTCCGGAGTCGGAATATTCGCATCGGCGCCCGCGCCGATCAGCGCCTCGACGCACTCATAGCAGCCGTTGCGCGCCGCGTAGAGCAAAGCCGTCAGGCCTCCGACGGGACGATACTGCGCGCGCGGCTCCGACGTAATCTGGCTCGACCAATCGCTCGTGAGCGCCCGAGGTTTAAAATCCGCGCCTTTCGAAAGCAGCAGCTTGACCATCTCACCCGCATTATTCGGCGCAGCGGCAGCCCACATCAAAGCCGTCTGATTGTGAAAGGTCTCCCGCGCGTTGACGTTCGCGCCGGCCTTGACCAGCAGTTCGACGACGGGCAACTCCCCGGTCTTGATCGCGAGCATCAAGGCAGTCTGGCCGTCCTGATCGGGGGCGTCCGGCCGGGCATCGGCGTCGAGCAACGCCTTCACCATTCGCGCGTCGCCCAACTTGGCAGCTTCGGTGAGCGGGGTGGATCCGAACTCATTCGCAACGTCCACCTTCGCTTTTTTCGCGAGAAGCGCGCCGAGCAACTCATAATCGACCCGGTAGACGGCCCAGTGGATCGGGCGCGTGCCGTCCGGTTGCGCCTCATTCACGTCGGCTCCGGCGCGAATCTGCTCGAGTGCCGCTTTGCGGTTCCCCTGTTCGATCAGATCCGCAAGAGAAGCTTTGGGAGCCTGGGCCCAGATAGCCACAGCGACGGTAGCTGCGCAGTAAGCGGCTAGAATGAAGCGCTTCAAAGTTGCCTCCTAAACCACTCGATCGCGGCTCTGCTACACGACATTGGGGTCGAGTTTGTCATGGTGAGCCCAGAGACCCTTGGATGCGTCATACAGGAACTTGTCAGGATCTTTCCATGTTCGGGGGAGGCCTTTGAGAACACCGCCCTCCAACATCTCCTTCGGACCTTGCCCTTCCCGAACCTGTTTGAACAACCGGGCGCGAACCTCTTCCATGAGGTCGCGCTCCTGCTTCAATGCAGCTTTCGTCATGACCGGACCGTAGGCGGGCACGATGCCGGTGTCGTCATTGCTCAGCTTGAGCAGAGTGTCCATCGCGTCCACCCGGCCCCCAATCCAGGCGCCGGTGAAATAGTCGAGCGCCGGATCGCGCTCGGGCGATGCCACGTCGCCCACTGCGAGAATATTCGCGTTCCTGAAGAAGACATAAATATCGCCGCTGGTGTGAGCGAGCGGCAGGTAACCATAGTCGATCTGTTCGTGCCCCAGTTTCACGGAACCGGTGGTCAGAAAAGTCTCTGTCGGGCGAGCGGCTTTGGGACGGGCCTTTTCGTAACTGTCTTTCTCCGGCACCCAGTAATCGGTCGACATCCATTGCAGCGTACGCTCGTGGGCAATGATCTTTGCTCCCGCGTACTTTTCGTTTTTGCCGGTTTGATCCAGGTGATAGTGCGTGTTAAAGAGAATTTTTACGTTCGGCACGGCGGTAACACGTTCCCCCGAATCGTAAGCTCCGCTATCCACCAGCACCTGCCCCTCGCTGGTGGTGACTGCAACGAGATTGACGCCCTGATCATTCAGGACCGCAACATTATCGGTGAGATTAACCGTGCCGCCGGACGGGTTTTGCGCTGGGAGCAGGCGCGATGCCCACAGGCCAAGAGCGCCCCTAAAAATCTCTCTGCGATTCACCGAAATCTCCTAAACACCCGCTATTATGCCCGTGCTGTCGCCAAACTTATCGCGCTCCATCCCCACCTTCTGCAGCAGAGTCAGGTGAAGATTTGCGATGGGGGTACGTTCCGCGAGAACCAGGTGCTGACCACCCAGCTTCATCTTGCCCACGCCGCCGCCAACCAGGATGTTCGGCTCCGGGTAGTTGTTGTGCAGATCGCTATTGCTCATATTCGAGCCGTACATGAAGATCGAGTGATCGAGCAGACTTCCCTGCCCGTCCGGAGTCTCGGCCATCTTCTTCACGAACTCCGCGAACTTCTCCACATGCCAGGTCTGGATCTTGATCAGCTTGTTAATCCGCTCGATGTCGTTTGCGTGGTGCGACACTGGGTGGAACGAATCCGAAACGCCGATGTGGTTGTAGGTCCGGTTGGTGCCCTCAGCCACCATGATGTAGGAGGCAACGCGGGTGAGGTCGGCCTGAAACGCGAGCGCCAGCAGGTCGAACATCAGCTTCACCTGCTCGTCGAACTTATCCAGTTCCCCGGCCGGAGCATCGGGAATCTTGATACTCGATGCGCCCTTGGCGGATTTCATCTGCGTCCGCCGTTCTATCTCGCGAACACTGTCCAGGTAACCGTCGAGAACGGCGCGATCTCCCGAACCCAGTTCGCCCTCGAGCGTTTTCGCGCGTTCCATTACGAGATCGAGCAGGCTGTTGGTCTGATGGTTGATGGATGCGCGTTCCTGCGGCGTGTC